>NZ_JADO01000015.1:0-131301 GCF_000518425.1 Pseudoalteromonas sp. 23_GOM-1509m
AAGAGTACCCGCATGATAAACGAATTAGAGTTAGTGCATGGGATCAAGCATCGGGTGTGGCACAACCACCGACGGCGTTAGGATGGCAATGCAGCTAACGCTGCATTGAACCACGAACATAGACTGAAGACAGGTGCCACGACGAACTAAGTAAGGTCTGCTCTGTTACTAGAAATAGTAATAATCAACGAATATCAGCAAGATAACCGACGACATTACTTGCTTCATCCTATGTATTAACTCGCTCTAATTCGAGCAGAAGTAATTATGGCTTAAAAAGTTAGGCAAGGGTCAGTGCGTTTAACTTGACAGTGGGAGTCATACCAACGCCCATTTAAGGGGCTGTTAATTGTTTGCTAAAATGTGTAGCGTAGCGAAACCGAGCAAACTGTTAGCAGTCCCGCTTTAAATTCTTGTTAGGTGTTTTTATCACTTTTGTCTGGAATATCATTGCACAAAGCACACTCTACACCTTTACGTGATTGATATAGTCTTGAACATATAAACACTGCTGTTGTAATCAATGACCAAGTACAAGCAAAAATTAATGCTTCTTGAACTGAGTGCTGTTTAAGCAACTCAACTATAAAAAGTAAGGCTGCTACTCCAAGAAATACTTTTAATGCTCTAACGAACCAAAACTTAAATCCCATTTGAACTCCAAACCTTAGAAACACCTAACAATTTGATAGTGCGCTCGTCGCGTATGTTTCTGCCAACGTCACGCTAATATATTTATTAATTACTTTTTTAACAAATAACTTAACTCATTGCCAGCTAAAATTTTTTCTTGCTACTAAATATAATAAGAAAGAAGAAAGTGCGCTCAGCGCTCATTTTCTTGAATATGGGAGCAAAACAACTAGACTGTATATTTATACAGCCTTCAATATTGGTGATGATATGAAAATGCGTTCCCCATTTTTAAATTATATCGCTGATTATATGTTGGTACGTCAGTATTCATTACGTACCGTAAATACCTACCTGTGATGGATTGCATCTTATATTCATTTTCATGATAAGCGCGATGACGTAAGAAGAAGTTAAGCTACTTATGACTCATTAAAAGCGCTGTAACATGGAGGTAATGCAATAAAAGCACATTCACCAAAAGGAGCTAACGTATGTTAGCACCTTTTGTGTGCATTCTATTTATAATGTGTTGTTTAGTAACAACAAACCATAGCCAGCGAGTTGCTCGCCATTGAGGTCGTGTTGCCAGCTAGGCGTAAAACCCTCGCGTTTAATACTGCTAATGCTTTGTGCGTTAGCGGTTAAGTTAAGCACAAACATACTTTTACTGCCGTTTAACTCGCGGGTTATTTCAACTAGGCCGTTGTTGTGTTGCGTTAATTCATAACTGCCTTTAATACCCAGCTCTGGGCGCTGTTTTTTCTGCGAAATTAAGTGCTGGTACAAGCGCCATAATGAGTTTGGCTGCATTTGCTGTACTTTAACATTGCGATCACCTGCGCTAAGCTGCTCGGCTAAAAATTCAGGCCACCAGCTTGTAAAGTCTTTACCAAATAATTCACTTTGTTCAACCCAGCTCGTTTTAGCTTTGGTAAAACCGGCTTGATTGCTGTTGTCCCATTGCATAGGCGCACGTTTATAAACATCGTGACCTGTGCCACCTTGTGTTAAGCCTATCTCTTCACCGTAATAAATATACGGCGTGCCAGGAGAGCTAAATAACATGGCGGCGGCAAGTTTTGCTTTATCGTCGTGCTCTGCAAGTTGATAAGCGATACGTTCTTGGTCGTGATTAGTTAAAAACGGTGCAAAAAAATCAAGCGGTGCATTTGAATCAATACGCTGTTGTAAATTTTGTTTGAGCACATTGGCATAAACTGTATTCACTTGTTGATTAGATTGCATGGTGCCAAATTGCGCTTCACCACTGGCATTGGGTTTTAATAAGCCCAGTATTTTATAGCCCACTTCAAAATCAAAGCCCTGATCAAGCCCTTTACCTTCGCCGTAGTATTTTGCCGCCACAGGAATATCTGCCCAGGCTTCACCCACCAAATATGCCTCAGGGTTTACACTTTTTACATACTGATTAAAGTGCTGCCAGTAAGCTATGGTTTCGTCTGTGTCGGCCTGTGTATTGCCGCCGCTTTCCATGGCAAAGCGTACAGCGTCTAACCTAAAGCCAGCAACGCCTTTATCAAGCCAAAACTTAGCCATTTTTTCCATTTCGGCAACAACATCTGGGTGGCGTAAATTCAAGTCAGGTTGGCTTGCTCCAAACGCACCATAGTAATACTGCTGGCGTGTTTCATTCCAATGCCATACTGCGTCGGGTTGGTCGTTATTACTCCAAGCATGCCCCCAACCACTTCCTGCTTTTGGCATATCGTCGCGCCAAATAAAGTAATCTGCATAAGGAGCTTGTTGTTTTGCTGAACGCTGAAACCATTCATGGTTACTTGATATATGGTTTATAACTAAATCAAGTATGACTTTCATGCCTTTGTCGTCAGCAGCTTTTATAAAGGCTTCAAACTCGGCCATGCTGCCGTAGTCGTTTTCTACTTGGTAAAATTCAGTAAAATCATAGCCATGATACGACGGTGCTTCAAACATCGGGGTTAACCACAATGCGTTAACGCCAAGCTCTTGTAGATACGGGAGCTTTTGGGTCATACCATTAAAATCGCCATGGCCATCAGCATCGCTGTCGTAAAAACTGCGGGGCCAAATTTGGTAAAATACCGCATTTTGCCACCAAGGCGTTGCGTGTTGTTCAGTATTTAGTAGCGATGTTTCGGTGTTATTCGTGTTGTTATTTAATGATGGTGCGCTTTGGCAGCCTGTTAGCATGATTGCTAATGCTAATGCGCTCAAGGTAAATGTTTTCATTTCAGCCTCGTTATTATTGTAATAAATAACATAGCCGTATTTTACTACGGCTATGTTAATTAACCTGAACTGCGGATAGTTTGTGGTTATTTTAGTGCGTTAGTTACCACCGGATAATGATCCCATACTTGTTTGTCGCTTAGTGAGCGCACTAGCTTCACGTATTCAGCATGCGTCCACGCCAGTGGTGTGGCCGAGTTTGTACCCTCGCCTAACGTGTATCCTGCTTTATTTACGCCTACGCCATCCCATACTTGTTCAGGTAGCATCATGCCTTCGTTAGCAAATTGCTCTAGCCCTTTTACATAGCTATTTTTAATAGCCTGTTGTTTTGTTGCATCTAAACTATTATTGGCATTTGCAGCGGCAATTTCGTAATGACCACGTTCACCGGTAAAAAATGGCCAAACTCGCCCACGTTGCCCTGGGCTGTTTTTTCCACCTTCGGCATAGTTAGCGCCCGTTACTTCGTCTTCACCGTATCCGTCGTTACCATAACGGCGGTAGCCTGCAAATGTGCCGCTGCCGTCAGTAAACTCAAAGCTGTATTTTACTTGTAGGTTATCGGTTAGGGTTTCGTCATCATATTCTGGGAGTGTTTTTACTATGCTAGGCGCTAGCGCATCACGAACGCCATAGCGAACGAGCTCTAAAAATCCACCATCGAGAATTTGCTTTTTATTAAACCCTTCACGGCCATTATTAGCGTTAATTTTAGTATTTGAATTGGCGTCTTTGTCTTGGCCAATACGTATAAAATACTCGCCGTCTGATGCGTTTGATTCTAAATTTCCTGCGGTGGTAAACATCATGCTTTCTATATCGGCGTTGTAACTTTTTGCTGTTGCAAGGTAGCGTTTAGCATTTACCTCATCACCTGCCATTTTTGCAATATCAGCGGCGGTAATTAAACCGGCAATAACAGCAGCGGTGGTTGATGGCGAATACCCTTCTTGCTCTTCCCAACGCTCTTGTTGAGTCGCAGGTGGGGTTATTTGCATGTCGTTCCATAGGATTTTAGCGCGCCCACCGTCTACCAAAAAGTCAGCGGCCGGTTTTAACATGCGGGTATACCAATCAGTTAGCTCAGCATCACTTAACACATCTGCCTGATGAAGCTTCCACGCTAGCATAATAGGCATAGCGGTTTGGTCTAGCTGTACGCCTACCCATTCAAGTTCGCCATCTACGTGCGTTTTTTGTAAAAACCAACCTGTGTCGCCGTTGTTGCCCGGGGTTTTGCTGTTTACTTGTACTTTTTCAAGGTATTCAAATGCGGTTTTAGCTGTTGCAGTATCGCCCATGGCCATAAACGCCATGGCAACTTGATAAAAGTCGCGCACCCATACCGCTTTGTAACCGGTAGAGCCGGTTTTCGCCGATACGGTTTCACCCCATGGGTTAGATAAAGAGGCAATAAGTGCCCCAGCATGAGTTTTGTCTTCTTGCGCTTTTAACACCATAGCACTGGTGTAAAGTAACTTGCCGTTATCAGCGGTTTGTTCGCTCATTTTATTTAGCGGTGCAAGGCTTTGCAGGTAGTCTTGCCAACCAAGCGCTTCGCCTTTACCGTTGTAATTATCAAGCACAGCTTGGTAACCTTTGGCTAGCGTAGCTTGCCCTTGTTTAAAGCTTGATTGCTGGTTGTTACCAAAGCTTAGGGTTAAATCGAACTGGCTGTTTTCACCAATTTCACCCAGCTCTGCAAGTAGGCTAACATTACCCGATTGTTCACCGGTAGTTTTATAAACACGGGTAAGCTGCTGAGTTTTTTTAAGCTGGCTTAAACCATCGCTCACACCTGTAAAACCAACACTTGTTTGTTTAAATGGCTGTGCACCTTGCAATGACAAGTAATTATCGCCCTGCCACGCTACCAACCCTTGCTCGGTGGTTTTTGCAAAGTCATCTAAGCCGTTGTTGTTTATATACGGGTTAATTGTTACATATGCTTTTACACCGTCAAGCTGGGTATTAAAAATACTGCGTACAAATAAGCTTTGACCGTCTGGATCGGTAAATATATGTTTTTCGAGGCTAAAGCGACCTTGCTTATCTTTGCTTACTACTTTGTATGCTAATGATAACGGGCGGCCTTTATCGTCTTTGTATAAGTAATCAATGGTAACGTCTAAATCGTCAGCTTCAGTGACTGTAAAATCTTTTCCGACTACAACAAATTGCATGTCTTTAATTTGCGCTTGATGAATAAGCCCGAACATGGTTTCGGTGATCATCCCTTTGGCAATCGAAAACCATACTTTTGACACTTTACCTGTAGGTGCTTCGTCACTGTAATGGCCATTTTGGTATTGCTCAAAAGACGTGCCTATCCCAGTTTTGCCTGCGTATGCCCAAAATGGGGCTTCGCCTGGTGCGCCTGGCGCACTCACTGATGTTTGCGCTACTGCACTGGTTTGCGTATTTTGCACGCCACAACCTACAAGGCCTGCGGCCAATATTGTCGCGGTAATTAGGTTATATTTTTTCATTTTAGCCCCTTAAATTAAGACTGTTTAACACGCAGTACGGCAACCGCTGCAAGTACAAAAGACACAGCACCTAGCATCAATGCGTAAATAGGTTGATTTTGGAAAAAGTGACGGAGTATCAGGCCAAGTACACTGGCGGCTAATAATTGTGGGATCACAATAAAAAAGTTAAATATTCCCATATACACACCCATTTTATGACTCGGTACTGAGGTACTTAACATGGCGTAAGGCAACGACAATATAGACGCCCACGCAAAACCAATTCCTATCATTGGCCAAATAAGTAAGCTCGGTTCTTGTATAAACATAAAGCTCGCCAAACCTAACGCACCTAAAATAAGGTTAAGTGCATGTGCTAGTTTTAAACCAACACGCTTAACGATGATCGGGATACATAAAGCCGCCAATGCAGCAAAACCGTTGTAAGCCGCAAATAAAATACCCACCCAGTCTGCACCATTGTTATACGCCGCTGAACTTGTGTCGCTGCTACCATAATGAAAACTTGTTACCGCTGAGGTGGTGTAAATCCACATGGCAAATAAGGCAAACCAGCTAAAAAACTGTACCCAAGCAAGTTGTTTCATCGCCTCTGGCATGGTGAACACATCGTTAACGACTTGGTAAAAGCCACCGCTGGTGTGGCTTTTTGCTTGTAGTGCGGCTGCAATAAATTGAATTACGCCAAAACTCACTAACCCAGCTGCTAATAGGTACAGCTCTTTTTCTAGGTTTAATCCCGTGACTAAACCAAGTACGGCAAGCCCTAACACGGTAAATACACTGCCGCCTTTACTAAAGTTAATTTGTGCACAAAGCGTCTGTTCAACTTGAGCTTGCTCTTGTTGATTAAATGCGGCCAATTCTTCAGGTGAATATTCTTTGGTGGTTATAATTGTCCAGCCCACTGCGACCAGCAATACAACTGCACCAAAGTAAAATGAGTACTTTACTGAATCAGGAATTTGCCCTGCAGCGGCGGTGTTGGCAATATCAAACCAGTTTGTCATCATCCAAGGCAGTGCAGAAGCAACCACGGCGCCTACGCCTATAAAAAAGCTTTGCATTGCATAGCCCGTAGCACGCTGTTTGTTTGGTAGGTTATCGCCTACAAGGGCGCGAAATGGTTCCATGGTGACGTTAATCGATGCATCCATGATCCATAACATGCCCGCTGCAATCCAAAGTGTTGGTGAGTTTGGCATAATAAATAACGATAATGTGGTTAAAATAGCGCCGTATAAAAAAAACGGACGACGGCGACCTAATTTACCCCACGTTTTATCACTCCAGTAACCAATAATTGGCTGTACAATTAAACCGGTAAGTGGTGCTGCTACCCACAAAATAGGAATATCGTCGACATTAGCGCCAAGGGTTTGAAAAATCCGACTTACGTTACCGTTTTGCAATGCAAAGCCAAATTGAATGCCTAAAAAGCCAAAGCACATGTTCCAAATTTGCCAAAAACTTAAATCTGGTTTGTTTTTATTGTTATTCATTTTTCAGCCTTATTAATTAAAACCGCACTACTAAATGCATCAAGGGTCAGTGTAAAGGTGGCGTTTTGTTGATCGTGATTAACCAAAATACCGTTATGCGCCTCTAACAGGTCATTTAACGTTGAATTAGGTTTGAGAGTTAAAGCTTGGTGCGGGCTAAGTGTAACGGTAACCGTTTGCGATTTTTGGCTAAAGTTACTCAGCACCCATAATGATTGTTGGCCTAAGGTACGCACAAAACCAACCACGCTGTCACTCCCCGTGATCATCAGTTGCGCCATATCGCCGGCAACAATCGCTGGTAAATCGTTAAGTGCCATAATTGAAATGTAATATTGGCGTAATTGCGCTTGTTCAGTTGTTAACTGACCGCCATCAAATTTACCGTTGTTCATCCACGCTTGGTGAGCAGGAACACCAATATAGTCAAAAATACTGGTGCGAGTTGGGCTACCAAACCCCGCGTTTTCTGAGCCATCTTCACCCACATCTTGACCAAAATAAAGCAAGCTTGGCGAGCGACTGATTAAGTGAGAGACCACCATTGCTGGCTTGCCCAACGCGGCATCGCCGGCAAAATCAGGACTTGCGATACGTTGCTCGTCATGGTTTTCTAAAAAGTGCAGCATATGTTGTTCTATGTCAGCCACTTTTTGCTGAGCATTAAAAATACTACTTGCGGCTTGCTTGCCTTGCATTATGGCTTTTAAGGTGTCGTAAAAGCCTACTTTGTCATACAAGTAATCCATTTTACCTTGGTGAATATAAGTTCGGTACATCAATGGGTTGTACACTTCTGCAAGTAAAAATGCATCGGGTTTATGCATTTTTATCGATGAATTTAAAAAGCTCCAAAATTCAACCGGCACCATTTCAGCCATATCATAGCGAAAGCCATCCACGCCTTTATCTAACCAATAAAGCGCAATATTTCTAAATTTATACCAGCTATTAGGCAACTCTTTATCTTGCCAAAAGGCGTAATGAGCGCGGTAGTCTTGGTTTTCTAGCGCCTTAGGTAAAGTTGGAAAATCTAGGCTACCATCGGGTTTAACACCGTAGTTTACTTTTACTGTTTCGTACCAGTCGTTTATATTAGGCTGTGGAGAGCGTGCACCGTTTCCTGTCCATTTAGCCGGTGTTTCATTAAATTTACCATCAGCTAAGGGATGAGAATTTCCGCCAAGCACTTGATAACTGTCGCTCGAAGGCACTTGAAATGACTCACCAGGTACATAATAAAAGTTATTATTAACATCATAGTCTTTGCTGGTATCGTCTTGTTCACCAAAGTCTTTAACGCCATAAGGCTTAGCCGTTGAGTGGTAATCACGTGCAACGTGATTGGGCACAATGTCTATTATCACTTTCATATCATGATCGTGGGTACGTTCAATAAGCGCGCTAAACTCTTCGAGTCTGTTGGTAACATTTACCGCCAAATCAGGATTTACATCGTAATAATCTTTAATTGCATAGGGCGAGCCTGCACGCCCTTTAACCACATCTGGATCATCCTGACTAATTCCATATTCGGTGTAATCACCCACTAAGGCATGATGTAAAACGCCGGTATACCACACATGGGTCGTTCCTAATTCTTTAATGCCTTTAAGCGCAGCATCGTTAAAATCAGCAAACTTACCCACCCCATTTTGCTCTTTAGTACCCCATGGAATGTTTGCGGTTTGAGTATTACCAAATAAACGGGTAAACACTTGATAAACAACTGGCTTTACAGGCTCTGTTTTATTAACAACCGTTTTTGCTTGTGTGCTTTTATTATCATCACTGCAGCCTTGCACAACTAATGTGCTTGATAGCAACAAGGGTATGTAAAATCTTTTTTTCATTGTGTGTGTCATTTTTATTTCAGTGTTGTCATTGGTTTATACTAAAGCTAACTGTAGTTTGGTTACAGTTGCTGCATACGTATTCACAGCTATATTCAGACCCTGTTAACCCAAGAATTAAACTGCTAAGCATGTTACTAGCCAAGGCACTTATTTTGGTTTTAAACTACTTAAAAATACTGTGTGACTTGGCAGTTGCTCTACTGTTGAATTTATTAATGTTTTTAAATTACTAAATAACTCTGTTAATTGCTCATTGGATAATGAATCTGCTAGCGCAGCGTAATCATCGGGTAATAGGCCTTGTCCTATCATGACTTGTTGCCACGCCACTTCGGCAAATAACTCATCGTCTTCACGGATGAGCTTGCCTGTATGTTTAAACAATTCGATTTTCTTTTTCAGTGAATCAGGAATGCTCATTTGTTGGCATTGGCGCCAAAACGGGCTATCGGTACGCTCGGTCAACTTGTAATGCAAAATAATAAAATCGCGAATATGTTCAATTTCGATTTGGCTTTGCTGATTAAATGTCTCCACTAATGGCTCACTAATGCCGTTATGGGGAAATAACTTAATTAAACGCGTTACAGCGCTTTGTATTAGGTGAATACTGGTTGATTCAAGTGGCTCTAAAAACCCACTCGATAAGCCAATAGCAACGACGTTTTTGTGCCACTGTTTTATACGACGACCCGTTTTAAACTTAATTAACCGGGGGTCAGTAATAGGCTCTGCGGGAAGGTTGTTGAGTAATAATTGTTTTGCATCGTCATCAGATATATGGCGGCTACAATACACCAAGCCATTGCCCATTCTGTGCTGTAATGGAATTTGCCACTGCCAACCGGCACTGTGAGCAATTGAACGTGTATAAGGTTTTAGTTCATTATTTGATGCTGTTTGCACTGCAATGGCGCTATCGCAGGGTAAGTAGTGCGACCAATCTACAAACCCAGTATTGAGTGTTTGCTCAATCAGTAAGGCACGCAAGCCCGTACAATCTAAAAATAAATCGCCACTGATACTGCTGCCATCATCAAGGGTTAGGCTCTGAATATTGCCACTGGTTGGGCACTGCGTAACCTCACTAATTTTAGCATCTAGGTGTTTTACACCCCGCTCTGTGGCTAAGTGCTTTAAAAACTCCGCATACAAACTGGCGTCAAAATGATACGCGTAGCTTAATCCTGGCAACGACGTGTTAGAAATGGTATTCAGTGGAGCAAATTTATTGTTTTTTGCAGCCTGATAATTTAATGAAAAGTCCCAAAAATCATCTTTGCACCCTTGCGTTTGGCCTTTAAGCCAAAAATTATAAAAATCACAAAAAGGAAAGTTTTTACCCAAGGTGCCAAACGCATGCATATAACTGTGCGCTGGTGTTTTCCAGTTTTCAAATTCAATACCTAGCTTAATCGTTGCGTTAGTGGCGTTTATAAAGTGTTGTTCATTGATACCCAATGCATTATTTAGCTGCATTATAGGAGGGATAGTAGCTTCCCCTACGCCCACTGTGCCAATGTGAGTTGATTCTATTAGGGTGATATTAATTACTTTACCTAATACTTTATTTAACAGTGCAGCGGCTATCCATCCAGCTGTACCACCGCCTGCAATTACGACGTGTTTTATTGGTTTCATATTATTGTCCACGTTTATAAATCAGAGTTTAAAAAGTTTGATAAAATTTAGGTAAAGTAGCTATAAAAAAGCCCTTGTAAAACAAATCACAAGGGCTTCTAAACACAAAATTTATTATAGCTTGTAACTAAAGCCTAACAAGTAAGTACGACCGTAATCTTGGTAGTCACGCACTTGCAGCGCATTATCGCCTGATAGCGATGTAAACGGCTCTTCTGTTAGGTTTTGTACTTGAAATTGCACGGTTAGTCCTTCAAGTCCTGTTATACCCGCTTCAGAGAAGTCGTAACCGGCTTGAATATCCCAAATAGTTTCACCTAAGATATTTACTTGGTCTGTGTTAAAGCCTAAACCATACACATCACCTTTAAAGCTACTGCGTTTACGCATGCTTGTACGTAATTGAAGACCGTGCATTTCATAATAAACAGTTAAGCTTTGGATTTTATCTGAAAGACCAGGTAGCTCGTATTCGTTACCGTTTTGATCTTCGATGTCTGATTCAATCCCTGTATGGCTGGCAATTAAACCAAAACCTTCAAGAGATGGATGGAAAATCTTAAATGGTAACGCTAAAGATAGTTCGTAACCCCATAGGTCACCACCGCCACCATTTACTTTACCACTACCTGTACCAACATTTGTTGCTGGCAACTGACCTGTAGATGGGTCTTCAACACCTGTCATATCAATTTCGTACGTGCCATCGAAAATCCACTGAGTTAAGTCTTTGTAGAAAAATGCAGTTGAGAAGTAACCTTCATCACTAAAGTAGTTTTCGTAAGTGATGTCGTAACCTGTTGCTTCTTTCGCTTCAAGTTCTGGGTTACCACCCGAAACGGACCAGTAGTTGCCGTTTTCGTCTGGTGTTTGATTATATGATGCATTAACCGAGGCATTCATTTCATCCAAACGTGGGCGAGAAATTGTTTTAGCTGCACCAAAACGTACGGTTTGCTGCTCATCAAGTGCTAATGATAAATTTAAGCTTGGTAATACGTTTGAGTAATCGTGGCTAATGTCTGTTGGTGACGTTAATACTAACCCATTTACAGAACCAAACGCGTTACCTTGTGAAGATTGCTCAGTTTGAATGTAACGAACGCCAACATTACCAGTTAACAAAAGACCATTAACTTCAGTGTTAATATTTGCTTGAACAAATGCAGAGGTAACTTCCTCTTCTACCGTCCATGATTTTGTCGCGTGGCTTGGATTAGTTAAACTCTCTGCAAGTAAGTTGTAGTAGCCATCATTAACCAGACCATTTGTGTCATAGGCAATCATATTACCCATACCTATAAAGTCTAAATCTACACTACCTTGGCGGTACTGCTCAGGTACACTCACCATTCCTGGGTTATCAAGTGAGAATGCTGAAAGCGTCATAAAGTAGCCTTCAGAGCTCTTTGATTTTTCACGTTGACGATGCGAAATACCAAATTCGATTGAGCTTAGATAATCATTTTCAAGTACTTTTGACGCTGCAAACTTTAACGTTGTTAGTTCGTCATCAATGGTAGGCGCATTAATAAAACCATCTTGAGCTTGGTTTTCATACTCTGTGCCTGTAATTCCATATTTATCATTTAGCGCTGAGCTTGCGCCCCACGAAAGCGGACCACCTAACTGGATCAGGTCATAGTCGCTGTAATCAAGATCGTGTGTAAATGTTGCACCTGTGTTGCCACCATTAAAAGTGTAGCCTAGGTTATCGGCAGCACCACGTGAATCACCACGCCCTGTACCTGAATAACTTTCAATGCTCCAGATTTTACGGTCTACTTGTGAGTAGCTTGCATCAAATTCTACTGACCAAGTATCATCGATGTCATATTTAGTATTAAAACCAAATGCTGTTAGTTCGGCTTTACGTTCTTCATAATCGTTACGAACTACAACGCGTTGACCTTGCGTGGTTGCACTGGTAATAAACCCTGATTCTGCATCAACAGTCGTTGAGTCTTCGTTAATCGAACCTTGACCCCATGCAAATGGTATCTCAATACCACGAAGTATTTTTTCGTCTGAAAAGTCTACATACAACGCATCAAATGACATATGTAGCTTATCTGATGGAGCAGCTTCTAAAACAAGCATTGCAGAGTCACGCTCAAGCGTTGAAGAACGCACATAAGGTTTTGCACCGCCTAAAATAGAGTAGTTATTTCCATCAGCAGTGAACTCTGGGTAACCCCAAGAATTCCAGCGCTTTTCTTGGTTTGGTGAGCTCATTGTGTTCAAGGCAAATGCAACACCAATTGTGTCATCTGCAAACTGATCGATATACGATAAAGTACCGCGGTAACCATCGTTGTTGCCGTCTGGGTTTAATTTATCAAAACTTGTTTTTTCGTACTGACCGTTAACCTGTACTACACGCTCGCCTTTACTTAAAGGCTTTACTGTTTGCATATTAATTACACCAGCGATACCTTCTGCATCAATGCTAGCACTTGGTGTTTTATATACGGTTACACCGCTCATTATTTCTGATGGGTAAAGGTCAAACTCAACGCCACGGTTATCACTAATTGAAACCTGTTCACGGCCATTAAATGTTGTACCACTTTCGTTTTCACCAAAACCACGAATAGTTACTCTGCTTGCACGACCATCAAGACGCTGCGCCGTTAAACCGGGTAAACGTGCGATTGACTCTGCAATTGACGAGTCTGGAAGTTTACCAATATCTTCTGCAGAAATTGACTCAACAACCTGTGTTGAAAAACGCTTAGTATTAATTGATTCAACAACACTACCGCGAAAGCCTTTTACTTCAATGATTTCTACATCATCATTTTTTATTGTTTCTTCTTGTGCCGCAGTGGTGGCAAAGCTTGATAGTCCGGCAGCAGTTAATGCTAGCGTTAGTATACTTGGTTTGAACATAGCCATAATGTTTTCCCGTTACCCATAATGTGATACCCGCTTACTTGCTTAAGTGATAGTTAAGCATGCGAGCTTATTTTGTTGTCAGGATGAATATTAACGCTCGTATTATTTTATTAACAACTTTATGCATACGTATTCAAAGTTACACCACACGCATTAAGTTAACATTAAATTTACACACTATTTTATAAGTGACTGTTTTATTATGAGTTATTTTAGTGCAATTAGCATTTATAGCTTTAATGATAGTCATTATTTATTTTTTGATAAAATAAGTGTGTCATTAAACATAAATAAAGTGACACGACGCTATTTTATTTTCTAATTTATTAGTATGGAGAACATTTATTTATGTACAATTGGTAAGACCAATATTAATAATCACCAATTTAGTGCACCCCCTTATTTTTAAGCACCTAAATAACGCAAACAATAAATTAACAATTTAACAAACCAAATTGGTAAAGAGATATTCAATAAACCGGCGTTAAAATCGATGAAATAAGCGATTGATTTAACCTCTTTTAATGGCCTTAAAACGGTGCATACGTATGCAGACTTTTTACAGTATGACGGGCTTCAAGTATGCTTTTTCAAATAAACGAGGATTAACACCTCTAAAAAAGAACAACACAAAGACAGTGTGAAAACGGAGAAAGGCATGGCCCAAAAGCAATGGTATAAAGGTGCGGTTATTTATCAGGTTTATCCGCGTAGCTTTCAAGATAGCAACAACGATGGCATTGGTGACTTAAAAGGGATAATTAATCGCATTGATTACATTAAAAGCTTAGGGGTGGATGCTATCTGGATCTCACCTTTCTTTAAATCACCTATGAAAGATTTTGGTTATGATATTAGCGACTATCGCGATATCGACCCCCTTTTTGGTAACTTAGATGATTTTGATGAGCTCATTGCGCAAGCACATCAACGCGATATTAAAATTATTATAGACCAAGTGCTTAGTCACACCTCAGATCAACACCAATGGTTTATTGATAGCCGTGAAGATTTAACCAACGATAAAGCTGATTGGTATGTATGGGCCGATGCTAAAGAAGACGGAACAGCACCAAACAACTGGTTGTCTATTTTTGGTGGCGGTGCATGGCAATGGGAGCCGCGTCGTGGACAATACTACTTACATAACTTTTTCACGGAACAGCCTGATCTTAACTTTCATAACCCTGATGTTCGCCAAGCTGTATTAGATAATGTTGAGTTTTGGCTTAAAAAAGGCGTTGATGGTTTTAGGTTAGATGCAATTAACTTTTGTTACCATGACGCACAGCTTCGTGATAATCCTGCAAAACCAAAAGAAAAGCGTCAGGGCCGTGGTTTTAGTGAAGACAATCCGTATGCTTTTCAGTATCACTACTACAACAACACACAGCCAGAAAACATTGAGTTTATGCGTGACATTCGCACCTTACTCAATAAATACCCAGGAACCGTGTCACTAGGTGAAATTTCATCTGAAGATTCATTAGCCACCATGGCAGAATACACCCAAGGCGGCGATAAATTGCACATGGGTTACAGCTTTGAGCTACTAACTGATGACTACTCGAGTGAATATATAAGAAACACCGTTACTACACTTGAACAACGTATGACTGAAGGCTGGCCTTGCTGGGCATTTAGTAACCATGACGTAGAGCGCGTTGCAAGCCGTTGGAGCGAAACGGGTGAAGTAAACCCTGCGCAATGTAAGATGTTAACCGCCCTATTGGCCTCGTTACGTGGTAGCGTGTGTATGTATCAAGGTGAAGAACTCGGGCTCGGTGAAGCAAGCGTTGCGTTTGAAGATTTACAAGACCCATACGGCATTACGTTTTGGCCAAACTTTAAAGGCCGTGATGGTTGTCGTACCCCAATGCCTTGGGAAAACCTTGATAGCTCACATGCCAATGCTCACAATGCGGGCTTTAGTGAAGTAAAACCGTGGTTACCTGTTGATCAACAACATAGGCTGCAAGCAGTTGCTGAGCAAGAGAATGATTCAAACTCAATATTAAATGCGTACCGTGAATTTATGGCATGGCGTAAAAACCAGCCGGTATTACTTGAAGGTGATATTGAGTTTTTACAAACCGAAGAGCCAATCTTAGCGTTTTACCGTACTCTAAACGATGAAAAAATGTTGTGTGTATTCAATTTGAGTGCTTCACAAGCAAAACTTACTACTAATGCAAGTGTTGAAAATGAACATAACGACCTTTCTCATCACAACGCAAAGCTTGATAATGAAACACTGACAGTTGAGCCATTTGGTTGTTATTACGCCCACTGCAGTTAATATTTACATTATTATAAAAAACCCGAGCACTGCTCGGGTTTTTTTAGCATTTTTTAATGGCTAATTGTTTTACTATTTAAGTAATCAGTAAATGCAAACAGTACACCCGACACAACAAAGGTAACGTGTATCAGCACTTTCCAGAGTAATTCATCATTTGAATGAGATGCAGAGCTTATAAACACCTTTAATAGCTCAACGGCTGAAATGGCGACTATTGCACTAATCAGTTTCATTTTTAAACCAGAAAATCCTACTTTTCCCATCCATACGGGACGGTCTTCATGATTTTCGATATTAAGCTTAGAGACAAAGTTTTCGTAGCCACTAAATATAATAATTAATAAAAGTCCAGCTAACAAAGCGGTATCAACCAAAGTTAATATACCCACCAACAACTCTTGATTACTGGCAGTAAACGTTGCGATCCCCATCAAATACAGCTGTTTAAAAAATTTTATTAGTAATAAAACCACAGCAAATAGTAAACCGACAAAAAATGGGGCTAATAACCAGCGTCCTTTGAATATAAACGACTCAAGAGCATGCTCTACTTTATGAACAGGTTGTATTTTTTTATTTATATTATTTGTATGTGGCTCTGACATAAGAACACCTAAAAATTAAAACGCGACATTAGCCTAAATTTAGCTGTAACACAATTAGTTAAGGTTAAACACTTTTACGCGATACGCTCATCTTGACGATAAAAATATTTCGTTTCCCTTTATTTTATATTCGATTAAAAATCAATATACCAACAGAGATGTTCTGGCTTGGTTACACTTGTTTTATGTAGGCATTGTATGAATGCATAACTCGATTGTTACTCCATTTTTAGGAATAAGAAAATGAATAAAGCATTACTCGCGTTAATCGTTGCACCATTTTTCGTTTTATCTGCTGCTAATGCAGTGGCAAACGATGCTACAGACGCTTCAGCTGAGACGATTCAGGAATTCACAGAAATGTGTGTTAGTTGGGCTAAAGAAGACGACGTAAGCAATGAAGAGCTTTATAACTATGTTTTAAAGTGTGTGAATGATGAACTAACATCTGAAGGCTATAACAAAGTCACTGCTGTTAAAATTTAATGAATAATTGAGTGAATTGAACCTAAATTGGTTACATTTTTTAATCCTGTAAAGTAAAAAAACAGATTAAAAATGCCATTGCGATAGGTTTGATTTGACAAAAAAAACCGGAACTGTCACAGGCTGTGCATTCCGGTTTTTTATTACTTAAAGCGGTGAATAATTAATTATTCATCGTCTTTTTTTACTTTTGCTTTCGCTTTACTTTTAGCAGGCGCTTTTTTAGCGGCGGCTTTCTTTTTAGGCGCGGCTTTTTTCTTAGCCTCTTCTACCCATTTACCACCTTCGTAGTGTGCCGTCCAACCAGTTGCTTTGCCATCAACCTCAGTCATTACATACTGTGATTTATTCTTACGACTGTAACGCACAACAGCAAGATTACCATCAGGATCTTTAGCTGGTGCATCAGCTAAGTAGTAAAACTTAGGCGAAATACGATCTCTAAAACGCTGTAACTCTTCTACTTTGGGGGCGCGTGTTTCTCGTGATTTAGGGAACGTATTTGCTGCTAAGAAAATACCTGCAGCACCATCACGTAATACAAAATAGGCTTCAGACTTTTCACATTCTAATTCAGGAATATGAACGGGATCTTCTTTTGGTGGCGCGGCTTCGCCATTTTTTAATAACTTACGGGTATTTTTACACTCGTCATTGTTACAGCCAAAATACTTACCAAATCGACCTGATTTTAATTCCATATCAGCGCCACATTTATCACATTCAATAATAGGGCCGTCGTAACCTTTAATTTTAAACGTACCCTCTTCAACCACATGCCCATGACACGCTGGGTTATTACCACACACGTGTAGTTTACGGGTTTCATCGATGAGGTATGAATCCATCGCTGTTTCACAAATTGGACAGCGCTTCATTTGCATTAATGTTTCTGTTTCAACGTCTTCAACATCAGCTGCAACCGCTTCATCACCCGACACTAAGTTCATAGTGGTAGTACAGCGCTCTTTAGGTGGCAGGTTATAACCAGTACATCCTAAGAATACGCCCGTTGAAGCAGTACGAATACCCATTTTTCTGCCACACGTTGGGCAGTCAATGTCGGTTTCTACCATTTGATTAAGACGCATACCGCCTTCATCGGGTTCACCTTTGGCAATATTCAATTGCGTTGAAAAATCAGCGTAAAACTTATCGAGAACTTGCGTCCAAACACGCTCACCTTCGGCGATATCATCTAAACGGCCTTCCATTTTAGCGGTAAAATCGAAGTTCATTAAATCGGTAAAGTTTTCAACAAGGCGATCGGTGACAATCTCCCCCATTTTCTCCGCGAAAAAGCGACGATTTTCTACTCGTACATAACCACGGTCTTGTATCGTTGATATAATAGAGGCATACGTGGAAGGACGACCAATCCCACGTTTTTCAAGCTCTTTAACTAAGCTTGCTTCACTAAAACGAGCCGGTGGCTTAGTAAAGTGCTGCTTAGGATCAAGCTCAACTAACGTGAGCACCTCGCCTTGCTTAACAGCAGGCAGCGATTGATCTTCTTCATTCTTTTTACGTACTGCCGGTTGCACTTTAGTCCAACCATCAAAACGTAAAACACGGCCTTTTGCTTTCAATGTAAAATCGTTGGCAGCGACCGTTAAGGTGGTTAAATCGTACTCAGCTGGCACCATTTGACAGGCCACAAACTGACGCCAAATAAGCTCATAAAGCTTTTTCGCATCGGCATCCACACCTTCAACATGCCCAGAAAGTACAGATACGCTAGAAGGACGAATCGCTTCGTGCGCCTCTTGTGCATTACCTTTAGAGCTATAGTTAATCGGATCAGCAGGTAAATACTTGGCACCAAACTCATTGGTTACGTATTCGCGACACATTTCAACCGCATCTTTCGATAAATTAGTTGAATCGGTACGCATATAAGTAATATAACCCCCCTCGTATAAACGCTGGGCAAGCATCATGGTCTTTTTAACGCCATAACCTAATCGGGTACTTGCTGCTTGTTGCATTGTTGAAGTAATAAATGGCGCACTTGGACGGCTTTTACTTGGTTTCTCTTCAACGCTGACAACTTTATATTCGGCATTCTCAAGGCTTTTAACTGCTGCACTAGCCTGAGTTTCATTTACTGGCTTAAATGGCTTGTCTGCTTGTTTAGTGACTTCTAAACGTAGGTCAGACTCGCTATTTTTAACATCGGCATGAATGTCCCAAAATTCTTCAGGAATAAATGCTTTAATTTCACGTTCGCGTTCAACTAATAAACGCACTGCAACAGATTGCACTCGACCCGCTGATAAACCACGCGCTACTTTAGCCCATAATAGGGGCGATACCATAAAGCCAACAACACGGTCTAAGAAGCGACGGGTCTGCTGTGCATAAACCATGTCGGTGTTTAACTCACCTGGGGTTTCGAATGCTTGTTGTATTGCATTTTTAGTGATTTCGTTAAAAACAACACGCTTATATTTTTCTGGCTCGCCACCAATTATTTCTTGAAGGTGCCAAGCAATAGCTTCCCCTTCTCTATCCAAATCCGTTGCGAGATAGATTTGATCAGCATTTTGGGCAAGCTTTTGTAATTCTTGAACAACCTTTTCTTTACCCGGCAATATTTCGTAATGTGGCTCCCATCCTTTTTCAGGATCGATGCCCATTCGCGCGACTAAGTTAGTATAGTCACGTTGCTGTTTATACGCTGCTTTCTCATCAGGTGGCATTTTACGCACCTCAGCAGGCGTTTTGCTTGCTGGTGCTTTGTTTTTGCCAGAACCTGAAGTAGGTAAATCTCGTACGTGTCCAATACTGGACTTAACGATAAAATCATTACCTAAGTATTTATTAATTGTTTTAGCCTTAGCAGGTGACTCTACAATTACTAGCGATTTGCCCATAGTTGCCTATTTCTAACCTAGTTTTTTAAATGTGTTTAGCCGACTCATGCGGCGCGAATATTTATAGGTATATCTACAAACACTAGTTCTTACAAGCTTTTAATACAAACTTTTCAGTATTTACTGAATAAACAAACAATTTCTGTTGTAAATTTAATCAAACCAGTGCTTTTTGAATAATTGATGTGGAATATATAGAATAGAAACAAAAATGCCAACCTTATTGGTTGGCATTTTCTATGCTTTATTAATTTTAAACCTTAGGCTCGTCTAAAATCGACATCACGGTATATTGAGTTTTCACTCCACCAGGGGTCACAAATTCGATGTATAAAAAGCCAGAATCAACATCATTTGGCTCAGCCTCTTTTGTAATATTTACTGAAACAGAGATAGGCACTTGTTGAGCAGTATTCACAACGGTGTAATCTGTTAACCCTCTTAACACACCATTGTCGGCAGTGACAGTAACTGTAGTACCTGCAGGCAATGGATTATTATGAATATCACTGAAGAAGATAGTCACTGAAATCGCGCTGTAAGGTGTGGAATTGCTAATATCAATAAGGTTTATGTCACACATACCCGCCATATCGGAAGCTTCTAAGCGAATACCATCACTTAAACTACAGTCATCTAAAGCCGTTACAGCTCTAATGTAAGGTGTACTTCCAGACATCACTAACTCTGAACGATCGCGTACATTTACTGTTTCACGCGTACATGCATTTGCAGCAAGCGCCTCGTCACTACATAACAAGCCATTGTAAATGCCATCGCCGGAATCAAACTGACCATTATTTAGTGCACCAGAGCGCTCCACATACCACTCATCCTCACCGCCATTAGAATTTACAGGGTTCGCAGGTGCGGGTAAATTTCCGTCAAAAATACCGTTTTCATTAAAATCTATAAATGCTTCAGGTAAATCTTGTAATGTAGAATCAAACTCGTTTTGATTAAATTCACCGTTAGCAGATACATCATTAAATGATTCTTCACCCACTGAGTATGCTAGCAAGCTTACACGACCACCTAATGGATAATCTATTGGCGCATTACTTGGCGCATCCGCAAGTGATATCGGGTTACCACTACTATCAAGATAGGTAAGTAGATTGCCGTTTGTGTCTAGTTGTGACTCTCTGATACCTAATGTACAAGGTGCTGCTTGACCAAAAAAACGGTCACACTTATCAGCCACAGAGTTTTTATAAATGCTGTAATGATAAGGAATTGGGTTTTGGCTACGCCACTGCGCTTTACACACACCATCTATGGTGCGACAAAGTAATAAAGGTGTAAATTGTTGATCATCTATTGTGCCTACTGCACCACCTTCGCTGGCTATATAAATTGCCGTGTTATCAGGAACAAAATTATTAAAGTGATCGGCTGCAAATACAGTTAAGTCTGTAGTCACCCCAGCTTCATTTAGTGATTCTGTATTAAATGTTTGTACTGCAAGCGTAAAACTGTCTTGATCTGGCACACCAGTGGTAATGGTTATGTCATTTGACACAATAGAGATCACATTATTTTGTGATGTATCGCCACTCACAACTTGATGTGATGCAATAACAGATAAAACTCCTGCGGCTCTTCCTGAGCGGACATTTACAGTCACTAAACCTTCATTATTGGTAAACTGAAATGCACTGTCTAGCAACGCGCCGCCGGGGTTTTGCGAAAGAGCAAAATCAATTTGCTTTTGACCAACAGGGTTACCATTAATATCTAAAAGTTTAAAGGTAAGCTCTGAATTTTCAGTGAGAGTCTGACCGCCAGCTCCTTTAATAGCTAACACTTGATTGGTCACACCCATAAACGCGATTGAACCCGTTTGAGCGGCAGCTACATTAATATTAATTGTTTTAGTGGCAACGTTGCCACCGGTAACCACGGTTGCTGTAATCGTATCTATACCATTACAACCATCCGCTTTATAAGTTGCGCTTGCCGTGCCGCCAATGCTAGTTACCACACTATCGATAGTGGCTCTAGGAGTAGATTCTTCTGCACATGCCGAGGTAAATTGTACTTCAAGTGGAGTGGTGAATAAGTTATTGCTGCCATCTACAATCTGAGCGGTAATAATAGTAGTAGAACCTGCAGACAACACATCACCAGTTGCAATACCCGCGCTTAAATTTACATTTACTTGGACAGCGTTAATTTCAAATAAAGCACTCGCAACGCCGCCCTGAGCGGTTAACTCAACTTGGCCAACACCTGAGCTACTGCCAGGCAATAAATTCAAAATAGCAACACCAAACGCATCCGTTTTAGCCGTTAAGCTTTCAGGTAATAAAATACCTAGCGTTGTTGTCGCTTGAACCAGTACATTACTTGCTGGCGTATTACTGCCAGGTTTGGTGATTTTTGCGTATACAATAGCTTGTTGCCCAAGTAAATTACTATTTTGAGAACAGTCAGATGGATCAAGCTCTATAGAATCTCTGTCTATATTTAACCAACTATCAGGGCAGTTTTGTAAAATTTTAATGTCAATATTTGCGGTTGAGTCATTCGATTGAGGCTCATCACCTGCCGTGTAAAAGCCAAGTTTACTTGTTGCGTCTTCGTAGCTGGCAACAATGGTTCCTGCTCCTTCAACACTACCCGCGCTAAGCTCGATAGTTGCAACACCGCTGGAATTTGTTAAAGCGCTACCTGTAGCCGGTATAAAAGAACCCAGTGTTGTGGTAAAGCTGACCTCTTGACGCACAACAGGTTGACCATCACTTCCGGTTACCGTTGCAACCACCTCTAGCGGGTTATCGGCAGTAACAATTCTATCTTCAAAATCAAGTTCAACTTGAATTGCTTGTTCGACAACGTCTCCACCGGTGCCTCCAGTATCACCGCCAACGGTTCCACTTTCTTTTTCCAGTGAGCCACCACCGCCACAGGCGATGAGTAATGTGCTGAGCCATATAATGCTGAGCAAACGAGTTAAAGGCATAGGTTTCTCCGTTGCGCTATTACTAAGTTAAACTTATTTACTTAATGTTAACCTATAACTTAGTCTAAAATCTCAGTTTTTTACTCCTTTTTTTGATAAAAATTTTTAAAAAGTTGACGTTTTTTCTGTAAAAAAAATTACATGCTGTTAGTCTATGCCAAATTTATAAAAAATAGATTGGAAATATGTCTAAAATCCGTTCAATGAGTTTAACTACTCGCATCATGATTGGTATGGTGCTTGGTGTTGCAGTAGGCTTTATATTTCAGGCTATATTAGCTGGTGAAGACGATTACCTAATTCCTCTTGGGTTATTCTCTTTGCCAATTAAAGCCTTTTTTGTTGATGGCCTTTTTCATGTAGGTGGGCAAATATTTATAGCCAGTTTGAAAATGCTGGTTGTGCCTTTAGTATTTGTATCGCTGGTATGTGGTACCTGCAGTTTAAGCGATCCGAAGAAATTAGGCCGTTTAGGCGGTAAATCAATTGGTTTATACTTAGTTACAACGGCAATAGCGATTACAGTCGCGATTACCTTAGCGCTACTATTCAACCCGGGTGAAGGCATTGGGTTACCCTCTCAAGCAAGTTATGATGCCAAAGAAGCGCCTACTTTAGCTCGCGTAATTATTGATATGTTCCCTACCAACCCTTTTGAAGCAATGGCAAAGGGAAACATGTTACAAGTAATTGTGTTTGCTCTATTATTCGGTATTGCAATGGCACTTAGCGGAAAAGCAGGTAAACGTGTCGCTACTGTATTTGAAGACTTAAACACCGTTATCTTAAAACTGGTTACTTTGCTAATGAACATTGCCCCTTACGGCGTATTTTTCTTAATGGCTAAATTGTTCACTACCATTGAACTTAACTTGATTGTGAGTTTAGCTAAGTACTTTGGCGTGGTTGTATTAGCCTTATTACTACACGCATTTGTAAACTACACCCTGCTGCTAAAAATACTCACGGGTCTAAACCCGCTCACTTTCTTGGCTAAAATGAAGCACACTTGTTTATTTGCTTTTAGTACCTCAAGTTCAAGTGCAACTATGCCTATTACACTTGAAACGGCAACTAAAAAGCTTGGCGCTAATAATTCGGTCGCTTCGTTTACTATTCCGCTTGGTGCAACCATTAACATGGATGGCACCGCAATTATGCAAGGTGTGGCTACGGTATTTATCGCTCAGGTATTTAGTGTTGACTTAACTATTTCTGATTACTTAATGGTGATACTAACTGCAACGCTTGCCTCTGTTGGTACGGCGGGTGTACCTGGTGTTGGTTTAATTATGCTAGCCATGGTACTTAACCAAGTTGGCTTACCTGTTGAGGGCATCGCCATTATTATTGGTGTAGACAGATTGCTTGATATGACCCGTACAGCAGTAAACGTAACGGGTGACTGTATGGTTACGTGTGTCGTCGCTAAAAGCGAAGGTGAACTGGATGAAAGTATCTTTAACGACCCAAATGCAGCAAAAGATTTAGAGGACTACCACAAATCTATTGATTAGTATTTCTGACAATAGTCATAAAAAAAGCCTTGCTACTTCGTTAAGTAACAAGGCTTTTTTGTTGGGTTTAAGTGATTAAATTATTAAGGGTTTAACGCCTTAAACTTTGACATTAAACTTACACCCGCTTTATTCACACCATGGCTCAAACCCATTGCCAGCTTGTCACTTAATCCTTTTTTAATCTTGTATTGCACTTTATAAATTTGATAGTGCTGTTGTTGCTCTAACAACGCATCATCGCTGGTTTTAATAGTATCGACTAACCCTTTTTCAATTGCTTGGGTTGCAAACCAATGTTCACCCGTTGCCACTAAATCCATATTTAAACTTGGGCGCTGAGTGCTCACAAAAGTTTTAAACAATACATGAGTTTGCTCTATCTCTTCGCGGAACTTTTCACGGGCTTTATCGGTATTTTCACCAAATAAAGTTAACGTGCGTTTAAATTCACCCGCCGTAATTTGCTCAAACTCGACATCATTTTTCTTTAAAATTTTATTAAAATTTGGAATTTGTGCAATAACACCAATAGAGCCAACAATTGCAAACGGTGCTGCAATAATATGATCAGCCACACAAGCCATCATGTAACCACCACTGGCGGCGACTTTATCTATTGATACAGTCAACTCAATACCGGCTGACTTTAAACGTTGTAATTGTGATGCGGCTAAACCATAGCCATGTACCACGCCACCACCACTTTCAAGGCGAACTAACACTTTATCTTTTTTTGCATCCGCTATCGAAATTATCGCGGTCACTTCTTCGCGCAAGCTTTCTACTTCATGTGCGTCCATACTGCCATTAAAGTCAATAACATAGAGTCGTGATTTAGGCGCTTCTTTGTCCGCTTTTTTTTGCTCTGCTTTTTGTTGTTTTTGATAGGCTTTTAACTCTTTTTTACCTAGCGTATTATTTAAAAAGCTTTCTTTTATATTGGTCAGCTGCTCTGATAGGTCATCAATTTCAATCTCACCTTTTTTCGCTTTTGGCTTAACAGCCGAGCTTACAATTAAGGTTAAAATCACAGCAATAGCAATAACAAAGGTAATGGTTTTTGCAAAAAATAAGCCGTACTCGTATAAAAATTCCAACTGTGTTCTCCGTTTATAAATTTCAGCCAATTTAGCATGCTTTAAAATAAAAAAAAGCCACTATACAGTGGCTTTTTAGACTTAATTGGGTGGTTGATTATTAATTAGTCACAATATCAGTATCTGATACAGATAATAAACGTCCACGCGATGCTAGATAAGTTGCAATTTGCAATTGCATTTCTGCATTAGCTGCTGCGCTGCCCGCTGCTGTAGACGACTGTCTTTCATCTTGCGCCGGTGTTAATACCGAGCCATGATGACCTGTGTTAAATTTAACTAAATAGCTAGCCCCCATCTCTGTTGGTGCTTGAGATGTACTCACTGTTTCTAACCCCATGAAGTTAGCTAGAGGCAGTGTACCTGCAATTGGGTTGTTAGCAGTCATCGGCGGAATAACTTGGTCTGGCTTGTTACTATCAGTGCCATCACCAACAACAACATTCATATACACAGGTGTTTCTAGTGCTTTAACGGTTGCTGCGTAGTTAGTCGGATCGCCGCTATCTAATGCTGTTTGTGCTGCAAATACAAACTGCGTCATCACGCCCTTAATGTTAGCCAATTTATCAGCTTCTCCCGCCATCGTTAGCGATGCTGCAAATTCATTAAAGCCACAGCTTAAGAAGTCCTGCATGTCTGGTAACAAGGCGCCACAGTTTGATAACGCACCAGCATTTAAGAATGCATTAAACTCGTCAGCTTCAGCAGTTCCAGCTTGAGAAAGTACAGAGCCTTGAATAAATGGACCAAACGCGGCTGACTCTAATAAGAAGCTAGCAATACCGCCACCGCCGCTTGCCAATGCAACAGCATTAACTTTAAAGAGTGGGTCTACTTGATCAGCCAATGGGCTATTCGCTTGTGCAATAAATGCAGGCGCTACAATTGAGCCCAGTGAATGGCCAATATAAGATACATCTCTAGAATTGAGTGAACTATCACCACTGAAGTTTAAGCCTAAACGTAAACCAAGTAAGTCAGCACTTGACTGGCGTAAGCTGTCTCTAGCGACCAATAACGAGCTTAGGTTCATGTAACTAAGTACAGAGCCTGATGTTGCGTTAAAGTCATCTGTGCCATCAACATCAACATCTATTCCACGCTCGCCATGACGAGGATGGTCAATTGCAACCGTTGCAAAGCCTTGAAGTGAAAGCTGCGCTGTTAGCGTTAACATGCTTTCTTTTTGTGTGGTAATACCGTGTTGCATAATAACCACTGGCCAGCCATTTTCTGGCATAGCAGCAAAAGGCTCTAAACCTAAGCCTGTTCGGTACGCATTAACAACCGGTAAAATCGGTTTGGTAATTTGTACTGGCACATTTTCCATACTTTGCATTTTAGGAAGTGAGTTATATTTAGTTAAGTGTTTAGTGCTATCAAGCCCTAAGTCACGAAGCTGTCCATCACTCAAAGCAGCACACATCGCATCGTTAGTGCTAATGGGATCAGTTGGGAACGCTTCACCCGCTTGCGCTTTGTAACCTAAAATAGCAACGGCACTGTCACACATACCTTGCCAGTAAGTATCATTTAAATCACTGATCTCTTTACCCGTAGGTGTACCTAAATACATAGGTAGCTGGATGCTGCCTTTTTGATACTGTGCTACTTGGAATACGTCAGGCACCGTTACACCTTGTATTGCAAACGCTTGTTGTACATTAGCCATAGGCTGTGTTGGAATTTGCAACGCAGGCGTTGGAATTGTTGGCTCTGTTAAGCTTGCTGCTAAAACCTTTTTAATCGTGCCAAGCACAGGACCTGCTGATTGCATTGTCATGGCAGCTGAGTAAATAATATCGTCTTTGGTGATATTTCCTGAGCTTACCACTACGTTTTCGTAGCTGTTAACAGCCCCTTGCAGCGCAAGTTGTGATGGCGTTACTAACGGCGCTTCTTGTTTAACAGTCGCATATGTTGATGATGGCTCAATTGAGCGACCTTCTGAATCTTTAAGCCCAGTCGTTAATACATTAATGTACGAGCTACCAGCCTTAAATGGCTTAAGTGGAATAATTGCAACCGCGTCTCCAGAGCCTTGTGTAACAAAATCAACACCAAAGGTTAATTCGCCCACTAATTTACATGCAGCACCGGCTGGTGCTTGTGAGCATTCGGCATCTGTTAGGCTTGCACCCATGATCACTTCAAAAATACGTACTGAGCCTGGTGAAGCTGCAGACGTTTCATCTAGGCTAATGCCCGGTGGAAACGTTAAATCTATTTTAAAAGGAACTTGCGTAGACCAGCCATCAAGTGCCCCTAGTGCAAGTTGCGGATCCGCATACGCAGCGCGAGGGATAGAAACATTTTCGTCATTTAGCTCACCAGGAATGTTTAATGTGCCATCGCGCGTACCGCTCATCAATAAATCATTAGGAACCGAAATTACACCATTTGCAGGGTCAAATTTTACCGTAGCTTTTGGAATAACTGTAACTGAATCGTTTTTAACATCTTCTAACGTTTCTCCGCCGCCACAGCCTGCTAATGCAGCTGCAACTGAGAGCGAGAGTAGCATTTTTTTCATAGTGTTCTCCGCACAAATCTTATTTTTATAGTGTGTTTATAGTCAGTGTAATTAAGTTAAAATAATGTAGCTAGTATATTAATGAGACATTAGACCAGTTAAACTTAACGTAAACTTTCTAGTTTCGCCACCTAAATTTGTAATAAATTCGATTACTTGTCGATTTGCTATGTTAAAATCAAAAAAAATTTAAACATTGGTACTTTTATGCATACCTATCAAGCAACTGAAAACGCACTTAAAGACAAAGTAATTTTGATAACAGGCGCAGGTGATGGTATCGGCCGTGTTGCAGCAATTACTTATGCTAAACATGGTGCAACCGTTATTTTATTAGGAAAAACAACTAATAAACTAGAATGTGTGTATGACGAAATCGTCAATGCAGGCTACCCACAGCCAGCGATTGTGCCTATGGACTTAAAAGGTGCAACTAAACAAAACTACCGCGACCTTGCTGCAACTATCGAGAGCCAATTTGGCCGCCTTGATGGACTATTAAATAACGCGGGTATTTTAGGTACTTTAGGGCCGTTGGAGCACTTTTGTTCATCAACATTCGAAAATGTAATGAAAGTAAACGTAACTGCACAAGCGATGATCACCAAAGCGTTGTTCCCTGTAATGCGTAAGTCAAAAAGTGCTTCAGTGGTATTTACCTCATCGGGTGTAGGTCGTAAAGGAAGAGAATTTTGGGGACCTTACGCTATTTCTAAGTTTGCGGTAGAGGGTATGATGCAAACATGGGCGTGTGAAGTTGAAAAAACGCCAATCCGTGTTAACTGCATCAATCCAGGCGCAACACGTACATCAATGCGTGCAAGTGCATTTCCAGGTGAAGATCGTGATTTACTAGCAACACCTGAAGATTTAATGCCAACTTACCTGTATTTAATGAGTGATGACTCAAAAAATATCAATGGCCAATCGTTAGACGCACAAGCTAAAAAGTAATATTTAGTTTTAAACGTAAAAAAGCCGCTATAAAAAGCGGCTTTGTTGTTTTATGCTTTAATTACTTACGTTTAGTCGGTTTTACACGTTGATTGTGCTTTTTAACCGCCTTGCGAATTTGGTTTATTTTAGCGCGCTTGTCTTTACGCTTTTCAGGAATAACCGACAGCTTAGTTTGTGTTTCTTTGCCAAGCTTTACTGTTTTACGTAAATAGTTAACCGTATCTAAATCATACTCAATCCAGCCACCTTGCGGTACACGCTTATCAAGCTCTAATTTACCGTAACGAATACGAATAAGACGTGATACTTCCACATCTTGTGATTGCCATAAACGACGCACTTCACGGTTACGACCTTCGTTAAGCGTTACATTATACCAACGATTAATACCTTCACCGCCCATAGGCTTGATACCAGTGAACTTTGCGGGGCCATCTTCAAGTTCTACGCCACGCAATAAGTTTTTCATTGTTTCGTCAGTGACTTCACCAAATACACGTGCTGAATATTCGCGTTCAACTTCATAGCTTGGGTGCATTAAGCGGTTTGCCAATTCACCGTCATTGGTAAACAGCATTAGGCCTGAGGTATTCACGTCTAATCGGCCTACTGCTATCCAGCGATCGCCATCAATACGAGGTAAGCGGTCAAAAACGGTTCTACGGCCTTCAGGGTCTTTACGCGTACTTAACTCGCCTTCTGGTTTGTTATACATAATTACACGACAAATTCTGTCTGCTTTTTCTTCTATTTTAACGGTATGGCCGTCAACACGAATTAAATCGGTTTCTTCAACCCTGTCGCCTAACTTAGCTACTTTACCATTTACACTCACACGATTTGCATCAATGTATTTTTCCATTTCACGGCGTGAGCCTACACCTGCACGGGCTAGGACTTTTTGTAACTTTTCACCTTGTATACTCATTCGGATGGTTCTCTCACAGAAGGATCACTTAATAACTGGGTAATTTTACTTTGCTGTTGCTCTGGCAATGCGGGTAAATCATGAAGTCCCGTTATCGAAAAATAATCTAAAAATTGTTTAGTCGTTGCATAAAGTGCCGGTTTACCGGGTACTTCTTTATGCCCAACTACTTTAATCCACTCTCTTTCAAGCAGAGTTTTAATAATATTTGAGCCAGTTGCTACACCCCGCACTTGCTCAATTTCACCACGGGTAATGGGTTGCTTGTATGCAATTAACGACAGGGTTTCGAGTAAAGCTCTCGAGTATTTAGGGGCACGTTCTTGCCATAAATTACTCAACCATGGGCTTAAACTACTGCACGCTTGAAAACGATAGCCACTGCCTACCTCAACTAAACGTATTCCACGCGTCTGATAGTGAACTTGAATGGCCTCTACAGCATCATTAATGCGCGCCATAGAAATTGCTAAGTCGTTTAAAACCGTGTCCTTAAGATGACGTTTTGATACGGGTTTGCCTGCCACAAAAATCGCCGCTTCAATGATTTCAATTAATTGTTCATCACTAATTCGCCGACCAACCATAATCACTCTAAAGTTAATAAAAACACACAGCCATCTATTATGACAGAACAACGGCAAACTAGGAAAACATATTAATAAAATAACATTTTATAGGTATAAAAAAGCCAGTGAAAAACACTGGCTTGGTATCAAGTGTATTTAATAATGTAATTTAGCTATTTTTAAATTGCTCAAGTGCATCGTCCTCTGCAACAGAATCACCATGCTTTTTGATATAGCTATTAAACTCTTTTTTACTTACTCGTTTATCTTTATTGCTGTCCATGTAACCAAAATGATTTGAAATATCATCATCGTCAGCTTCAGAAACTGAAATAAAACCGTTGCTATCATTATCTAAGCTTTTAAAGTCATTTTCTATTTTATCAAACTTCGCAATATCAGCCTTAAATGCAGACTCACTCACTTCACTATCTGTAGCAACTTTCCCAGCATTTAGCTGCATATAAGCATCATATTCATTACGGCTTATTTGATTATCCATATTTGTATCAATATTTGAAAAGTGCTGCCAAATACTATCATCGTCGGCTTCTGTTTTAGAAATAAAGCCATCGCTGTCGTTATCTAAGCTTGCAAAATCACTGTCGATTTTTTCTAAACCTTGATTTGAAGAACAAGCGGCTAAACTCAATGCGGCTAAAACAGTAGAAGCTATCGTTAATTTTTTCATCAGACGTATCCTTGTATTAATAAATTTCAAATCTAGTGATACAAATACGATGCCAAAAAAAATAAACCCTTAAAATCAAACAATTAACCAAAAACAACTTCTATTGCGATATTTAATAATGCAATTTTTGCAAGCTACTCTGGTAATTTTTGCAAAAAAAAGCTCGGTAAGAACCGAGCTATTTATATCTAATACGGTAATTTAGATTGCAGCGTTTTGGTAACGCTTAACAAAATCAGTAACGCTTTGGCCATTACACTTTAATGAATTTAAGTTACCAATTTGCTTACGTACTGGTTGTAAGCCTTGCTTTAATGCAGTCATACATAACTGTGTTTCTTGGTGTGAATCTTTTGCAAATACTTCTACTTTAGACACAACTGATTGTGTTGCTGCTTCTTTTTTTGCAATGTCACGGATGTCTTGACCGTTACATAGGATACTTTTTGAATAACGCGATAAATATACACCGTGCTTTGCTGCCATTTTACGAGCAGCCGAAAACCCCTCATTGGCGCTTACAACACATAAATTAGACTCTAATTTGTTGTCTTGGCTGTAATACGTATTGCTTTGCGCAGTAGCAGTTACAGAAACAAAAAGAGAGGTGGCTAAAAGTAATTGAGTTTTCATCAGGTGGTCCTATTTGAACGAGTTAAACAAACGATTTTTGCGCATTATATAGACAACTTTTAACATATCAATTGAATATTTTATTTATTTTATTATTTAATATTGCATTTACAATGTTTAAACATTAAGCAAAAATTGATCAACATTTGTGCAGCTATTTTCTCGTTTCAATCATGTTATGTCACTCCAAATACTGATACAATTTAGCTAACAATGAAAATAAATTTGAAGGTAAACTTTATGAAAGTGATTTCTTTTAATATCAATGGCCTGCGTGCTCGCCTACATCAGTTACAAGCTATTATTGATAAACACCAGCCAGATATTATTGGTCTTCAAGAGATCAAAGTGCACGATGAAGCATTTCCGCTAGACGATGTACAAAAAATGGGTTATCACGTTTATTTTCATGGACAAAAAGCGCATTATGGTGTGGCAATGTTATGCAAAAAAGAACCTAAGTCGGTATTAAAAGGCTTTACCACCGACACAGATGAGTCGCAAAAGCGAATGATCAGCGTTACCGTAGAGCAAGAAAATGGCCGTGACCTACATGTCATGAATGGTTATTTCCCGCAAGGCGATAACATCAACCACGAAACTAAATTCCCTTATAAACGTCAATTTTATCAAGACTTAATGACTCACCTAAATAGTCATTACACGCCTGATCAAGATGTAATTGTAATGGGCGATATTAATATCTCTCCAACCGATTTAGATATTGGTATTGGTGAGGTAAACGCAAAACGCTGGTTAAAAACCGGAAAATGTTCATTTCAACCCGTTGAGCGTGAATGGCTAGCAACGTTATTAAACTGGGGCTTTAAAGACACCTTTAGAGAGCAAAACCCAGAAACTAACGATCAATACTCGTGGTTTGACTACCGCTCTAAGGGTTTTGTTGATAATCGTGGACTAAGGATTGATGTGGTTTTGGCAACGCATGACTTAGCAGCTCGCTGTATCGACACCGGTATAGATTACGAATTACGTGCTATCGACAAGCCTTCAGATCATGCGCCTATTTGGTCTGAGTTTAATTAACGATTATGCTAAGCGTGCAATTACAGGCATTACTGTGGATTGGTGTTATTGCTATTGGCTTTTTAAGTGTTAATAAATCAACATACGCCAATTTATTTAATACGCCAGCAAGGCAAACGGGCGTTTTTGCCTGCGCGCTGGTGCTCGCTTTACTATGGCGTATAAAAGCCGGTATTTTACCTAGTCTTGATCTTCATATATTGGGCATTACTGCTGTTACGCTGATTTTAGGCTGGCGTCTGGCTATTTTAAGTTGTGTATTAGCAACAGCCCTGCTAACTGCTTTTGGACAAATAGCATTCGAGCTGATTGCGGTAAAATTACTAATAAGTGCGTTTATTCCAGTATTATTAAGCTACTTTGTATTTATGCTTTGTTACCACTACTTAGCGCGGCACTTTTTTATCTATATATTTGTTTGTAGCTTTTTAACGGCTGGTGTCGTTGCTTGCGTTAACATTATACTCGGGGGTGTTTTTTATTACGCAATTGGCGAATATAATTGGCATCAGCTAACAGAAAACTACATTTATCTCAGTCCTATTTTAGCGTTTCCTGAAGCAATGCTAAACGGTATGGCAATAACTGTTATGATCACATATCGCCCGCACTGGGTAAAAACTTTTTTTGATAAGGACTATTTAGGCTCATGAGTCTTCATTACCATTGCCCTATTTGCAAACTTCCATTGGCACTTAATGAAAAAACATTACGTTGTGATAATAATCACAGTTTTGATTTTGCCAAAGAAGGCTATGTAAACTTACTCCCCGTGCAAAATAAAAACTCTAAACAGCCCGGTGACTCTTTAGAAATGGTACAAGCAAGGCGTTCTTTTTTAGAGCAAAGCCATTATGCATTTTTACAGACGGCCTTAGCTAATTTAGTCAAACCGCTCAATGCAAATATAGTAATTGATTTAGGGTGTGGCGAGGGGTTTTACACCCATGCTATAGCAAATAACACGCAAGCTACTGTGTATGGTGTTGATATATCTAAGTCGGCGGTAAAATACGCAGCAAAACGATACAAACAATGTCAATTTAGCGTGGCATCAATAAGCCACGCGCCCTTTAATGATCACCTTGCTGATGTGTTAATTAGCGTGTTTGCCCCTTTGTTTGACGATGAACTTTCTCGCCTTGTTAAAGAGGATGGCTGTTTAGTGGTGGCAAGCCCTGGGCCTATGCACCTCAAAGAGTTGAAAAAATATATCTATAATACGGTAAATGAACATACTGAAGTTGCTACGCCAACAGGCTTTAAACAATCATCGCAACAGCTCATTACAGAGCAAGTGTCACTCACATTTAGCGACGTAAGAAATTTAATAATGATGACACCCTTTGCATGGAAGTTCAGACCCGAGCATTGGCAGGCACTTGAACAAAAACAGCATCATAAGGTTACCTTGTCATTTTATATTAGCCAGTTTGTTAAAACTGCTCTTTAGTAAAGGTTTTATCCATTTTATCAAACATGTCTTTTAACAATTCAGCAAGCTCCAAATAGCGGGGCTTGTTTTTCCCCATTTGTGCGTCGTAACCGTTGGCGATCATTTTTGCAAACAACTCGTTGTACCATTGCAGCATAGCGGGTTCTAATTCTGTTTGCGCACGTTTACCTAGCCATAAAAGCCCTTGTAACGGCAAGGAGATAAAAAATAGACTACTGGCAATAGCTTGAGGTAAAAAATCAGGGCCTAAATAATTAAGCTGAAAAAACAAAGTTAGCATGGCTAAAATAGGCATTACCGTAATCGCAAGCTCGGTTGCTCTGATCACTTTAAACTCGGCAAATAATGGCGCGACCTCTTTACGCATAGGCCATGTTTTAGCATAAGCGCGCCCTAATTGAACTTGTGATATCACACTTTTTTGCATTATAAATCCTCACAATCATGGCATTTAACACTTGTAAAAGCATCTTGCTTATAAAAGTGTAACACAACTCTCACTTTATCGGTAAAAATGCTTAATTTCATTAGTAAAACTCACAAAAAGCATAAATTATTGAAAGAATTCCACAAGGCCCTTTTAATAAAGTCAACTACACTTTAGTCTATACCCATTTAAGCTTACAATGCTTATATATCAACCAAGTGTACTGATTAATATTTAAATGGAAAATGAATCTATGCCAACTCTCCCAAAAAAACCAAACCATGTTTTGGTACTTAATTGTGGAAGCTCAAGTTTAAAGTTTGCAATTATTGATGCAAACACAGGAAAAGACATTATTTCAGGTTTAGCTGAGCGCCTAGGTGCAGATGCTCCCTCAATAAAATATAAATTTAAGGGAGAAAAGACCACCATTAAACTTGCTGCTAATCAGGCACACGCGCATGCCATTGATACGCTGGTTGATTTAATAAAAGATCACAATCTTGATGAGCAACTAGTTGCTGTTGGTCATCGTGTTGTGCATGGTGGTGAGCATTTTACCCAATCAGTATTAATTGACGAACGCGTTATTGCAGGTATCACGCAAGCAGCCACGCTAGCACCTTTGCATGGCCACGCTAACTTGCTGGGTATTTCATCAGCGCAAGCATCATTTAAAAACTTACCGCAAGTAGCCGTGTTCGATACGGCATTTCATCAAACAATGGATGAAGTCGCTTATCTTTATGCCCTTCCTTATCAGCTTTATAAAGACTTTGGTGTTAGGCGCTATGGTTTTCATGGCACCAGCCATTTTTATGTGGCAGGGCAAACTGCGAAGTTATTAGCACTTCCTATTGAAAACAGTAACTTTATTAGCGCTCACTTAGGCAACGGCTGTTCAGTGTGTGCGATTAAAAATGGCAAAAGTGTTGATACCAGTATGGGGTTAACCCCGCTTGAAGGGCTTGTTATGGGTACGCGCTGTGGCGACATTGATCCGGGCCTATTTAACTTTTTAACCACGCAACTCGATTACACTGCTCAGCAAATTGATGACTTACTCAATCAAAAAAGTGGTTTATTAGGCATAAGCGAGTTGTCTAACGATTGTCGTACCATAGAAGATGCCGCTATTGCAGGCAACCAGCAAGCTATGCTGGCACTTAATATGTTTTGTTACCGCCTCGCAAAACAAATAGCCGCTTACATGGTTCCGCTGCAACAGCTAGACGCAGTTATTTTTACCGGCGGTATTGGCGAAAATTCCGATATTATCCGTGATAAAGTACTTAAACAATTGGCCTTTTTAGGTATTAATTTAGACCCACAAGCAAACCTTGATGCACGTTTTGGCCAAGCTGGGTTAATTAGTACAGCTGATTCACGTAGCAAAGCGGTTGTTATGCCCACTAACGAAGAATGGGTGATCGCACTTGATGCCGCAAACATCACTAAGGAGTTATAATATGGCTCGTCGTATTATGTTGATCCCCGTTTCTACTGGGGTTGGTTTAACCTCAGTATCGGTGGGTTTGGTAAGGGCGCTGGAACAAAAAACTGTTAAAGTTAATTTTTTTAAACCTATAGCCCAACCACGCGCGGGTGAAACAGGCCCAGAAAAGTCAACACAAATTGTTACCCAAGGCTCACCTATTGATCCACCCACGTCATTTGCGCTGGATTACGCCGAGCAAATGATTGGCGATGGCAAAGGCGATGACCTGCTAGAAGAAATTGTAGAGCGTTTTCAAAGTAAAATTAACGATGATGAAGTGGCTATTATTGAAGGCATGGTGCCTACTCGTCGCCAACCGTATGCGGGCAGAGTAAATCGCGAAATCGCACAAACTTTAGGGGCGGATATCGTTTTTGTACTTACCCCTGGCAATTACAACATTACTCAAATTGAAGACCGACTAGAAATAGCCGCTGGCAACTATGGTGGCATTGACCACCCTCGCGTGCTTGGCTGTATTTTTAATAAAGTGAACGCCCCCCTTGATGAGGAAGGTCGTGCTCGCGCCGATTTAGTCGATACCTATAAGCCAGAAGCGCTTGATAACGAATTAAACCGCTTAGCTTCTTTACCTATTTTTAGAAAAAACCCGTTTATGTTACTCGGCGCTATTCCGTGGGATTTTGAACTGGTTGCCCCACGTGTTAAAGATTTAAGTGCCTATTTAAAAGCCACTATTATCAACGAAGGCGATATGGTACACCGCCGACTTAGACGAATTACATTTTGTGCCCGCACCGTATCCAATATTTTAAACTATTTTACGCCAGGTGCGTTATTGGTTACCCCTGGCGATCGCTCTGATATACTCGTTGCAGCTTGCTTATCGGCCATGAATGGCACAAAACTAGGTGCAATTTTACTTACCGGTGGTTTTGAACCTGAGCCGCGCATTATGGCGCTATGCGAACAAGCTATGCAAACTGGTCTGCCAATTTTGGCAACCGAGGGCGATACCTGGCGCACTTCTTTATTGCTGCATAACTTTAACCTAGAAGTGCCTAGCGACGATGAACAACGCATAGAAAAAGTAAAAGACCACAACGCTGCACATATCGATTCTGATTGGCTGGACACATTAGCAAAAAGTGTGGGAAAAACCCGCAAGTTATCCCCGCCGGCCTTTAGGTATTTATTAACCGATAAAGCACGTAAAGCGGATAAAACGATTGTACTGCCTGAGGGTAACGAACCTCGTACCATTAAAGCCGCTGCTATTTGTGGCCAGCGCGGCATTGCTAAAACAATTTTACTTGGCGATCGCGATGAAATATTTCGAATCGCGGAGCAACAAGGGATTGAACTGAACGAGCATGTGACTGTAATAGAGCCAACTAGTATTATTAATGACTACGTAGCACCTATGGTCGAAATTCGTAAAAACAAAGGCTTAACTGACGTTATTGCAAAGGAACAACTGCAAGATAACGTGGTACTGGGCACCATGATGCTAGAGCAAGGAAAAGTAGATGGGCTGGTTTCAGGGGCAGTCAATACCACGGCCAATACCATTCGCCCGCCTTTACAGCTGATTAAAACCGCACCGGGTTCATCATTAGTCTCGTCGGTATTTTTTATGTTATTGCCTGATCAAGTGCTTGTTTATGGTGACTGTGCTATTAATCCTGATCCTAATGCTGAACAACTAGCCGACATTGCAATTCAATCTGCCGATTCTGCTGCCGCATTTGGCATAGAACCTCGTGTAGCAATGATAAGTTACAGCACGGGTAATTCGGGCAGTGGCGCTGATGTAGAAAAAGTCCGCGAAGCAACAAAAATTGCCCAACAAAAGCGCCCAGATCTCATTATCGATGGGCCATTGCAATACGATGCGGCCATTATGGAAAGTGTAGCTATTAAAAAAGCGCCAGATAGCCCGGTTGCCGGTAAAGCAACCGTGTTTATTTTCCCTGATTTAAATACGGGTAATACCACCTACAAAGCAGTGCAACGAAGTGCCGATTTGATCAGTATTGGTCCTATGTTACAAGGGATGCGCAAACCCGTTAACGACTTAAGCCGTGGCGCATTAGTTGACGATATTGTGTATACCATTGCTTTAACAGCCATTCAGGCGGCGCAAGTAGAAGCGCTTAATTAAGGCCTGTAATTAACATGCCCTTTTTATAGCCTAGCCATTTTTTATTTAATAATTAAATGGTTAGGCTATTTATACCTCACAACCCCCAAGCTTATCCACAGAAATTGTGGACAATTATTTTTTAGCTAATAAAAATATAGCACTGCCTAAACTTGAGCCTTTAATTTAGCTTCAATACTCTATACTATAAAGCTATTATTTTGCTGCTGGCGATACGTTTAATGTCAAAACAAACATTACAATTACACAGCACCGTGTTATCTATTCATAGTTTAGCCCTTGATGCTGACATACCGCCTGCGCTGTTAAAACAACCGTTATTTTTTATCTCAAAAACGCATGATGAACTGTCAGTTGTTTGCCCTGTCGACTTTATTATTGATAGCCAAGATACTGAATCTAATTGGCAAGCACTGGAAGTGATAGGCCCTTTAGGATTTTCGTTAACTGGCATTATGGCAAATCTGTCAGGCGTATTAGCCAGAGCTGGCGTGTCCATTTTTTCGATATCCACATATGATACCGACTATATTTTAGTAAAAAAACAAACGGTCACCAAAGCAATTACAGCCCTTAAAGCCGATGGCTACAACGTGGTAACTGAATAAATAATGAAATCTGAAGACGTTAGCTATTTAACTAAAAATAAAATTGGCCGAAACGCGATACAAATCACGAGCCCATTCAGTGGTAAAGTGATGCCAATGGAAGAGCATCCACAACCCTTTTTTCGTTTTGGCACACTCGGCCCAGGTATTGTTGTTAGCTTATCGAGTCATAAAGTATTAGCGCCCTTTAATGGCAACTTACTGCAAGTAAAAAGTGCCGGTTGTGAATTTATTTTAAAAGCCAACAACGGCTTAAAAGTATTAATAAACCTAGCGGTGCCCGATTCACAAACTCTTACGCATACTCATATTGCTCAGCTTAACGGCAGCAAAATAACCAAAGGCCAACGCCTTGCCTATTTTGATTTACGTGAGCTCGACTCGCCTATTTTAGCCAGCCTTATAATTCTCAATGGCCATAATTTAGGCACTTTTCATTATTCTCACCCGCAAGTTAATGCCGGTGTAGATACCTTATTAACTATTATTAAAAAGAAGTAGATTTATGATCACTCTCTATGGCATTAGCAACTGCGATACAATTAAAAAAGCAAAAAAATACTTAAGCGATAACGACATTGCATTCACTTTCCACGACTATCGCAAAGACGGCGTTAATAACGACATGGTAAGCGACTTTGCAGAACATATTGATTGGGAACAATTGGTTAATAAGCGTGGCACAACGTACAGAGCGCTCACTGATGAGCAAAAACAAAGCTTGACTAAACAAACCGCTATAGATTTACTCGTTGAACAACCGGCGATGATCAAACGTCCTGTTCTTGTTAATAACGGGCAATATCACTTAGGCTTTAAAGCAGCACAATACGATGAGATTTTTAAATAATGACCCATCCAGTAATTACCCTAGCCCAAGCCTTAATTCAGCGAGAGTCGGTTACACCTGAAGATGCCGGGTGCCAACATATGATGAATGAACGCCTAAGCGCCATTGGCTTTGATATTGAATCGCTCTTTTTTACTGACACGCTCAATACTTGGGCACGAAAAGGCACGCAATCACCGCATTTTTGTTTTGCCGGTCATACTGATGTGGTGCCCACTGGGCCTGAAAAAAACTGGCAGCACCCGCCTTTTGCAGGCCTAATTGAAGACGGCTTATTACATGGCCGTGGCGCTGCCGACATGAAAGGCTCATTAGCAGCGATGATTGTGGCAACCGAACGCTTTGTGACTAAGCATCCAGATCACAAAGGCTCCATTTCGTTTTTAATTACCTCAGATGAAGAAGGCCCGTTTATTAACGGCACCACGCGCGTGATAGATACTTTAGAGGAGCGCGGTGAAAAAATAGACATGTGCCTTGTAGGTGAACCCTCTTCTCGCGATGTACTCGGTGATGTGGTTAAAAATGGCCGCCGTGGTTCACTCACGGGGTTTTTAACTATAAAAGGCGTGCAAGGTCATGTGGCCTATCCACATTTAGCACAAAACCCAATTCATTTAGCCACGCCAGCTTTAACCGAGTTAAGCCAAACTGTGTGGGATATGGGTAATGACTTTTTTCCAGCCACCAGCTTTCAAATCTCTAATATTAATGGCGGTACGGGCGCAGGCAATGTGATCCCTGGGGAGCTAGAGGTACAATTTAATTTTAGATTTAGTACCGAAGTTACTCATCAACAACTACAACAAAAAGTAAATGCCATTTTACAAAAACACAATTTAAATTATGAACTCAATTGGATTGTGAATGGCTTGCCGTTTTTAACCGATCACGGCCCATTGGTTGATGCCACCGTAGCCGCCATTAAATCGGTAACGGGGTTAACCACTAACTTAGAAACAACAGGTGGCACCTCAGATGGTCGTTTTATCGCACAAACGGGTGCTAAAGTTATTGAATTAGGGCCACGTAATGCCACTATTCATAAAGTGGACGAGTGTGTTAGCACCGACGACCTAATCGCGCTGGCCGATATTTACGAACAAATATTAGAGCACCTGTTAACTTAATGACTGCAAATAAAGAACTCATACAATGCATCACTGGCCAAAGTGATGCACATTTAGTTGCCATACAAAATCACTTTTTGCATGCCGATATTGTAAATGACTTTATTGCACTGCAAACAGCGGCTGCATCAGCAGGCTTTGATTTATGTATTGCATCAAGTTTTCGGGATTTTAACCGTCAATCAGCTATTTGGAACGCTAAATTTTCCGCTAAGCGGCCGGTATTAAACAAAGCGCAGCAACACGTTGATATTAATTCGCTCAGTGATATTGAGAAATGCATTGCCATTATGCTTTATTCTGCGCTACCGGGGGCAAGTCGCCATCATTTAGGGACTGATTTAGATATTTACGATAAAGGCGCAGTGAGTGACGATTATGTTTTGCAATTGAGCCCTAATGAATATCAGCAAGGTGGGCCTTTTGCTAAACTAAGCCAATGGCTAGACACTCATCTAGCAGAATTTGGATTTTATCGACCTTACCAGTATGACTTGGGCGGGGTAGCTCCTGAGCTTTGGCATATTAGCCACATAGCGCAATCAGCGCAGCTTATTCGTCACCTTACGCCAGAAGTGTTGCACGACTGCATTAAACACAGTGATTTATTAGGTAAAGACGCTATTTTAACCCACTTACCTGCATTGTATGAACGCTTTGTGATCAATGTAAGTCCACCAGCTAAGCAGTTTTAGTCTTTTTATTTAAAGTAAAAACTAATACCGCTAGTAAAATGATACTGCTGGGGAGCATAAATTGTACAGTTAATGTCTCTGATAAAAACACAGCCCCTGCAATAGCCGCCAAAACGGGTACGCATAACTGCACTATGGCTGCATGCGTGCTCTTTAATAGTGGCATAGCCACATACCAAATACTGTACCCTACGCCAGATGCGATGGCACCTGAGGCTATTGCAAGTAACGCCCCTTCGATACGTATATTTTTAAGCTGGCTCATTCCCACCACAATTAAAATAGGTAGCACTAATAAACTACGAATAAAATTAAAGGCAGTGGCTCTTAGCGGCGACACACACGCCTTGCCACGAATACTGTAAATTCCCCACGCAATGCCACTTATACTCATTAATAATGCAGCCATCAGCGGTGGTGCTGTCTGTGAGGGCAGCATTAAGTAAACAAATGCCGCAAACGCCACTATAAATGCAAGCCATTGCACAGCACTTAAACGCTCTTGTTTATATATGCCCCAGCCAATCATTGTAAATTGCACCGCCGAGAATAAAATAAGCGCCCCCATACCGGTATCAAGCTCGATATAAGCAACAGAAAAACACAGCGCATATATCAATAAGCTAGCACTGCTTCGCCAACTGCCAGTATCGTTAATAATAGGATTACTTAACTGCGCTTTTTTATTTAACTGCCTAGTATAGAGCAGCATAATAATGGTCAAACACACTGCCCCGCTCAGTAACCTAATAACGGTAAAATTCCACGCATCAATGTAGCCTTGCGCCAACGCTAACCGACATAATAACGAATTTGCAGCAAAGGCAACTAACGCGATAATAGTAAACAGTGTTGCTTTCAAATTAATTCCTAACGTATTGATAAATATGTACCGTACTTATATACCGATTAAATTAACGTCCAATGTTGTAAACGTTACCATGGTTATTTTTTAAATGATAAAGTTTTTATTAAGGGTTTTTGTTCTATGTTTATACACTACGCTTTTTTACAATCTTTCACACTTGTATTTATTGGCAGTATGTTAACCTTACAGAATAAATAAGAAGGAGTGCGCGTGCGTCACATTTTAATTTTTAGTCTTTGCTTTATCGTAAGTGGTTGCAGCACCATTGGCTTTGACGATCTCTTTAATGATTACGCCACTAATACCACCCCTATTAGACAAGCCATTACGAATAATAATATTGAGAGTGCACGCTCCTTAATAAGCAAAAACAGCAAAACACACAGTAATTATTTACTGAGCCAATTAGAACAAGGCCGTATCGCGGATTTAGCCAACAACCCCGATAACGCACTAGTTCATTTTGAAACTGTCTATCAACAAATGCAATCTAAGCGCCAAGCTGCAAAAATACAAGTAAGTGCTGGGCTTGAGCAAAGTAATGCGCTGTTAACCAACGACTCAGCTATTGGTTATACACCGCCCGCCTACGAAATGAGTATGTTGCATAGCTACAAAGCGCTCAATTATGTTTATAAACATGATATTGAAAGCGCCTTAGTTGAAATACGCCGTGCTAATAAAGTACAAGTTGATGAACTATTAAATAATCAAAGCGAATTTGATAATGCGGTTGCCCAAGCACAGCAACACTATCCCGATATGGATAACTTAATTCGCTCGGTCAAAAATGGCTTTCAAAATGCGTACACGTTTTATTTATCAGGGTTACTATATGAAACGGCAAAGCAAGGTGATGATGCCTACATAGACTATAAAAAAGCGCTCGAAATACAACCTAACAATCCGTATTTACAACACGATGTACTGCGTCTTGCTAAGCAGCAAGGTTTTGCTGATGACTATAACCAATTTAAACGCCAGTTTGGTGAAGTTAACACCTTAGAAAAAAACCAAGGCGAAGTGGTTATATTATTCGAACAAGGCCTAATACCAAAACAACACGAATTTAAATTACGATTACCCATTTATACTTCACAGGGAGACGCCCGCTTTTATAGTCTCGCCATGCCCATTTATATAAATAATGCCTATGAAAGCACCGTTAACAACGTCAAAATTAATGACCACGTATTATCACTAAGCCCGCTAGTGCACTTAGAAGCACTGGCCGCTAAAACGTTAGAGCAGCAAGTTGCTGGGCGCGTATCGAGGCAAATATTGCGCTTAGTGGCGAAAGAAAAGCTGCGCGCTGAGCTTGCCCGCAGTGGCGGTGATGTGGGGAATATTTTAGCAAACTTATATAATCTTGCTTCTGAGCAAGCCGATACCCGCAGCTGGCTTACCTTACCCAATCAAATTAGTCTTGCCCGCAGTGCAGTGACTGCAGGCGAACATACCTTAAATGTTGGCTCACAACCGCCAATAAATTTTACCGTTAGTAAGCAAAGGTTAACGTTAATCTACCTAACCTCTGTTAATAACTATTTTAACTCCCATGTAGTGCAACTTTAGGAGCCATCATGAAATACATACTCCCCATTATTGCGTTGTTTATGCTTAGTGCATGTAGCAGCCGACCTGTAACCTCAGGCATTGGAGTTGAACAAACTACCAACGCCTACAAAGAGCAGCTCAATGTTAACAATCCACAGTTAGCAAAAAAGCTATTAATCAGTGATGTAAAAACTCGTCAAACAAATAACCTAACCGACGTGGTAGTCACCTTGGCAAGTACCTATAAAAAGTCACAATATTTACAGTATCAATTTAACTGGTTTGATAAAGATGGCTTTGTAATTAAAGGCAACCACTCGCCGTGGCAAGCCCTCACAATATTTGGCTTTGCTAAAACTCAGCTTGCAGGGCTCGCGCCTAGCCCTAATGCTGTTACTTTCTCTTTAGCTGTAAGAGAAGTGTCTACTGAAGCACAAGAATTTAAAGATTAAGGAAACCATGATGATCAATAAACAATTCAAATCACTCTCTGGCTATGCAATTTTAGGCTTAGCCGCACTCACACTAACAGGCTGTGCTAATAAAGCAGTCGTTAGTTATGGTGATGCCCAAGCCGTAGAAACCACAGATATAAACTTTGGCTCTACCGACCTACAAAAAGTAGCCTCGCAAATGACCGACTCACTGCTCAGTTCGCCAGTGGTTGGTACTATGACTGCCAATACACGCCCTGTGGTATTTGTTGAGCGTATTAAAAACAAGACCAGTGAACACATAGACACTGAGTCAATTACCGACTCAATTTCGACTCAATTACTTCGCAGTGGAAAATTTAGATTTGTTGATATGACCCGTGTAGAAGCGGTTCGTGAACAACTTACATTTCAAAATGAAGATGCACTGATCAATCCAAGCACTGCGGTGGCCTTTGGTAAACAAATTGGTGCGCAATATATGCTGTACGGTAACCTATCGAGCATTGTTAAATCCAATGCTGACAAAGCCGATGTGTACTACAAATTTACAATGCGCTTAATGGATATGCAAAGTGGCCTTATTGAATGGGCTGACGAAACTGAAATTCGTAAAACCCGTGAAAAATCTACCTTTGGTTGGTAACTAACAGGAGCGAACCATGAAAACGCTTAGCTTATTTTTATGCACTTTATTAATATTTAGTGCCCCCACTTTTGCCAAGTATGAACGCAATAAAGCCGTCCCCGTGCAGCAGGTGTTATTTGGTAAAGTTAAATCGGTGCGCACCATTAGTGAACAACAATTGGTTCACGATAAAAGTAACGGTTGGAAAACCTTTGGCGGTGCCCTATTAGGCGGTGTTATTGGTAACCAGTTTGGTGGTGGCAGCGGTCGCACGGTAGCGACTATTTTAGGATCAGTGATTGGTGGTAATGTTGCGCATAATCAGCAACAGACACAACGCTATGAAAACCTCCAATTAGTTGAACTACTTATACAAGTAGAAAGTGGTGAACAATTTATGGTGGTACAAGACAGCGATCCCGCTATGCGTTTTCACCGAGGTGATAATGTGCGTCTTATTTATTTAACTAATAACACAGTGCGCGTAGATAGCGCTTATTAGAGTCGTTTATGTTTCGAGCTTAATTATTAAAGTTCCAACAAAAAACCTAACTTAGGTCACTAAGTTAGGTTTTTTTACACGTATTCACTTTTACTTATTAAGCGGGTTCTTTTGCCCACAGCTGCTCGTTTTCATGCATTTCATATAAGCCATGAGCACGGTTTATCAGTAAATTTGCAAAATCAGCTTGGGTTTTATCTCGCGCACCCGCGGTAATAATTTGATCGGCCTTTAACTGCCACTGCAGTGAAAAATAACGCATAGCATCGCGTGCATCTTTTGCTGCAGACGCTTCTGCGTGATCGGTTGGTAAACGACCGGTGATCACCCAGTAGCTTTTACCGTTTTGCGCTTTAAATTTCCAAAGCGCACATAATGGCGCTAAAAAGCGACTTTCTTTTTCAAGCAATGTTTTGGGCATAATGCCTTTTTCAGCTAAATGTTTTTGCGCATTTTGAAAACATTCGCGCTGCCATTGAATTTCTTGTTGCTGAAGTTCAGCTTGCTGCTCTGGTGTTAATGGTTTTTGTTCTTGTTGCTGCATTTTAATAACCTTTTTACTTCTTTGTTTACACTTTAAGGGCATAACAAATAAGGCGCAAGCATAAATAGCGTGCTTAACACCTTATTCGCAGCTGTTTGCTGGGTTTTTAAGCAAACCGATTATTTTATGTTGTGATCAAACGACCCCACATCACCGGGGAACACCACTGGCGATTCAACACCCTGTTTATTCACGCTAGCAACGCCAAAATAGTAGTTATCAATAACCACATTTTTAAGCGTAAACTCGCTAACATTATCAACCCATTGGCTGTATTGCCATTGTGGCTCACTCGTATAGCGCCAGTAAATTTTGTAACCGGCAATATTTTTATCATCCGATGGTTGCCAAGAAAGTGTGGTACTGGCGCGTACGGCACCACTAATTTTCACTTCTTTCGGTGGCGCTGGTGCCCATGCCATTGACGCTAGGCTCACCGCATTCAATGACGTGAGTTTTGCGGCGTAATCAAAATCAACCCCATCAATGGTATCACCGTACACTATGCCATTTTCGGTGCGTAGGTCTTGATGTTGACGGTCGTAATGCTCGTTAGTTTCCATTATACGTACAGCCGCAAAGCCCGCATCATTAAATGGGCGATGATGCCCTCCTCGAGCAAATCGGTCGAGTCTGTATACCAGCATAGTGTCTAAATTTTCAATGTATTTATCGGCAATGGTGTCTATGTAACGCGCTAAATTACGACTCGCTGAGTCAACTTCGCCACCTGTAAAACGACGAGTACGTGCTTGCTCTTTGGTTTCAACCACTCGCGTCCCTTCAGAAAAAATACGTGCAGTGGTGTTATCGGTTACGCCATTAATACCGGTAATATTACCAATCATGTCGTTATTTAAAACACCATGAACCTGCCAATTATTTTTTTGCGCATAAGCGGTTAAAATTTTACCGCCAAATAAACCTTGCTCTTCACCTGAGAGCGCCGCGTAAACAACCGAGCCATTAAATGTATATTTCGATAAAACACGCGCTGCCTCAATAACACCGGCAACCCCTGAAGCATTATCGTTTGCACCTGGCGCATCGCTGGTAAAATCCATTACATCACTAACGCGCGAGTCTATATCACCCGACATCATCACCATACGATTAGGCTCAGTACTGCCGCGCTGAATCGCAATTATGTTAACCACTTCTACAGGGTTAGGAATACGCTTTTCTCCCGAAATGGTTTGTTTTACTTCTATTATTTCTAAGCAGCCACCACATTGTGCCGAAATCGCTTCAAATTCTTTTTTTATCCAACGCCTTGCCGCGCCAATACCACGTGTATCAGACTTAGTCTCTGATAGCGTATGTCGCGTACCAAAACCCACCAGCGTTTGAATATCACTCTCAATACGCTGCGCCGAAATTTCTTGTGCAATTTTATGCAATGATGCTTGTTGTGTAGACTCGCCAGCAAAGCTTGTAAGCGTTACAGAACTTAATGATGCCAACACACCATACTTTATAAGTCGATTAACTAACTTTAAACCTAAATAAGACATAGCGTTTTTATCCTCATAATGAATACCACCAACATGACAGCAGAAACCAATAACCGCAAACCTTTTGAGATAGACACTAAAAATCACACGCTTAATTACATATTATTAACACCTTGAATTTTACTTAGAATTTAACCCACACCAAACAAGTCCCCTGTTCAAGCACACTATTTTAATAAAAATAATCACTTATACTGTTTTGACCGTATATAGTGCTAAACATAATTAATCAGCTATCATTTTATAAAGGCTAATTTAATCAATAAGGTGCTGAAATAACATGAAGAAACACGAAGAATTACCAGAGGATCATGTTGATCCCCTGATGCAGTATTTACATCATGCTATTCGCTTTGCAATTAAAATACTGGCAGTGCTCATGGTGCTGGTTATTTTTTGGAGTATTGCTGATGTAGTGTATGTTTTATACATGCGGTTAAGTTCTCCGCCTTATTTTTTATTAAATATTGAAGACATTCTGCAAACCTTTGGTGCCTTTATGGTGGTGCTAATTGCGGTAGAAATATTTACTAATATCCGGTTATATTTGGGCTCTAGCTCGCTGCCCGTTGAACTGGTTATTGCTACCGCATTGATGGCTGTGGCGCGTAAAATTATTGTCCTCGATTTAAAATTAGTGACCTCAGAGCAAATTGTTGGCCTTGCGTTAGTTACCTTAGCACTTGGTATATCGTATTGGCTGGTAAAAAATAAAACCGGCCACACCAAGCTATAAACGGTTAACTCAACTTGAGTTAACCGACGCACACCTCATTCCCACTGCGCCTTTGTGTTTTACAATGGTATAGTGGGACATCTTTATAAATATTTAATTAAGCAGTTAATATGTATCGACTATTTGAACGGATGACTAAACCGTTCCCAGAGCGTTCTCCATCTCAGCCTCCTAAAACCCTTTTTGCATTTTGTCGTCACTACACCAAAGGCATGGAATTGTCGTTAGTGCTTATGTCGCTCAGTGCCGCATTACTCGCTATTTTAGAGGTGTCTTTATTTAGTTATATGGGCCAACTGGTTGACTGGCTTGGCGAATACACACCTGAAGAGCTGTTTTCGCAGCAACAATCCGCGTTAATAAAAATGGGGTTAATGCTTTTAGTCGTCATGCCTGTAGTGGTGTTTTTTAGATCAGCTATTTTACATCAATCGCTATTGGGCAATTACCCTATGTCGATTCGTTGGTTGGCACACCGTTATCTACTGCGTCAAAGTGTCAGCTTTTATCAAAACGAATTTGCTGGGCGTATCGCTACAAAAGTATTACAAACCTCATTAGCAGTACGTGAGTCAGTCACTAAGTTACTTGATGTACTTATGTACATTGCTGTTTATTTTGGCTCAATGGTGTTTTTAGTGGCCGCCTCAGACTGGCGTTTAATGTTGCCATTATTAGTGTGGTTAGCATTGTATATTTGCGTGCAAATTTACTTTGTACCCCGATTAAAAAGTATTGCCAGTTCACAAGCTGATGCACGCTCAGAAATGACCGGCCGTATCGTCGACAGCTACACAAATATTTCAACCATTAAATTGTTTTCCTATACTCAACGCGAAGAACAATACGCTAAACAAAGTATGGATGTATTTTTACAGCCTGTTTATAAACAAATGCGCTTGGTCACCAGCTTAAACGTGGTTATTCAAAGCTTAAACTATTTGTTAGTGTTTTCAGTGGCAGCAGTGTCTTTGTATTTATGGTCGTTAAGCGCCATTAGTGCAGGAGCGATTGCCGTGGCATTGAGTTTATCGTTAAGGCTCAATGGCATGGCCCAATGGATCATGTGGGAAATTAGCAGCTTGTTTGAAAACATTGGCACCGTGGCTGATGGCATGCGCACCCTTTCTAATCCTATTGCGGTTGATGACAAACCAGAAGCCGAAACGTTAAAGGTCACCCAAGGGGCAATCGACTTTAATAATGTACATTTTAATTACGGTAAAGCCGCGAATGAAAATAACCGTGGCCCCGTAATAAACGGATTAAACTTAAACATTAAACCCGGTGAAAAAATCGGCTTAGTGGGTCGCTCTGGCGCGGGTAAATCCACCTTAGTTAACTTGTTGCTGCGCTTTTACGACACCGACAAAGGCAATATCAGTATTGATGGCCAAAATATCACGGATGTAAGCCAAGAAAGCCTGCGCCGCTATATTGCTATGGTTACCCAAGATACCTCATTACTGCATCGTTCAGTAAAAGATAACATTTTATACGGCAGGCCTGATGCAACCGAAGCCGAAATGCTCGATGCCACTAAGCAAGCAAAAGCCCTTGATTTTATAACCGATTTAGAAGACAGCAAAGGCAATAAAGGTTTTGATGCGCAAGTAGGCGAACGAGGGGTCACTCTGTCAGGCGGTCAACGCCAACGTATTGCCATTGCACGCGTACTACTTAAAAACGCACCAATCCTCATACTTGATGAAGCCACCAGCGCTTTAGACTCTGAAGTTGAAGCGGCTATTCAAGCAAGCTTAGATGATTTAATGACAGGTAAAACAGTAATCGCCATTGCCCATCGATTATCGACCATTGCACAAATGGACAGACTCATCGTGCTTGATGAAGGCGGCGTTGTAGAGCAAGGCAGTCACGATGAATTAATTGCCCAAGGCGGCATTTACGCTGCTCTTTGGGCACATCAAACCGGCGGCTTTATTGGCGTTGAGTAATTAAACTAATTGAGGGCGGGCCATTATTATAGCCTGCTCTTGTTTACTAAAATTAAACTTATTATTTGATTTTAAAGCTATTTATAGTTATTTAGTCGAATTTTATAGTCTACCTCTTGCCCCACTGTTTTTAAAATGTCACATTCGCGGCTGACTTTTTATCATTCATCAAGCAATTCACCATGTCATTTTTAAGCAAACATAAATACACCCTCTATGGGGTGTTCGCTATTTTACTTTGGAGCAGTTTAACTGCCTTTATTCGTGATTTATCAGAATTATTCAGCCCAATTGGCGGTGCTGCTTTAATTTACAGCGTCAGTGCGATTTTTTTAATATTAGTCATGGGTGTACCAAGGCTAAGCAATTACCCAAAACGCTATTTAGTCTTTGGTGGCAGCTTATTTGTTATTTACGAAATGTGTTTAGCGTTATCCCTCGGCTTTGCAAATAGTCGCCAGCAAGCGTTAGAAATGGCAATTATTAACTACCTTTGGCCAGCGTTAACCATTTTATTTTCGATTATTATTAACCGCACTAAAGTAAGCGTATTAGTCTACCCGAGCATACTGATTGCGTTTTTAGGCGTTGCATGGTGTATTGCTGGCAACAGTGGTTTATCTATGGCTGTATTAACCGCTAATATTAGCGACAACCCATTACCCTACTCTATGGCGTTTGCAGCAGCGTTTATTTGGGCTGTGTATTGCAGTGTAACGGTTAAACTTAGCGAGGGTAAAAATGCCATTAATGTGTTTTTTGCAGCCACGGCAATTTCTTTATGGATAAGTTACGGACTGAGTAATGAACCCAGCTTTGAGTTTAACGTATATTCTAGTTTTACTTTATTGCTGGCAGGGGTGGTTATTGGTGGAGGTTACGCACTATGGAACCAAGCAATCATTGGCGGTGACCTAGTGTTTTTAGGCACCTTGTCTTACTTTATCCCTGTATTGTCTACGCTATTTGCCTCTATTTACTTATCACTATCGCTCACCAACGCATTTTGGCAAGGCGTAGTATTAGTTACATTAGGCTCATTAATGTGTTTTATTGTGACGCGAAAAACAAAGCCAGCCCAATAAAATAAGTAAGCGAAAAGCTAGGGACTGTCTGCTTTTCGCTTTAATCATTTAATTAGCTTGCTAATCGCAGTCCTAACAGCACTAACATCACAATGTTTGCAATCACACCAATCAAAAAGAAGTAACTACGCGGGCTGGGGTTTTTCTCGGTGGCAATGGCGTAATACAGTGCCATATGAATTAAACGTGCAGTAACATAAATCCAAATACAGATTGCAAAAACCGAACTGTGGTAATTAATCACAAAGGCAAATAAAACCGTTCCTATAAATAACGCACTGTTTTCTAATGTGTTATGAAAGGTGCGATGCGCTCTAAATATAAAACTCTCATGAGATAGGTCTTTATCAATTTTTCCTGGTACAGCCCCAGGCTGTTTGGCTTTACTAAACGTTGCCACTGCCCACTGAACTAACATCATAATTAAATATAAATAAAATGCTATAAACGCTGAATGTGCTATATCGGTCATTGTTTAATCCTTTGTGTTGTTATTAGAGTAGTAGTTACAGCAACTATCAAGCCAAAGATAAGCCACTGATGTATATAGTAATTACTTTTTAGTAAAATAATTTTTTGTAATAGATTCATTCTTTATATAAAACTTACTCTATCACAGCGTCTTGGTATTTTTTTAGAGTCTGAGCGCAACTTAAAACCAGTACTAATTGCGTATTTTATAATTTTTATTTGAGTATTTATTCTAAGTGTTGTTTTATAGTGTTACTGATAACGGAACGGTAAAATGAATATGATGAATAAAATAACCAAATGCTTGGTAACCTTAGCGCTATTGAACTGTGTATCAGCGCCCGCTTTTTCAGCTCAATATGAAATCGAAAAAGGTGAAAACTTGGCTAAGTTGGCGCAATACAAAGACGTAGCCACCATTAAACGCAATTTCGCAAAACAAATAGCGCTTAATTACAGTGTATTAAACGCTGATCTTAAACAAACGCTAAGCCAATATAAACTGGTTTTGAATGCGGATCAGCTACCGTCTTTAGGTATGCACACACAACAAAATACTCGTTTAGCAAACAACGCGTTACAACAACTGAAAGGTTTACCACAAAACACAGGTAGTTTGTTACAAGTGCGTTTGGCAAGCGATAAAATGCTTAGCGCTTGGCAGCAAGGCGAACGCCCTTTATTTGCATTTGCACCCGCTGGTGACGATACGCAATGGAGCGAGATTGAAGCGTTCGATCAGTATGGTGACATTCATTATCTTAGTGTTGACCAAATGCCGACCCAACCTGTCTTTATTGTCGAATTAGATCAACAAAAAGTACAAGATGCGGGTATTGCAGTAATGAGAGGAATTTTATCTGCTAACAAATTAAGTAAAAGCACGGTTAGTCCAAAAAACCAGTTAAGCAATGAACAACCTCTGCAAACCAGTGTATTGAAAAAAATACGCTTAGAAGATGACAAAGAACCTTGGATCTCAGGTGGTGCTGAAATTTATGCCATTGTAACGGGTATCGACCCCACCCGAGATGAACCAATATTAGATATCGTTGATTTACCTTATTTAGATTATGACAAAACCGATTACAGCCCTAATCAGGTGCTAATTCATTGGCAGCGTTATCGTTGGCAGGCGGTTGATTTACTCTTAATGGAACAAGATGACAACACCAACTATAAAACTCTAGCAATAAAATTATTAGAAATATCAGAGCAAGTAATGGCGAGCATTCCTGATTTACAAGCGCAAGGTTATGCCATTATTCCTAAGCTGACCAATGAACTACTTAAAGCAATGCCGGATGAATGGTTTACTAATAATGACGATTATGTTGATGTTTTTTACACGCTGTTTGAAAACAAAGACTATCAAGAATATAAAGGAGCAAGCAGTAATGCGACCATTACGCTATCTCCTTTAGAAATTAACCCAAGACTAAACTAAGTCATCCCCATTCGCTTAATTATTATTGCGGATGGTATCACTCCCCCATACTTCAATAGCCACCCATTAGCGCTTTAACGTTAACGGGTGGCTTTATCACAGCCACTTTTTTGAAAACACGCGTTATATTTAATACCAATCTGCTTGGATATGGGATCTATTTTAACGATAAGAAAATTGCTCTATAACTAGGCAAAATTTTTGATATCTATTTGTTCTAAATGAAAAATTTTTAACAACGTTATAGGGTGATTTAATTCGTTAAATTGTTCAAATATTTATGCAGGTTGGTATATTACCCTAACCTTACGCCACTGATTTACGAAAGCGCATTAATGCAACAATAAAAAACACACTGCCAATAACAGTTAATGCTAAAAAGTAAGGCCAAACTACATCCCACCCTGCTCCTCGGTATAAAATTGCTTGAGCAAATTTTACAAAATGCGTTGTTGGCGCCAATAACATAATATTTTGCACTACCTCAGGCATACTTTCACGCGGCGTAACACCGCCAGAGAGCATTTGTAATGGTAATAAAATTAAGATCATCAGTAACCCGAGTTGCGGCATGGTGCGCGCCTGTGTGCCTAACAATATACCCAGCGATGTGGTCGCAAATAAATGAATAGCAACGCCAAATAAAAATAAGCCTGGCGAGCCATGAACAGGCACTTGTAACAAACCTTCGATCACAAGAAATAATGAAAACGCAGTTAGTAATAAAATCACTAACCCATTGGCCCAAATTTTCGCCATCACTATTTCAAAGGGGCTTAATGGCATCACTAATAAATGCTCTAATGTGCCGTGTTCGCGTTCACGGATCACCGCGGCGCCAGTTAAAATAATCGAAATCATTGTGATCACGTTCATCAATTCCATTACGCTACCAAACCATACGCTTGTCATGTTTGGATTAAACATAATGTGCGCCGATTGCTTTATTGGCAGTGAATAAACGGTTCGATAACCTTGCACAAACTCATTTACTTCACCGTTAATAATAGTTTGAATATAGTTATCACCAATAAATGCTTGCGACATACGCGTAGCATCTATATTTACTTGAATCGTAGGTTGCTTAGCTGCAAGTACATCACGCTCAAAATAAGGCGGGATATTAAGCACAAAAGTATAACGGCCATTATCCATAGCTGAGTCAACATCGCTCAATGAAATACTGTCTGGCGTTTTGAAGTAAGGCTCATAAAAGGCATTAATAATACGCTTGGATAATTGCGATTGGTCGTGATCAACAACTGCAATTGGTGCATTATTTAACTCTATCGACGTGGCTGAAGCCACTACATAAATCAGCCCAGTAAAAGCAAAAAAAACAAATAGCAGTAAAACCTTATCACGCCATAAACTACGCAACTCTTTAATACCTAAATTAATAATGTTTCCGCGACGTTGCATGGCTATTTGTCCTGCTTTGGAAGTAAAAATACACTGGCCAGAGTCAGCACGGGTATAAAAGCGAATAAAGGCAGTAGCTGGGCTGATAAATCAGAAAAATTAAGCGCTTTATTAAAGACCCCCCGACACGCCTCTAAAAAGTAGGTGGTCGGAAACAGTTTGCCAATAATCGCCCCAAACCCTTCCAAGGAAGAAACAGGGTCAATTAGCCCACAAAAGTTAACGGCAATCATTAACACCACCACCGTAGTGGCTGCCAGTGCTGAAATTTGTGTTTTTGTAAAAGCCGAAATTAACAGCCCCACTCCGGTAGTCGCTGTAACGTATAATAATGCAGCCAAACTAAGCGCCCAAAAGCTGCCTTTTAGCGCCACACCAAACACAGTAATAGCAAGTGCAACTAAGCCAAAAAAGCTAATCATACTCACTAAAATGTAAGGCAGCTGTTTGCCAATAATAAATTCCAGCCGATTAACCGGTGTTACATATAAGTTTATGATTGAACCCAACTCTTTTTCGCGCACTACGCCAAGCGCCATCAATATTGCAGGAATAAATACCAATAGTAGTGGAATAACCGCCGGCACCATGGCCTCAATGCTTTTAAAATCTTGGTTATAACGATAGCGAGATTCAATATTAGCTGGCACTAAGTTTGGTACTTGTGCATAAGTGCGCAAAGATAAGTTGGTTAAATAGCTGTAATACACGCCGCTCATATAACCATTAATCGTTTCTGCCCTAAACGGCATAGAACCATCAATCCACACTACAATTTCAGGTTTACGGCCGCGTTTAAATTGCTGAGCAAAGTTAGGTGGAATTTCAACGGCCACGCTTAACTCACCACTGCGCATTCGTTTATCAAGTTCTTGCGGGCTTTTAATATCTGCTTTTTGAATAAAGTAACGCGAACCTGCCATATTTTGAATGTAGTTGCGGCTCTCGGGTGATTGGTCTTGATCTAGTACCGCAAAGCTTAAATCTTCAACATCAAATGTAATGCCATAACCTAAAATAAACAGCAAAATTATCGAGCCCAGCAAAGCAAACGTTAGGCGAATAGGATCGCGCCATAACTCTAGCGTTTCGCGATGCGCATAACCAAATAACCGCAACAAACTAAATGCGGGGTTAATGTTATTTTTACGAGTAGCCGGCGCTTTAGCCAATGCTTTGGGTTTATCCGTTATCGATGCTTGTATCGCCGAGCTTGCTCCCGCTGCATTTACCGCCTCTTCTAAATATTCAATAAAGGCAGCTTCTAGTGTGTCGGTATTACGCGCTTGGCACAGTGCAGCTGGCGTATCGCTGGCAAGTATTTTACCTGCATGCATTAACGAAATTCTATCGCAACGTGCCGCTTCATCCATAAAGTGAGTCGAAATAAAAATAGTCACGCCTTGTTCGCGCGAAAGCTCTATGAGTAGCTGCCAAAAGTCATCCCTTGCAACGGGGTCTACCCCCGATGTGGGCTCATCAAGTATGAGCATTTCAGGGCTATGTACTACCGCAACAGCAAGCGATAAACGCTGGCGAATACCTAGGGGCAAATCGGTAGGAAAATCGTCACTGTATTTTTTAAGGTTAAACCGAGTAATTAAATCTTTAACGCGCGGCTCTATTTTCTCTGCAGGTAAGTGAAATAAACGCGCATGCAATACCAAGTTTTGCTTCACTGTAAGCTCGTTATAAAGCGAAAACGCTTGTGACATAAAACCAACGCGCTTGCGGCTTTCTATGTTATTGGCATCGACCTTTTCACCAAACAATTTTGCTTCGCCACTGGTTGCCGGTTGTAACCCCGTAAGCATTTTCATTGTGGTGGTTTTTCCACAGCCATTTGAGCCTAAAAAGCCAAAAATTTCACCTTGTTCAATACTCAAGCTCACCTTGTTAACGGCGGTAAAATCGCCAAATGTTTTACATAATCCATTTGCTTCTATAGCGAACTGAGTTGTGTTTAAGTCTTGTTTACGAGGTGGCACAACTAACCGCTGATGATCATGGCGTTTTTCTTCAGGAAGTAATGCTATAAAGGCTTCATCAAGCGAATCTTTATTAGTTTGCGCTTTCAGGTTTTGTGGGCTGCCCGTACCGATTACTTTTCCATCGTCCATAGCAACTAGCCAATCAAAATCATCGGCTTCTTCCATGTAGGCGGTCGCAACCAGTACGCTCATTTGTGTATTTTCAGCGCGAATACTGTTTATTAATTGCCAAAATTGACGACGCGATAGCGGATCAACTCCGGTAGTTGGCTCATCTAAAATTAATAATTGAGGGTCATGGATCAGTGCGCAGCACAAACCGAGTTTTTGTTTCATCCCACCAGAGAGCTTTTCTGCGGGGCGATCGGCAAATGCCTCTAAGCCTGTACTTTTTAAAAGGTTATTAATTCGTTGTTTTCGCTCGGCTTGATTTTGAGAAAATAGACGACCAAAAAAATCTATATTTTCAAACACAGAAAGTGTTGGGTACACATTTTTGCCAAGCCCTTGAGGCATGTAAGCAATGCGTGGCGACACCGTATTACGAAAACCACTGCTGCGCATATTGCCGTTTAATACCTCAACCTCCCCCTCTTGAATCGCCCTTGCCCCCGCTATAAGTGCCAGCAAGCTTGATTTTCCTACGCCATCAGGGCCTATAAACCCGACCATTTTCCCGCCAGGTAATGAAATACTAATGTTGTCCAGCACGCGATTATTAGCATAGCGATGGCTCACCTTAGTAAGCGTAACCACACTTTCACGTGGTGGCTGTTGAATGTTTTTATCGTCGTTATCCATTATTCAGGTACTCGTACCTGTAATGACGTAGGCCAATTTTTTTCAGGCGCTAACAACACATAAGCAAGCCCTGGCACCCCTGTTTTTACTTGTTTGATATGATCTTTTAATAACTGCGAGTCGAGCTTTACCTTAACTCTAAACATCAGTTTATCGCGCTCGTTTCGGGTTTCTACCGATTTAGGGGTAAATTGCGCCTGTGCAGATACAAACGTCACTTTAGCCGGCAATGTATACTCGGCAACAGCATCAATAACAATGCGCGCTTGTGAGCCTATTGTTACCTTGCTCGCTTGCGCTGTTGGTAAATATATACTCATATAAACATCGGTTAAATCCAATAACGATAAAACCTTACCACCACTACCAAGCACTTCGCCAGGCTCAGCTAATCGATACAATATGCGACCATTGATTGGTGCTGTGAGCGTGCTGTCGGCTATGTTGCTTTGTAATCGCTCAATACGTGCCTGCGCTGCTTCTATTTCAGCATCCGACTGCACAACTTTTACGTTTGCCGCGGTTAAAGCTGCTTGGGCAATAGCAGAGGTGGTTCGTTGTTGATCTACCACTTCTTTTGAAATATGGCCTTTTTCCAATAATTTTGCAGAGCGGCGCAATTCAGTTTGTGCAAAATTAAGCTCACTTTTATGCTGCTCTACAATCGCTAATGCGTATTTACGAGACTCATTAGCAACACGAAGCCCCGCCTGAGCTTCACGTAACTGTGCATTTAAATCATCAGTATCAATAACCGCTAACGTTTGACCCGCTTTGACCATATCGCCTTCTTGCACCATAACGTCAACTAAGCGGCCCGGTAATTTTGTAGCAATATCGTACTCAGTCGCTTCAATTCGCCCATTTCCATAGGCAACACTGTCAGGGAGTTGTTCAGCAAATGATGTAGGTTGCAAGGTTTGCCAAGCATACCAGCCAGCCCCCCACACAATGATCAATACAGCGAGCTTACTCAAAGATTTGAACGTTGATTTAATTGTCATGTGCTAAAACTCCATGTATGTATAAAGTAATGTAAGTGAGGGTAGTCAAGGTAAAAATTTTTAGGATACAGCACGCTATTTGTTATATAAAAGCAACCCTGCTTTGTAAGTACAACAAGGGTAGTTGTAATAAGCGATTTAAACGAACTTAAAAATCCATCGTCACTAATTTACCACTCTCACCGTTAATAAAGATGATGTGGATCAATATAAATTAGAGTTAATGCACTAATTATTAGTGATTTTTTAAAACAGCAGGATAAAAGAAAGGGAAAACATCAAGGCACCTACTGAGCGCCTTAATACTAATTATGTCAGCGGCAGATTAGCTTACAATTTATAGTAACAAAACCCGCTACGACCTTAATGCTAAGCTAATCAATACCACGCCATGATCGGTGCTTAAATCATCACGCTCAAATTCAGGGTTAATTAAATGACGATCGTAAGTATGGTACTGGCTCACCTCAAAAAAGCTGTCGTCGTAACTTGAGTCAAACTCGCAAGACAACAAAATGTAGTCAAGCACTGAGCTGCTCGCGCCAAAATAATGGGTAGGCTTTCGCTTTAAATCCACTGTATTTTCATTATTTTGATTAGCCAAATTTAATTGCGACCTTGTAAATAACTGCCACGCGTCGTTAAGGCAATATTTTGCAAGGTAAGTGTTACTGTCAAACGTGGGGGCAAAACGCAGTGTATTTGTTAGTAAATGGCTTAAAACGCCATCAGCTAGGTCGTTATTAAAATCGCCCATTAAAACCATTGGGTTTTGTGTAGATTCGCGGCGCGCAATGATGTCTATCATAAGCAATGTGGCTTCACTGCCGCGCTGAATAGTTGAGCCCCAACTCCCTGCTATATCGGCTTTTAATAGCTCGATAATATTTTTTTCGGGTGTGAGGTCTTTGTTTTGCTCATCAAGCTCTATCATTGAGCGCTTAGACTTAAAATGCACCACATAACAATCCGTGTTGCCGATATGCGGTAAGGTTATTGTAGCTCTAAGCACCTTTCGGCTAAATGTAAAATCCTCAGTTAAACCAAGGGTTTTAGCAAGCTCATGGTCATGCTCAACAGTTGCCACTTCAGCAATTGGGTATTTAGCAGCAAGTGCTACTACAGGGCGTTTGTAAATAAAGTCGTCGATTACCTGGGGCTCATCTACCACGCCAAAGTACGTATAACCTTGCTCTTTAACTAATTCTTTAAGCGACTCAATACTAAATACTTCCTGAAAACCAATCACATCAGGCTGATGCTCGGTTAAGTAATTAATAAGCCAACGCTGCTTTTTAGCCCACTGCTCTGCGGTGTATATGCGTTCAAATTCATAATAGGCATTAGGCGGCTCAAGGTAATTAAACAAGTTAAAAGTGGCAATTTTAAGAATCGTATCAGTAATAACCGAATCGTCTGCTGTGGTGTTTAAAGGTGTTTTAGTGTGTGATTCAAGGTTGCTGATAAGGCTGCCCTACTTAAAATATGAAAACGATTATAGCGGGTTATCGCTATAGTAATCTAAGCGGTGAAAATTTTTCAATATCAAATTCATAGTGTTAATTTACACTAACTTATCATTTTTTAAGGCACACGGTCATTATGGATTACTCAAACTTCGGCACTAAATTTACTCAACCTAATGGTATTACTCAGTTAATGGAAGATTTAGGCGATGCTAAAAACAGTAACAATCCAAATATTGTTATGCTCGGTGGTGGTAATCCGGCCCTAGTGCCTGAGGTTAATAATATTTTTATCAATGAGTTACAAAAGCTTGTTGCTAATAATACACTTTCCAACGTATTTGGACTTTACGATGGCCCAACGGGTAATGATGCATTTCGTGCAGCTCTGGCCAAGCAACTAAAAAGTGAATACTCATGGGATTTAACCGCAAATAATATAGCGCTTGGTAATGGCAGCCAAGCCAATTTTTTTGTGTTATTTAATCTGTTAGCTGGCAGTATGCCTGATGGAAGCCATAAAAAGGTTTTATTTCCGCTGGCACCTGAATATGTAGGCTATGCAGATCAAGGCTTAACTGACGATATGTTTGTAGCAATAAAGCCCGATATCGAAATTTTAAATACTGAAAGTGGCTCAAACCAATTTAAATATATCATTAATTTTAAAGCTGTTGAGCAAGTATTAGCAAGCGACAGCAGCATTAGCGCACTGTGTGTATCGCGCCCGACTAACCCAACAGGCAATGTCATTACTGATGAAGAAGTACAGCATCTCGATTTATTGGCTAAGCAATATAATATCCCACTGATCATTGATAACGCCTACGGCGACCCATTCCCTGGGTGTATTTATACCGACGCAAACTTAACCTGGAACTCAAACATTATTTTATGCATGTCACTTTCAAAGCTTGGCCTACCGGGTTTGCGAACCGGTATTGTAGTGGCTAACAATGACATAATTAAAGCCATTGGCCGTGTGAATGGCAGTATGGTTTTGTCGCCGAACAGTTTTGGCCCAAGTTTAGTAACGCGCCTTATTAATGAAGATGAACTCCTTCCGCTGTGTAAAAATTCAGTGCTGCCTTTTTATCGAGAAAAAGCACAAACAGCAATGAACTTGTTTGATGAAATATTTGCCCACCTCCCCGTTTACTTACACAAAGTAGAAGGCGCATTTTTTATGTGGCTGTGGTTTAAAGAGGCAAAAATAACCAGCGAACAACTTTACCAAAAGCTCAAAGAACAGGATGTTTATATTATTCCCGGGCATAATTTTTTTATTGGTATTGATGATGCTTGGGCACACAAACACCAGTGCATTCGAATTAATTATGCAACCGATGCCAGCACTTTGCGAAAAGGCTTAGAGGCCATTAAAGCCGTGATGGCATAAATGGGTTGATATTTAGGGCATTCAAACCCTTTGCTTGAATACAGTGCGTGCAAAGCGTTTATAGTGCCTATAGTTATTGGCATAAACCTGTGAACAATTTAAGGTTATTCAGTCATCCTCTAAGCCGTTAAATAAGCCCTAAACTGAGGTAAGCAGTTATTACTGTCATTTGTTGATTGTACTAATTTTGTGCAAACGCGCCACACCCCCTTTAAATTTATATATAAGTTGGTATGCTACGCGACCTTTTTTAACATATGATTATCATCAAAAAAGGGTTTGCCAAGGGGCGGCTATCGCTGCAAGGCACTTAATATAAGTGGCAGCAATAATACAGGCATCGCGTTATAAAACGTTAGATGTAACTTTAAATAGCAATATACAAAAGTACTATTAAGGTCAATTATGCGATTAGGACCAGGACTACTCGTCACCGCTGCCTTCATTGGACCAGGGACTATTACGACTGCCAGCGTGGCAGGTGCAAACTTTGGTTTTGCACTAATATGGACATTACTGTTTTCAGTTATTGCCACCATATTATTACAATCTATGGCGGCGCGCCTTGGCGTAGCCACCGGGCAAGATTTAGCGCAAGCGCTAAGAGCTCACATTGAAACGCCCCTATTTAAATCTCTCGCTATATTTTTAGTGATCAGCGCCATTGGAGTAGGTAGTGCCGCTTACGAGGCTGGCAACCTAAGCGGTGCCAGCATGGGATTAATTGAAATATTTCCTCATGTTAATGCCCAGCTTTGGACGCCACTCATTGCATTTTTAAGTGCGGTGTTACTTTACAGCGGTAAACACAAAGTCGTTGAAAACGCGCTTATTTTATTAGTGATTTTAATGAGCCTAGTGTTTATCTCTACGTTAGTTATGGCTGCTCCCTCGCTGAGTGATGTGTTAGCAGGCTTTATTCCTAGTATGCCAGAGGGTTCAATTACCACGGTATTGGCATTAGTGGGCACCACCATAGTGCCGTATAACTTATTTTTACACTCAGGTGTTTTAGCTGCAAGACACGACAGCAAAAGTGATAAGCAAAAAGTCATTAAGCAAACTAATGTAGATACGGGTGTGTCTATCACCTTAGGTGGCGTGATCACGCTGGCTATTTTATCAACCGCGTCAGTGGCATTTTATGGCACAGATGCAGGGCAAATTAGCGCTGCTAACATGGCGGTACAACTTGAGCCATTACTTGGCGATGCCGCCCATTACTTTTTTGCTATTGGCTTATTTGCAGCAGGTTTAACCAGCGCAATTACAGCCCCCCTTGCCGGAGCATATGCAGTATGTGGCATGTTAGGTTGGTCAAATAAAATGGATAACACCCGCTTTAAAAGTGTCGCCATTGTTATTTTATTATTTGGTGCCGCCGTGGCGTCTCTGGGTTTAGACCCTGTCGCGGTGATAATTTTTGCCCAAGCAGCTAATGGCTTATTACTGCCTATTGTAACCACCTACCTAGTGTGGCTGGTTAACCAAAAATCAGTAATGGGCAAATACACCAACTCAATGTTGGTAAACTTACTTACTTTACCGGTGTTAGTGCTTATTTTTGGCTTAAGTGGTTACAAGCTGTTTAGTTTGATTTTTTGATATCACGACGCAATTTATACACACAAAAGCCGCTATATTAATAGCGGCTTTTTACATTGCAGACCAATACTGACTTAAAAGCCGTGATGCGCTGCCTTGTGCTTATTTTCCTTAATAAGTTTTGCAAATACATAACCCCCTACTGCACCTGCACATAATTGCGCATAAAAACCCCAACCTCTTGCACCTGCAATAATAGTAATATTCATAATTGACTCAATCGCAATTAACGCGGTAGCAAATGCTACAATACCAGCAATAACAAATAGTTGTGTACCTTGCTTGTTCATTTTTTTAGCAATAAACCAAGTAACCAAAAACGCGATAGCAAGTGCAATCGCAATAATAGCGCCATAGGTCGGTAGCAAGCCGAGCCAATCTTCAAGGATTAAGTTAACACGGTCATTAAAGCCCACTACAACACCTACATTAACTAATTGATTGACAACGTATTGACTATGAAACAAGCTAGCAAGAGTGAATGTAAGTAACCAAGAAACTAAAAATGACGGGAGTATACGTGTTAAAAACTGCATGGTTATCTCAACTTAAAATGAAACTTTTTCCTTACACTAGCAAAGGCTTGCAGGGTAAACAATCTCTATATTGTATTACGCTACTGTCACTTTTAGCGTTTTCTTGTCACGCCAGTGCCGAGCTACCAACACAGCAATACACAGCTAGTACTTTAGCAACAGGGCTCAATTCACCGTGGAGTATGGTTAAACTCCCAAACAATACTTGGTTAATCACCGAGCGTGATGGCCATGTTGTTATCATTAAAAACAACCAACAAACCCGAGTTAAAATAAACTTCGAGGGCTTATACGTTGCAGGGCAAGGTGGTTTACTTGATGTAGTGCTTTCGCCAAATTACAGTGAATCAAAAGAAATTATATTCACTTACGCCCAAGGTGAGCTTGATGCAAACAGGCTAGTAATAGCCAAAGCCACGTTTGATGGTGCGCAATTTTCAACGCCAAAAATTATTTATAAAGTCGCCACCGATAAGGGCACACCGCAGCATTATTCTGGCCGCGCGCTTGTATTGCCTGATAGTACCTTATTATTTTCAAGTGGTGATGGTTTTGACTACCGCGAGCAAGCACAGGTTATTACCAGTCAACTTGGTAAAACATTACGCATAAACTTAAACGGCACAATACCAAGCGATAACCCGTTTCTTAGTCACAAAAACGCTAACGCGCATGCCATTTATTCACTCGGGCACCGTAACTTGCAAGGCTTGGTTTATGATCACGATACACAGCAAATTATTTGCCACGAACACGGCCCCGCAGGCGGTGACGAGCTCAACTATTTAACAGCTGGCACCAATTACGGCTGGCCAGTAATAACCAACGGCGACGATTATTCACAAGCACGTATTTCCCCCTTTAGAGACTACCCTGGAATGGCTAAACCAGCCGTAGATTGGACGCCCTCAATCGCCCCATCAGGCATGGCATATTATGGCTCTAACCATACAGCCTTCCCTTCACTGCAACGTCACGTGCTTATTACTACATTGGTCGATAAAAAGCTCTACAGTGTTAATTTAGCTAATGGTGAATACACCCAGACTCATATTTTTCCAGAAGCCACAGGCAGGCTCAGAGATGTGTTTGTCACTGCTGAAGGTAATGTAGCGATATTAACGGATGGAAAAGAGGCAAAGTTAATGCTGGTAACGCCAAATTAGTCATTTATTTAAACTTATGAAACTCAAAGAAGGACTGAGTTACTTGATTTGGTTGTTCTAATTGCGGGTAATGTCCTACCCCTTCTAGTTCAATAATATCTGGATTAATGATTAATTCGCGATAACGTTTAACCATATGACGACCCGAAACAGGGTCGTCCATACCGCAAATTAAACGCATGGGTACATCTGCTTGTTGTAAAGCGCTCACCCAACGAGCGCGATGTAATTTACGCTCTGTGATGTAATAAATCAGTTTTGCCATTACTGGTTTACCCTGTTTGTATTCAATTAACTGCCACAATTCGTTTAGCTCTTTTTCAGCAAGTGGTATAGAACATATATTGTCGAAATTACGCTTAAAACTTTTATAGTTCGCAAGTCGCGACACAAATCCGCCAAGTGGACTAAGTAGCAGCTTTTGCAGTAATACCGGTTTATGTGTTTCAGGGAATAGCCCGCCGTTGAGAAAGCAAACGCTTTGTATTTTTATGGCATATGGCTCATTTAAGTTGCTTCGAGCAAGTAGTTCCTGCGCTACCGTATCACCGTAATCGTGGCTTAGAATATGCGCTGCTTTTACATTGAAAAGCTGTAAAAAATGAGTCAGTAAATCCGCTTGCATGCTAATGGTGTAACGACTATTTTTTGGTTTATCACTAAAACCAAAACCCAGCATATCGAGGGTAGACACCTTAAAGTGCTGTGTTAGCGCAGCCCATTGATTATGCCAATCCCAACTTGCAGTTGGATAACCATGAATCAGCAATAAACACGGCGCGCCCTCTTTACCTTGCACATGATATGCAATGTCATGACCTTGAAATTGAAACGTCGATTGGCTCTTATGCCACGAAGCTAATGAGTCAGTGATTATTGTAGTGTTGCTAATGACATTCATGACAATTTCTCCGCTTTAATAGGGGTTATAAACACATAAATTAAGTAACTACCGTAATTGAGGGTTAAAGTTGTGTCACTTAAATAAGTAATGAAAAATATACATAAGCCGATTATTTGCGGGTAGCCATTTCCATGGCTATTATATTGAAGAAGGATGAGAATAGTTAAATTTAGGAGAGCATGTGAAAATATTGTCCGTCGATGATAACCCTCAAAATAGAAATATCATGGAAATGGTCCTATCCAAGCAACATGACATTACCTCATCTGATGGCAGCGAGCCTATATTAGCTTTAATGGAGGAACATCAGCCTCAAGTAGTCCTAATGGATATCTTACTTAGTAATGATTTCACGGGTTACGACTTGGTTAAAGAAATAAAAGAATGTGGTGCGTACGACGACTGTGAAATTATATTTATTTCAGCCTTAACATCGAGTGAAGACAAACTAACAGCTTATGGCTATGGCGGTGATGATTATATTGCCAAGCCAGTAGATTTTAAGGAACTTAACGAAAAATTAAAGCGTGTAGAACTGCGCATTACAGAGCGAAATAATCTAAAAGAAATGTTCGAAGTCGCTTCATCTACCGCTTTTACATCAATGCAACAAGCAAGCGAACTCGGAGAATTAGTCACATTTTTTACTGACAATCTTGAGGTAACGGATTTAGACACATTATTTGCTAACGTACAGCGCTATTTTACTAATGCAGGCGCCAGCTGCTGCATAGAGTTTAGGGTAGCAAACCAATATCACCAATTCCCAAAACATACTATTTCTGACTTAGAAAAAGAAATTCTAGAACTAGGCAGAAGAGCCAAGCGAATAGTTCCATTTAGCTCTAATTTATTATTTAACGCGCCTTCTTGTTCAATGCTTGTAAAAGGAATAAATACAAAGGATGAAGGTTTACTCGGTCGCCTTCGAGATAACTTCGCTATTTTGCTTACCATTATAGAAAGCCGGATAGAATTTATTGAACAACAATTAGAAAAAGCCAACATTCGCCAACAAGCTTTAAACACTCTAAAAAGTCAACTTGCTGATGATTTTAGTACCATAAAAAAGCTATGCTCAGAGCAAGATAAACAAATAAAAATACTCGTAAATGACTTATCTCAAGCTATACAATCAAAAATGATCACTCTAGGCTTAGATGAAGAGCAAGAGTCGGAGCTAGTAGGCTTAGTTGATGAAACGAAAGAAATTGTAGAAGAAACCTTAATTCTGTCTTTTACACTAGAAGATAAACTTCAAGCCATTACAAAACGCTTAAAAGCTGTTGAATAATATAAGTACAATTTATAGACCAAGCCCGACAGAACCATGACGTTAAAACTTCAACCTTACTTCGCTCTTTTACAATTAAGCTCAAGAGTCAGTGATTATTGTAGTGTTACTAATGACATTCATGACAATTTCGCTGCTTTTAGAGGGTTATAAACACATAAATTAGTAACTAAATTAATTAAATCATCAACTTGTGTCACCTAAATTAGAACTCTGTTGGGTGGCGCCTTCGGCTTAACCACCCTACCTTTTAACGTAGGTCGGATAAGTGGCGAAGCCACGCCATCCGACAAAAATGATAAATTCACTTGAGACAACCCGATTTATCACGCTGTGTATAATATGCAAAGAGCGGCTTAAATAAGTCGCTTTAATTACTCATAATCAGCTAACGGCTCTCTAATTGTCACTGTATTAGTGCCAAAATCTAACACAGCTTGGTATTTTCTAAAAAATGGAGAACCTAATAATCCATGGATAATATTATCACCACCTGCTACCTGAACATGGTCAAGGTTTAGTGAAACAAACTCTGTACTTTCAAAAAATTGCTCTGCTAATTCAAATTTTAATAATTCAATCAGGCCCATTTCATGCTCTGAGGTACCCAAACCAGCAGCATTTTCTTCACTAAACACTTCTTCTATTCCAAGCTTTTTAATACATGCCCTATCTAAAACAGATGCACCCGCCGCTGTATCTAAAATTAAATTTACTTTATGTTCGTTGATCTTAGCCTGAATAATTTGATGACCTGTTTCTGTTACTTCAAATTTCAAACTTGTGGTTTTGACTAATTCCATGAATATTCCTTATTCTATATTAGGTTGATTAATAGACACTATATTACAAACACTTATGAAAACAACCCACCTTATAAATAAGTAAACAAATGGCTTTTCACCAACGTCTATATCGTAATTATAATATGCTAAAAATAACTACCCCCAAACGCACAAAACTTATGTTAGCAAAGCAACATTAATTCACAAAGAGGATAAGAGACGCTTCGCTTTTAGAGGGAAATAATAGGTTGAATTAAGTCGTTTGGAGAAATTTAAGTTCTGATGTCTGAAGTCAAGATTTGACCCCTTTGGTTTCAAAGAGGATAAGAGACTCTGCGCTTTTAGAGGAAAATAGCGGCTTGAATTAAGCCGCTTTGAAGAATTTAAGTTCTGATGTCTGAAGTCAAGATTTCACCCCTTTGGTCTTCCTTTGGTCTTCCTTTGGTCTTTCTAGGTTGAGTATATCTAGGCATTTTAGTCTACTCAAAGTGATGAGGAGGTGCCCACTAAAACGGGTAAGGAGCATTGTCTTTTGGAACGACTTGTTAGCCTTCATTATCAGCAAGCCATTTTTCAAATGATTCTTTGGAAGCATTTGTAAGAACTGAAGCGTATGCATCTTTATTACCATAATATAAACAATGCCTTATCATGGTGTATGGATTTAAAGTATCTTTTGAATTTTCATTTGTTTCAAAGTCTGTTTTATAACGTTTAACTTTTGCAATCCCTTCTTTCATATAGGTATTCAACTTAGTTCTTGTTATTTCAGGCTCTAAAGAAACAATTTCCTCTGTAAAGCCATCAACTTTATGTGCTTCCGCATCAAAATCAGAGAAAAAGTGGTTAGCTATTTTTAGAAGTCCGAATGCAGTTAACAACCCATTTCCATTAGATGATACTAATTTTTGTGGACCTGCAACGGTAGGGTCTAAAACTTCATCCGTATCATCATCTTCCGCTTTTTGGATTTCAAGTTCAGTCTCAGTTCTTATTGCTAGGAATTCCCTATCAGCTAATTCAAATAATGCAGCTAATGTATTGATTCTTCTTTTTAATTTGTTCGGGATTTTTTTCTTGTATTTGATTTTATGGTCTAAGACGCTCCAAGAATCCTGTACAATAGTTCGTATTTGTATCTCAAAATTAAAATCCACAAATGCCTTATATTCAGGCATTTCCTTGCGCTCATCTCCTAGTTTTAAATCTAAGTGCAACCCCTTATAACCGAATGAACCTTCAGTTTTCTCCATTTGAGCAATTTTGTCAGTTACGTCAATGACAGAAAAATGCTGGTCTAATACAGCCTTTATTTTTTCGATGTCATCCTCATATAAGCAAACGACTCTGAGACCAATTAAGTCAGAAATATGATCTTTGATCTCATAATCAGTTTCATTCGCTTCAAGCTCTTTTCGATACTTTAGATTAAATTTTCTAAGGCATTCTTCTTTATCTTTAACTCTGCCTTCTATTTTGGAGATTGCGATATCGCCAGTGTGTGAAACCAGTGCATTTATCAACGCACAAAAAGAAGTCTTTGCATCATCAAGGACTTGCAAGTTATCACTATAAAACTCTCTAAAATGGTTTTTTTCGAAATCGTAATCTAAAGATGCCATTGGAACTCCTTTTGATGGCTAATGCCCCGATAATGGGCAAATATCAGTTGGTTAAAATAAGCGACGAAGGAGCAAAAGCCAACTGTTTTTTGTCCTTTTGAACGACATGTTAGAAGTACTATACCGCCGTACTTATTGAGAACTCTGAAGCAAGTGACTCATAAAATTTTATAGGACCTTTAGTTATTACCTTAGATAATTCAGAGATTCTCTCTGGTTTAAGGTTGGGGCCGTATGCAATTACTTCTCGAGTAATTTCTACATACTCTTCAAGAAAGCTTTCTGGTTCAGTTAAGCCTAATATTTTTAAAGTCATTCGCGCACGACGAAGGGCTTGATTGTTATTTACAATTGCCTTTCTTGCAGCTTCCATGTTGATAGCACCATCAAGTTTTCTTATGTGGTTACTAACTGCTGTGGCATAAGTTCCGATTAAATGCTCAAACTCTGTTACATCGTTTGCAATTTGTAGAACTAACTCATGTCTCTTTTTGATTGCTTCCTTCTTATTTTCATTACCATGATTTAGCTTTGTAATTAAGTATGTGGAAAACGCTCCAATAACACCACCCAACACTGTTCCCAATACAGGAAGACCAATCTTTACTATATCGTTATATAACTGAATTTCTTCGCTTGCCACCTAAACCTTCCTTGTACTTCTAACGCCTCAAGCAGAGGCGCCAGCTTCGCTGGCGTCCTGCTGACTTGATTTGTTATGTTCTTTGTCGGTGGCTACCACACCATCTAAGTACAATGGTACACCTTGTAGGTCTGTTAGCTCTTTGGCATTAAGTGCATATGAAAGGGCTTGATTGCCTTGGCCGTATCCCCATAAATACAATTCAGCGCCAAAAGCGCTTGGAGCAACAACAATTCCGTCGGAGACAGCGTCCGCAAAATTCTTCTTGATATCTTCTTGGGGGCCATACTGAAAGCCCTCAATTAAGTCATCGTTGTTCAAACCAAATAAAGCATGGTTTAAAATGGCACCGAATTGTTGAATTTCCTTCTCATCAAATTGCATAGAGGCAATATAAATATTCATTGGGATGAAAAGTGTCATCTTGTGCCTGTCATCTTGGTTGTACATATAACCTGATTCAGAGAAGACTTTCTTGATTAATGAGTAGATTACATAATGCGAGCGAATTTGATATGTAGACATGCCATCAAGTATCTTAGCTATTCTCGCTCCACGATCATCCCTACCAAGCTCTGTTCTGGATGACGCAAGAATTCCCCCAAAATAGTCTACTGCGACTTCATCTTCACAGTAAGAGCCCTCGTTGACAATTGTCTTTAACACCTTCGGAGGAACATGCCCCGGAGAATCAATATTTTCTCCTAGCTTTTCTTCAGCTTTGCTGAATATTTTCCCAACATTTTCGATTCTTTTCTTGGTGAACTCTTGCAGCTCACCGCCAAGGTAATCTGCCGTCGGGCCTAGCAGTTTTTGCAGACCATCTTTTCCTAAATAGGCTGCAATCGCTCCTATTCCGACTGTCGTAATTGGTTCTGGCATGATTACTCCTTGTGAACATAACAACTTTGCATCCGACATTTGTCGCTTTATAAACCGAAAAATGTCTAAATATTACAATTAATCTAATGTAACCAGCGAATAAGCACATGTAAACAATTAGTTAGCTCTCACCTAAATTTACTGGATGTAGAAAAACACCAAAATGGTGGAGATCAGTAATATTAGACAAAAAGTGTTGTGCAAATAAACAATAGAGGCAGGTTTATTATTTTTACTGACAAATAGCGTAACTTTTACTTTCGCCTTTCTCCTTTTACCTTTCACCTTTTTCCTTAACCCACAACAAAAAAAGCCGCTGTTCATTACAAACAGCGGCTTTCTTTCTAAAGCTTTTAGCTAAAAACTGACAGCTATTACCTTAAGCTTTACCAATCACTTCAAGTCCACCCATGTATGGGCGTAATACTTCTGGTACGACTACTGAGCCGTCGGCTTGTTGGTAGTTTTCTAGTATTGCTACAAGTGTACGACCAACCGCTAAACCTGAGCCGTTTAGTGTGTGTAAAAGCTCTGGTTTTTTAGCACCTTCACGACGAAAACGTGCTTGCATACGGCGTGCTTGGAAATCAACCATGTTTGAACATGATGAAATTTCACGGTAGGTGTCTTGTGCTGGTAACCATACTTCTAAATCGTATGTTTTAGCTGCGCCAAAGCCCATGTCGCCCATACATAAAATCACTTTACGGTATGGCAATTCTAGCGCTTGTAAAATTTGCTCAGCATGGCCTGTTAGCTCTTCGAGTGCTTGCATTGAATCTTCTGGTTTTACAAGCTGTACAAGCTCTACTTTATCAAACTGGTGCTGACGGATTAAACCGCGTGTATCGCGACCGTAGCTGCCAGCTTCACTTCTAAAACATGGCGTGTGCGCTGTTAAGCGAATAGGTAAATCGCTTTCTTCGTAAATTTCATCACGGGCGCTGTTTGTAAGCGGTACTTCTGCCGTAGGAATAAGGCTAAAGCCAGCTTGCTGCTCGCCATCATCGTTCACTAGGCCTAACGTGTGGAATAAATCGCCCGCAAACTTAGGTAATTGGCTGGTGCCGTAAAGGCTTGCGCTATTCACTAAGTACGGTACATACATTTCTGTGTAGCCGTTTTTATCTGTGTGGGTGTCTAGCATGTATTGGGTAAGTGCACGGTGCATACGTGCTACTTGGCCGCGCATTACGGTAAAACGTGCGCCACTAATTTTAACGCCCATTTCAAAGTCTAGGCCGTTTAGGTCTTGCCCTACGTCAACGTGGTCTTTAACTTCAAAATCGTACTTTTTAGGGGTGCCCCAAGTTAAAATTTCTACGTTGTCGTCTTCGTCAGCGCCTTCTGGTACCGACTCGTCCGGTAAGTTTGGAATTGCTAAGGCAATTTGTTTAATTGCTTCTAACACTTCGTCTTGCTCAGCTTTAGCCGCGTCTAACTCGCTGCCTAAGTTAGCAACTGCGTCTAGCAATGGTTGTGCGTCTTCGCCTTTTGCTTTTGCTTGGCCAATGGCTTTCGCACTGGCGTTACGTTGACTTTGAAGTTCTTGCGTTTTTACTTGTAATGTTTTGCGTTTTTCTTCAAGTTCAGTCACTACCGCTACATCTAGCTCATAACCACGTGCGGCTAATCGAGCGGCAGTTTGTTCGACATCTTGACGTAAATATTTAGAATCTAACATGTTAGTTTTTTAACCTTTTTGCATTACTAGCTGAAGGCCCAGCCAAGCCATAAAAATACACACCATCACGTTTAAGATGATATTGAGGGCCATTTTAATAAAGTGACCTTGTTGTAATAACAACAACGAATCCATTGAGAATGTTGAAAAGGTGGTTAACGCACCTAAAAAGCCAATTCCGATGAGGGTTTTAGCAGGACTGACGGCAATAACTTGTTTATCTATTAAACCGTATAAAATGCCCATCAACAATGAACCCAGAATATTAACCGTCAACGTGCCAAAAGGGAATCCCCTACCGAGGAGTTTTAGCATGGTTTCGCTAATAAAAAACCGTAAACAGGCTCCTGACGCTCCGCCAAGGGCTATCATCATGTAAAGTTTAATCATGCTCATAACGTTTTATTGGGCTTTGTGCGTCGCGCTCTTTTAAATAATCGAGCTTTTGTTTAATTTTTTGCTCAAGTCCACGATCACTTGGCTGGTAGTATTGTTTTCCATCCATTTCTGGCGGTAGGTATTTTTCGCCAGCAGCAAATGCGCCTTCTTCGTTATGCGCGTAACGATACTCTGCGCCATAGCCTAAGTCTTTCATTAAATTGGTGGGGGCATTACGTAAATGCTCTGGTACCGGGTAGCTTGGCTCGTTTTTAGCGTCTTGTTTGGCTTGATTAAACGCCATATAAACCGCATTACTTTTAGGTGCACTAGCCAAGTACAAAGTGGCCTGTGCAATGGCGCGCTCACCTTCGCTTGGGCCAACACGCTGAAAAATATCCCATGCGTTTAAAGCCACTTCCATCGCTCGTGGATCGGCGTTGCCGATGTCTTCTGTAGCAATTGCTAATAAGCGCCTTGCAACATAAAGCGGGTCGCCGCCACCGGCTAAAATACGGCAGTACCAGTAAAGCGCACCATCTGGCGAACTGCCCCGTACTGATTTATGAAACGCCGAAATTAAATCGTAAAATTCATCGCCGCCTTTATCGTATTTGGCTAAATGGGTGGGCAGTACTTGGCTCAGTACCTGTTCGTCTACGTTGTACTTGCCGTTTTGCTCGGTGGTTAAATCGACTGCTTGCTCGAGTAAATTAAGTACTTTACGGGCATCGCCACCGCTTGCTTGGCACAGTGCTTGTTTAGCGTTGTCAGCTATAACAATGTGTTTTTGACTAAGTTGCTCATCTTGTTTGAGTGCGCGCTCTATTACTGTGTATAAATCGCTTTCTTGCAAGGATTTTAATACATACACCCTTGCGCGAGATAAAATCGCATTATTAAGTGCAAACGAGGGGTTTTCGGTGGTGGCGCCTACAAATATAAAAGTGCCATCTTCAATATGCGGTAAAAACGCGTCTTGCTGAGATTTATTAAAGCGGTGTACTTCATCAACAAACATCAAAGTGCGCTGACCACGGCTTTGTAAGTTATCGCGCGCTTGGGTTACGCTATCGCGAATATCTTTTACGCCAGCGGTTACTGCCGACATTTGAATTAGTTCAGCGTCTGCATGGTTGGCAATAATTTGCGCCAGCGTAGTTTTACCTACCCCCGGCGGCCCCCATAAAATTAAACTATGGCAGCGCCCTGCTACTATCGCTTGATGAAGAGGTTTATCAGCGCTGAGTAAATGTTGCTGCCCTATGTAATCGTTAAGCGATAAAGGGCGCATACGCGCAGCGAGTGGGCGCACATCGGGCCCAAAGTTAAATCCTAAATTACTCACCGTTACTCTGATCGTCTATTTCTACACCCGCTGGCGGGGTAAATTCAAAAGTTGTTTTATCAAGCTCAGTATTAACCTGTGCATTGCTAAATGTAAACGCAGACAGCTGGCCTGAGTTATCTTTAACTACCAGTTTTGCAAGCCCTTGCTCGTTATCAGCAAAAGTAATATCAAGCTGCTCTACTTGGCTTTCTACGCCTTTATTTGGGGTAATGCTAAAGCCTAAGTCAGTAGCGATCACGCTGTATTTTTCCCATTGCGCAGGGTCTTTAGAGGTGAGCAATATAAACGGCGTTGAGTCAATTAAACCGCTGGTTTTCATAATGGTTACTTGCTCAGCAAAGCTATCAAAGTAATAGGTTTTATCGCCGTTTGATACAAATAAAGTGTCGTCTGGGTTAGTTTGCTGCCAGCGGATCATTAATGGCTGTTGCAACGCAATATTGCCTTGACCTTGCATTACCATTTGGCCTTCACCGTCGGTTACGTTTTGTTTAAATTGTGCTTTAAAGCTTTTTAAGGTCGATAACTTATCTTGTAATGCTTGGCTGTCGTCAGCAAAGCTTGGCATCGCCACTAAACTGCCCAATACCAATAATAAACTGTTTAATTTTTTCATTAATTTGCTCCATTAGGTACTAATACATCGCGCGCGCCGTTGTGTCCTGGTGCACTCACGATACCTGATGTTTCCATTTGTTCTACTAATCGTGCAGCACGGTTATAGCCTACACGTAATTTACGTTGCACTGATGATACCGATACTTTACCGGTTTCTATTACAAAGGCGACCGCTTCGTCGTATAACGGATCTGACTCTTCATCGCCATTTTCGCTGGCTTCCCCTGGTAATAGAATATCTTCCGTGGCATCACCATTTAAAATCTCGTCTATGTAGTTTGGTTTAGCACGGGCTTTCCAATCGTTTACTACAGCATGTACTTCATGGTCGTCTACAAACGCGCCATGCACACGCTCGGGTACACTGGTACCTGGCGGTAAATAAAGCATGTCACCCATGCCTAATAAATTTTCTGCGCCTTGTTGATCCAGTATGGTGCGCGAGTCTATTTTACTTGATACCTGAAACGCCATACGTGTAGGTATATTCGCTTTAATTAAACCGGTTATTACATCAACCGACGGACGCTGCGTTGCCAAAATTAAGTGAATACCCGCAGCACGCGCTTTTTGCGCAATACGAGCAATTAACTCTTCAACTTTTTTACCTACAATCATCATCATGTCGGCAAATTCGTCAATAACCACCACTATGCTAGGTAATTTATCTAGCTCATCGGGGCCATCTTTCATGCCGTCGGTGTCTTTAAATAATGGATCCATAATTGGGTAGCCCGCTTCTTTGGCTTCCATTACTTTTTGGTTGTAACCTTTTAAGTTACGTACACCTAAAGCCGACATCAGCTTATAACGGCGTTCCATTTCACCTACACACCAGCGCAGTGCGTTGGCCGCTTCTTTCATGTCAGTTACAACTTCACACAATAAATGCGGAATGCCTTCGTAAACAGAAAGCTCAAGCATTTTCGGGTCAATCATGATCATACGAACATCTTCAGGGCCCGATTTATACAGTAAGCTTAATATCATTACATTAACGCCCACTGACTTACCTGAACCGGTTGTACCAGCTACCAGTAAGTGTGGCATTTTACCTAGGTCGGCACACACAGGTTGCCCTGCAATATCTTTACCTAGCACCATGGTTAACGGCGAGGGGTTTTGCTCAAACTTAGGCGCGTTTATGACTTCTGATAAACGTACAATTTCACGGTATTTATTAGGCAGCTCAATACCGATATAGGTTTTACCTGGAATAACTTCAACCACGCGCACACTAATTGCCGAAAGTGAACGCGCTAAATCTTTTGACAGCCCAGTAATTTTAGACACCTTAATACCCGGTGCTAAATCAAGCTCAAAACGGGTAACAACAGGCCCGGGATATACTCCAACCACGGTTGCTTGTACGTTAAAATCAAGTAATTTTGTTTCTACAAGGCGCGATACGCTATCGAGCTCTTCTTGCGAAATGGGGTTTTTTGCTTTGTCGGGTCTGTCGAGTAAATCAAGTGATGGCAATGGCCCCGGAGGTGGCTCTTGCTCTAATAATTGCTCAAACTTTTCTTTTGCAGTTGGCGGCGGTTGAAACCCTGATTTTGGCTTGTTAATTGGCCTTGCTGGTGAAACCACGGTTGTTGCTGGTTTTTCAGGTTCAACCACAGGGCTTTGATCCAGCGCGTTAAGTGCTGCCTCGGTGTCCATAGGTTCATCGTCTATGGCGCTAAAGCTAATTTCTTGATCGAGTATTTGGTCAAGCTCGTCAAACGGCATAAATTCGTCGTCTTGAGGGGCGTTTACTTTAGTTGTTGGTTTGTCGAGTGCTTTTGGTCTGTCTGCTTTTTTATCAGCAAGTTCAGGTTCTTGTTGGCGTGTATCGTCTTCAAAATAAGCATCGGGTTGCTCGTCTTGTACTTTACCTGCAATGCGTTCACGTTGCATCCAGCCTCGGGCATAGGTCACCAAAAAGCGGTATAACCGAACAATTAAATCTCCTAAGTAATCAACAAATTGTACCCACGACACACCCGTTAACAGTGTTAAGCCTGCAAAAAAGAAACACAGTAGTAAAATAGAGGTACCGGTAAAATTAAACGCTGGCATCATGGCTGATGCAATCACATCACCCACTACCCCACCGGATGAAAAGTTATAAATATCATCAAAATTAATACTGCTAATAGCGGTTGCTGAGGTAATAAACAGCGCAAAACCAATAATGCGTAATCCAAGTGTGGTGTAATCGAGTTGTAAAATACGGTGTGGCTGCTTAAACACCAAGTAACCTAGCAGCTGAATAGCCGCTGGCACAAAATAGGCAAGCCAGCCAAAGGTAAGTAATAGTATGTCGGCCACCCACGCGCCCGCTGTACCCGTAATATTTTGTACGTTGGTAAATTCACCCGTTTGCGACCAAGCAGGATCGGCAGGATGAAAACTAATTAAAGCACATAAAATAAACACCGCTGCAAAGGTGCTGACGATGAGCCCCGTTTCTAATAGTCTTTGTACACCGTTTAGGCGCATAATTACCTATCCCTCATTATTATTTTTTACACTCACTTGGCAATAGAATACCTTAGCAGGAAATGTATTTTGATGCACTTTATCTTAACCATGATGGCCTGATTATGAACAAGTTTTTATTATTTAGTCGCACACTTATTAAAAAAGCAAAGTTGGCTGCAACAACAAAAGTATATTAAAGGCTGTTACTCTATCATTAAGCAACAAAAGGACGGATCACCACGCCCTCTTCACCTTTTACTTCTTCCATGACTACATAAGTGCGGCTTTCACTCACATTAGGCAGTTTTAATAATATATCACCGAGCACGCCTCGGTATTCTGACATATCGTTAACCCGGGTTTTTAATAAAAAGTCGAAATTACCCGAAACCAAATGACATTCTATAATTTCTTCGTGCTTTCTAACAGCGGCACTGAACTCTTCAAATACGTCGGGCGATGTTTTGGTAATGGTTACTTCCACATACACAGAAAGCCCTTGACCAAGCTTGGCAGGGTCAACCACAGCTTTGTAGCCTAAAATATACCCTTCTCGTTCGAGCTTTTTCACTCGCTCTAGACAGGGCGTGGCGCTTAGGCCAACTCGTCGGGCCAGTTCAACATTTGACAGGCGGCCATCGAGTTGTAATTCGACTAAAATCTTGCGATCAATACGGTCTAATAAGTTATGCATAGCTTTTTAGTTTTTTATTCTAACAAAATCGATTTAATAGATACTAACACTACAAAGACCTTAAAAAAAGGTGAGACACACTACCCTAGCATGAATATAATAGTGAAAAATTTTTATCCCGTTCTAACAAGGCAAAATTATGATTATTGGTGTACCTAAAGAAATTAAAAACCATGAGTACCGTGTAGGTATGGTTCCTGCGAGTGTTCGCGAACTTGTAAATCACGGTCACCAAGTGATTGTTGAAACTAACGCTGGTATGGGCATTGGTTTTACAGATGATGATTATGTTCAAGCAGGTGCTGAAATTTTAGAAACAGCTGCTGACGTTTTTGCAAAAGCAGAAATGATCATCAAGGTAAAAGAGCCACAAGCTGTTGAACGTGCAATGTTACGTGAAGACCAAATTCTTTTCACTTACCTTCACCTTGCACCGGATCTTCCACAAACTGAAGACCTTGTTAAAAGTAAAGCAATCTGTATTGCTTATGAAACAGTGACTGACGCACGCGGCGGTTTACCACTATTGGCACCAATGAGTGAAGTAGCGGGTCGTATGTCTATTCAAGCAGGTGCACAAGCGCTAGAAAAAGCAAACCACGGTCGTGGTATGTTACTAGGTGGTGTACCAGGTGTTGAGCCAGCTAAAGTTGTTGTTATTGGCGGCGGCATGGTTGGTCGTAGCGCTGCACAAATGGCGGTTGGCTTAGGTGCTGAGGTTGTTGTACTTGACCGTAACATCGACGTACTACGTGCACTAGACGCACAGTTTGGTAACAAAGTTAAAGCTATTTACTCAACAGCTGACGCGCTTGAAAAGCACGTACTAGAAGCTGACCTAGTAATTGGTGGCGTGCTTATCCCAGGTGCTGCTGCACCTAAACTAGTGACTGCTGAACACATTAAAGCAATGAAGCCAGGTGCTGCTATTGTTGATGTTGCGATTGACCAAGGTGGTTGTATTGCAACCTCTAAAGCAACTACGCACGCTGATCCTACTTTCATCGTTGATGAAGTTGTTCACTACTGTGTTGCTAACATGCCTGGTGCTGTTCCACGTACATCTACGTTTGCACTTAATAATGCAACATTACCGTTCATCATTAACCTTGCAAACAAAGGTTACAAAAAAGCACTACTAGATGACGCTCACTTCTTAAAAGGCTTAAACGTAATTAAAGGCCAAGTAACTTACAAAGAAGTAGCTGAAGCGTTCAACATGGAATATGTTGACCCACGCACTGCAGTAGAAAACGCGTAACTATTATTGTTACCGCTTATACCTAAGTCATTATTTAGGTATAAGCATTAAAAAAGCAGCTAATTAGCTGCTTTTTTTGTATCTAAATTTTAGGGTCTGTGGTCAACAGACCCTCGTATTATATAAATCGTTTAATAATAAAATCGACTTTTACGCGCTTAGCTTGACCAAGCAGTTTTTTCACCGGTTGCGGGTAATCGTCCATGGTTTCTAAATCATTTGGACCGGTTAAACGACGACAATGCTTTAAAATTTCTTGGCGTTCATTATCAATGTCGCGCATTATCGTTTGCTCAGGATCTTCTATCAGGATGCCATTTTCGATATCGAGCCCCCACGCGCGCGGATTTAGGTTATGCCCACTGAGTAAATGTACTTTGCGGTCGCAGCAAATCCCTTTTAGATGGAACGAGTTACTCTCGTGTTTCCAAAGGTATACGTTTAGGTTGCCATTATCTATGTGGCGTTTTTGCGATTTTACAAACTTGTGCAAAATAGTTTCGTATAAATAAGGCAGTGCACCAATTTTACTAAATGGCTCGCTAGGTGGCAGATAAAAATCGTTTGCGGTTTTATCGCCCACCACAATAGTAACCTGCTTACCTTGCTTTAATAAGCGACGTAAAGAGCGCATTAAAGGCGCTGGAAAATTAAAATACGGCGTGTATAACACCAACTCTTGCTCGGTGGTATCAAATAACGCTTTAATTAAGCGATTGAGCTCGTTATTACGACGGCCTAACCCTAAAAATAAACGAATACCCATTGCATGGGTATTAAACTCTTGCGCATTTTTATAACTTGCCGATTTAAGCTCACGCATAAGTTGCTTTTGTTCAAGCTTAAAGTCAGCCATACGTTTAAGCGGTCGTTGATCAATTCTTGGTACCGCTTCAGAACTTAATAAAGTTGATTCGATAAAATCGACTACTGAGTCACATAATTCGCTTTGCGATACTAAAAAGTAGCGATCGAGCCGGTATCGGTCGCTATATTGCAAATACACATTATTTAAACTGGCACCGCTGTAGAGCAGTGTGTCGTCAATAACAAAGCCTTTTAAATGTAACACCCCAAACAGTTCTTTTGCCTTTACGGGGACACCATACACTTGAACGTTTGAATTAAATTTTTCTAAATCGTCGCAATATAAGCTTGCATTGCCCTCTGACTTTTCAGCTCCAATTAAACCGCGTTGCGCACGATGAAAATCCACCAATACTTTTATCTCAAGCGCAGGATTAGCTAACGAAGCACTGTGCAGCGCAGCTAATATTTCACGACCCGCTTCATCATCTTGTAAGTAAAGTGTGGTGATATAAATTCGTTTTTTTGCGTTGGCAATTAAATCTAACAATTGCGTACGGTATTCTTGCGCATTGGTTAAGACGTTAACGTCTTTTGAAGTCAACCCAAATGCGGGTTTCTCTTGCCAAAATAACATAGTTGCCTATTCACTTAGGTCACATAATTAAGCAGTGACAAATCAAAATTAGTTAAAAGATAACAAAAAAAATCAGGCTGGTCATGAATTAACGTCGTTTTATTGGCTAACAGTCTATTTATTAGTCGAGCACTGCTTGTAAGTCATTTGCTAGTACACATTAATGAACAGCTTCGGAATTTGCGAAAAAAAATAATCTCATCTTTTATTTACTTCCTGCTTGTTTTTCTTAGAATCGGGCGCATTAAAACCGTATTAAACGTTTAGGAAAAGATCATGACTGAAGCAAAACATTGTAAGTTACTTATTTTAGGTTCGGGCCCTGCAGGCTATACAGCTGCAGTTTACGCTGCACGTGCTAATTTAAACCCTGTTTTAATTACAGGTATTCAACAAGGTGGTCAGCTAACAACCACTACTGAAGTTGAAAACTGGCCTGGCGATGCACACGGTTTAACCGGCCCTGCATTAATGGATCGTATGAAAGAGCATGCAGAACGCTTTGAAACTGAAATTGTGTTCGACCACATCAACAAAGTTGACGTATCTAAGCGCCCTTTCACACTAACCGGTGACCAAGGTACTTACACCTGTGATGCTTTAATCATTGCAACAGGTGCTTCTGCGAAATATTTAGGCTTAGAGTCTGAGACTAATTTCCAAGGTCGCGGCGTTTCAGCTTGTGCAACCTGTGACGGCTTTTTCTATAAAGGTCAAAAAGTAGCGGTTGTTGGTGGTGGTAATACAGCGGTTGAAGAAGCGTTATACCTGTCTAACATTGCTGATGAAGTTCATGTTATTCACCGTCGTGATAGTTTCCGTAGTGAAAAGATTCTTGCTGACCGCCTTGCTGAAAAAGCAGCGAACGGTAACGTTGTCATGCACTACAACCGTACACTTGATGAAGTGCTTGGTGACCAAATGGGTGTTACCGGCGTTCGCATTAAAGATGTGGCATCAGATGCTACTGAAGAACTTGATTTAGCGGGTGTGTTTATAGCCATCGGCCATAAGCCAAACACCGATATGTTTGAAGGTCAGCTAGAAATGAAAGACGGCTACTTAGTAGTTGAGTCTGGTCTTAACGGTAATGCAACACAAACTAGTGTGCCAGGCGTATTTGCTGCCGGTGATGTGTCTGATCATATCTACCGTCAAGCAATCACTTCTGCGGGTACTGGCTGTATGGCTGCACTTGATGCAGAACGCTTTTTAGATAACCTATAAGTTTTCATAACATATAGTAAGGGCTGAATTTTCAGCCCTTTTTTTGTGGCCAAAAATTATAAAGGCTCATCCAACACCGAAAAGTACTCATTGCAGCCGTATAAACATTCACAAAATTTATACTGAAAATCAATCGTATTTATACAATTAATGGCTTAGGTACGATAGGATCTAAGGGTGAGCAACGAATACCGTCAAATTATATAAGTAAAACTAACTATAATTATCGTCAGGAATAAAAGCTTTATTCATTTAGGCATTACTAGAGACTGTAAAATCAGTTAAAATGCTAAACTTCATATCAAGTAAATTACCGAGAGTTTTCTATGAGTTTGTATACAAAATATATGGAAGAAATCCAAACCCGTAAAACGGAGCTTGGATTAAACCCACAACCAATCGATAGCGCTGATCTAGTTTCTGAGCTAATTAATCAAATTAAAGATACTAACAACGAGCATCGTCAAGATTCACTGCATTTCTTTATCTACAACACACTACCAGGAACAACTAGTGCTGCGGGCGTTAAAGCACAGTTTCTAAAAGAAATCATTCTTGGTGAAGAGCACGTTGCAGAGATCACTCCAGAATTTGCATTTGAACTGCTTTCACACATGAAAGGCGGCCCGTCAATTGAAATGCTAATTGATTTAGCATTTGGTGATGACGCAGCAATCGCAGCACAAGCGGCTGATGTACTTAAAACTCAGGTATTCTTATACGATGCTGATATGGAGCGCATAAAAGCGGCCTACGAAGCAGGTAACGCAATTGCTAAAGAATTACTAGAGAGTTTCTCAAAAGCTGAATTCTTCACAAAACTACCTGACATCGAAGAAAAAATCGAAGTAGTAACTTACATTGCTGGTGAAGGCGACATCTCAACTGATTTACTGTCTCCAGGTAACCAAGCACACTCACGTGCTGACCGTGAATTACACGGTAAGTGTATGATCACTGAAGAAGCACAACAAGAAATCGTTGAACTTCAAAAGAAACACCCTAATGCTAAAGTAATGCTTATTGCTGAAAAAGGCACAATGGGCGTTGGTTCATCTCGTATGTCTGGTGTAAATAACGTTGCACTTTGGGCAGGTAAACAAGCAAGTCCATACGTTCCTTTCATCAACATTGCACCTGTTGTTGCAGGTACTAATGGTATCGCACCAATCTTCTTAACGACGGTTGATGTAACCGGCGGTATTGGTCTTGATCTTAAAAACTGGGTTAAGAAAGTAGATGCAGACGGCAATACTGTAACTGATGAAAATGGCGATGCAGTGCTTGAAGAAGCTTATTCAGTTGCCACAGGTACTGTATTAACAATCAATACAAAAGAGAAAAAGCTTTATAACGGTGATAAAGAACTGGTTGATGTATCATCAGCGTTCACACCGCAAAAAGTTGAATTCATGAAAGCTGGTGGTTCATACGCTGTAGTATTTGGTAAGAAACTACAAACGTTTGCTGCTGAAACGCTCGGCATTGAAACTCCTCTTGTGTATGCACCTTCAAAAGAAATTTCACATGAAGGCCAAGGCTTAACAGCGGTTGAAAAAATCTTTAACCGTAATGCGGTAGGTGTTCTATCTGATACACCACTTCATGCAGGCTCAAACGTTCGCGTTAAAGTGAACATCGTTGGTTCGCAAGATACAACCGGTCCAATGACAGCACAAGAATTAGAAGCGATGGCGGCTTCAACGATTTCACCACTTGTTGATGGTGCTTATCAGTCTGGTTGTCACACTGCATCAGTATGGGATAGCAAAGCGCAAGCAAATATTCCAAAACTAATGGCGTTCATGAATAAGTTTGGTTTGATCACTGCACGTGACCCGAAAGGCGTTTACCATGCAATGACTGACGTAATCCACAAAGTATTGAACGATATTACCATTGATGATCGCGCTATCATCATCGGTGGTGACTCGCATACTCGTATGTCTAAAGGCGTTGCCTTTGGTGCCGATTCAGGTACTGTTGCTGTTGCACTTGCAACCGGTGAATCAGCGATGCCGATTCCTGATTCAGTTAAAGTGACGTTTAAAGGCAAAATGGCTAAGCACATGGATTTCCGCGACGTTGTACATGCAACTCAAGCGCAAATGCTTAAGCAATTTGGTGGCGAAAACGTATTCCAAGGTCGTATCATTGAAGTACATATTGGTACCCTTATGGCTGACCAAGCGTTTACTTTCACTGACTGGACTGCAGAAATGAAAGCGAAAGCGTCAATCTGTATTTCAAATGATGAAACGCTAATTAAGTCAATTGAACTTGCTAAATCACGTATCCAAATCATGATCAACAAAGGTATGGATAACGAAGCGCAAACGCTACAAGGTCTAATCGACTTAGCTGACAAACGTATTGCAGGTATTCAATCTGGTGAAGAGCCAGCACTTTCTCCAGACGACAACGCTAAATACCACGCAGAAGTTGTGGTTGATTTGGACCAAATCGTTGAGCCAATGATTGCCGATCCAGACGTGAACAACGATGATGTTTCTAAGCGTTATACTCACGATGTGATCCGCCCTGTTTCTTTTTACAACGACAAACCTGTTGATTTAGGTTTCGTTGGTTCGTGTATGGTTCACAAAGGCGATATGAAAATTATTGCTCACATGCTGCGTAACCTAGAAAAGAAAAACGGTTCTATCTCATTCAAAGCACCATTAGTTGTTGCGCCACCAACATACAACATTGTTGATGAGCTTAAAGCGGAAGGCGACTGGGATATTCTTGCTAAATACGCAGGTTTTGAATTTGACGATGAAAAACCAAAAACAGCGGCACGTACTAAGTATGAAAATATCCTATACCTAGAACGCCCTGGTTGTAACTTATGTATGGGTAACCAAGAAAAAGCTGAACCTGGTGACACTGTTATCGCAACATCAACTCGTCTGTTCCAAGGCCGTGTAGTAGCCGATACATCTGAGAAAAAAGGTGAGTCACTACTAGGTTCTACGCCGGTTGTAGTACTTTCTACTGTACTTGGTCGTTTCCCGACTATCGAAGAGTATAAGTCTGCGGTTGAAGGTATTGACCTTACCTCGTTTACACCTGTTGAAGAAGCAATGACAACTAAGTTTAACGCAGGACAAGCAGTACCTGTAAAAGTGGTTAGCTAATTCGATTAGTTTACCATTTAATTAAGCGCGTTTTTTAACGCGCTTTTTTTATGTCTAAAATTTACCTAACAGGAATGTAAGCCCTGCTCAACCCTATGGACAACAAAATAATTTGTGGTTTGTGATTTTAAAGCAACAGGTTACACTTTACCTTGACCATGCAGTTATTCAATCGGTGTTATGACTAAACAACTCTATCAACTCGCTCAAAGCCACTTTGCTTTTCCTGATCCCAACCATGCATTAGATGATCCCGATGGTTTACTTGCCATTGGTGGATGCTTATCGGTAGCGCGATTAAAAAATGCCTACAGCCAAGGTATTTTTCCGTGGTTTAGTGAGCACGAGCCAATTATGTGGTGGTCGCCTAGTGAGCGCGGTATTGTTGAGCTCAATGACTTTCATGTTAGTAAAAGCCTACGTAAGCATTTAAAAAAGCACCCGGTCACCGTAACCATAAACCATGCCTTTGAAGAAGTGATAGAAGCATGTCGCGATCAACGTATTGATACCGATGGCACCTGGATCACTCCGCAAATGCAACAGGCGTACATAAAAGCCCATCACCATGGAATTGCTCATAGTTTAGAGGTTTGGCGCGAGGGAGAGCTTGCAGGTGGCTTATATGGCATCATGCAAACCGGTGTTTTTTGTGGTGAATCAATGTTTCATCATCAAACAAATTGCTCCAAACTGGCTATGTGGGCGCTGGTTAATTGGCTTAAACGCCATAATGCGCATTTTATTGATTGCCAATTAGAAAATCCTTATTTAATGTCGTTAGGTGCTAGCGTTATTCCACGTGAAGAATTTTTAACTAAACTTAATAAAGCACAGTGTTACACCCCAGCTGCCAGTATGTGGCAGCCACAGGAGCTAATCGCGATTTATGAATGAACAACTTCCCGCTCGTATTGGCCTAAGCCAACCATTTGAATGCAGTTATTTGCCTAACCGCCAAGAGCAACTGTTGGTCATACTCGATCCAAGTTGTTACAGCAGCAATAAGTTTGAGTCATTATTAGGATTGGGCTTTCGTCGCAGTGGTAACCAAATTTACCGTCCGCACTGCCCTATTTGCAGCGCGTGTAGTTCTGTGCGCGTTTTAGCTGATGAGTTTATGCCGACAAAATCGCAAAAACGTAAACTTAACAAAGCAAAAAACCGCTTTGAGGTAAAATATTCTCAAGTTGAACGGGAACAATACTATCCACTTTACAGTAAATACATTAGCTTGCGCCACCAAGACGGTAGTATGTATCCACCTGATAAATCACAATTTCAAAGCTTTTTGTTTTGTAGTTGGTTAACCATTACTTTTATAGAGCTTTGGGATCAAGATAACTTAGTGGCTGTTGCTGTAACTGATTGTATGGACAACGCTATTTCGGCAATTTATACATTTTTTGACCCTGACTATGAGCACTTTAGTTTAGGCACTGTAATGATATTACAGCAACTTAAATTTGCTAAACTACAACAAAAACAATTTGTTTATTTAGGCTATCAAATAGATGAATGCGACAAAATGAACTATAAAACGCAGTTTTTACCTGCTCAAAAACAGTGCAATGACCAGTGGCTGGCTATTTAATTTACAAAAATAGCCCCTGCGCCTTTACTTATTGGCGTATTTTGGGCAAAATCTGCAGCGTTTAACTATTAAAGAGGTGTTACGCTAAACATGGCGAAAGAAGACGTAATCGAAATGCAAGGGACAGTCCTTGATACTTTACCAAATACAATGTTCCGAGTTGAGCTAGAAAATGGTCACGTAGTTGTGGCTCATATTTCAGGTAAAATGCGCAAAAACTATATCCGTATTTTAACCGGCGATAAAGTAACGGTAGAAATGACTCCTTACGATTTATCGAAAGGTCGTATCGTATTCCGTGCTCGCTAAGTAAGTGCGTAAACGAGATTTAGTTTTTGGCTAGTGCAAACTAGCTTTAAGCGTTTATTAAATGTAATTAATGGATACTCGCCAGTAATTACATTTAATAAACAAAAAACCCAGCCTTTGCTGGGTTTTTTGTTGTCTATTTCTTTGGCAAATAAAAAAGCCTGCATAAAGCAGGCTTTTTAAATTGCTAACTTTTATAGGTTAGGCTGGCGTTAAGTCACTCTCGTAATCAAAACGCAGCTTTTTATCTTTAACCGATACTTTTACTGTACCGCCAGAGATTAGCTCGCCAAACAGTATTTCGTTTGCCAATTGCTTTTTAAGGTCTTCCTGAATAACACGTGCCATAGGGCGTGCGCCCATTGCTTTGTCATAGCCTTTGTCAGCCAACCATTCACGTGCTTTAGACGTCAGCTCAAGATTAACTGATTTCTTGTCTAGTTGCGCTTGAAGCTCCACAACAAACTTATCAACCACTTGTAAAATAACTTCTTTATCGAGGTGATTAAACCAAATAATGTTATCTAAGCGGTTTCTAAATTCTGGTGAAAATACTTTATTAATTTCACCCATTGCATCGTGCGTATGGTCTTGCTCACTAAAGCCAATCGACTTACGTGTGGTTTCTTGCACGCCGGCATTAGTGGTCATCACGACTACGACGTTTCTAAAGTCGGCTTTACGGCCATTATTATCAGTTAGCGTACCGTGATCCATAACTTGCAATAAAATGTTGTAGATATCTGGATGGGCTTTTTCAATCTCATCCAAAAGTACAACAGCGTGTGGATTTTTAATGACCGCTTCTGTTAGTAAGCCGCCTTGTTCAAAACCAACATAACCCGGAGGCGCACCAATTAAACGGCTCACCGCATGGCGCTCAACATATTCAGACATATCAAAACGAATAAACTCAACGCCCATACATTTAGCTAATTGCTTGGTAACCTCAGTTTTACCGACCCCCGTTGGGCCTGCAAATAAGAACGAACCAACCGGTTTGTTCTCATTCGCTAAACCTGAACGCGACAAACGAATGGCAGAAGTTAATGCATCAATAGACTGATCTTGCCCAAACACTAACATTTTTAAGTTACGGTCTAAGTTTTTCAGCGTTTCTTTATCAGATGATGATACATTTTGTGGCGGGATACGCGCCATTTTTGACACAATCAGCTCGATATCAGAAACACCAATCGTTTTTTTACGTTTAGAGGTAGGTAACAAGCGTTGGCTTGCACCCGCTTCATCAATAACATCAATCGCTTTATCAGGCAGATGACGTTCGTTAATGTACTTAGCGCTAAGCTCGGCTGCCGCCTTCAACGCTTTTTGCGTGTAACGAATACCATGGTGTGCTTCATAACGCTCTTTTAAGCCGTTAAGAATTTTAGTGGTGTCTTCCACACTGGGCTCAAGCACATCAATTTTTTGAAAGCGACGTACCAAGGCACGGTCTTTCTCAAAAATATTTTTGTACTCACCATAGGTGGTAGAACCCATACAACGCAATTGTCCACTAGAAAGTAGCGGTTTAATTAAGTTTGAGGCATCCATTACCCCACCCGATGCAGCACCTGCACCGATAATGGTATGAATTTCATCTATAAATAAAATAGAGCCTGGTTTAGCTTGCAGCTCTTTTAATAAGCTTTTAAAGCGCTTCTCAAAATCGCCTCGGTATTTAGTACCTGCAAGCAAAGCGCCCATATCTAATGAGTAAACAACCGCATCAGCAATAACTTCAGGCACTTGTTCGTTAACAATTCGATACGCTAAACCCTCAGCAATAGCGGTTTTACCCACGCCAGCTTCACCAACCAGTAATGGGTTGTTCTTTTTACGACGACACAACACCTGTACAGTGCGTTCTACTTCGCTGTCGCGACCAACTAGAGGGTCAATGTTGCCCTCTTTGGCTTGTATGTTGAGATTAGTGGTGAAGCTGTCGAGCTTACTCGCTTCTTCACTGGCAACTTCTTGCACTTCTTCATGTATATCGTCAGTATCATCGCCTAATTCGTCGTCACCTTTGGCAATCCCATGAGAAATAAAATTAACAATATCAAGGCGAGAAATATCATTCTTTTTAAGTAAATAAACTGCTTGGCTTTCTTGCTCAGAAAAAATAGCCACCAGCACATTTACACCAGTCACTTCATTTTTTCCCGAAGATTGCACATGAAATACCGCGCGCTGTAATACACGCTGAAAACCAAGCGTTGGTTGAGTTTCGCGTTCTTCTTCTAAATCAGGAATAACCGGTGTGGTTTCATCAATAAATTCAAGTAACTCTGTTTTTAATCCAGAAATGTCAACACCACACGCATTAAGCGCTTCTCCAGCTGATGGATTATCGAGTAGAGCTAATAAAAGATGCTCTACGGTCATAAACTCATGACGACGTGTGCGCGCTTCACGAAACGCGGTGTTCAAAGTTAGTTCTAAGTCTTTATTTAGCATTGGCAACCCCTTACAGAGATAATAATTTTATACCGCACTTCAAAGATGAAAGTTCACCTTTGTGGTATTTATTCCTGCTCACAACTACATAGCAGTGGATGCTCGTTATCCCTTGAGTAGCGGTTAACTTGCTCAGCCTTGGTATGTGCTACATCTGCGCTGTAAACACCACAAATGCCCTTACCTTGCTGATGTATTTGCAGCATCACATCAGTTGCTCTATCGCTATCCATATTAAAAAACGTCATCAAGATCTCAATTACAAAATCCATCGGCGTGTAATCATCGTTGTTTAACACAACTTTATATTTTCGCGGTGGCTGCAACTTTTGCTTTTCACTATCGCGAACGGTGTCGATAACACCAGAATCTTTCATACCACTCATAATTAAATATAGTCTTGTCTTTGTAACTCAAGCAAACTTGAATAAAAAAATAAATAAAATGTTAAAAAATAACCCAAAACACTTGACTGGTTGCTTAAATAAACTACAGTCAAATGGTGATTGATTAAACCTTAGTCAGTCTAGCAAACAATACAGTTTAGGATAACTAAATTAGTCAACTTATAGAAGGATGTAGAAGTATGGCTTGTGGTAAAGTCAAATGGTTCAACAACGCCAAAGGTTTTGGTTTCATCGTAGAAGACGGTTGCGAGAACGACATTTTTGCTCATTACTCAACTATTGTAATGGACGGATACAAGACGCTTAAAGCTGGTCAAGATGTTACCTTCGAATTACAACAAGGCCCTAAAGGTCTACACGCTACTAATATAGCCCCTAACGGCGATATTTTAGAGTGATTGTAAATATGAGACTAAAGCGAGCGACCTATTTAGATCCTCGCTTAATTCCCTAAACCCCCTAACCACTTCCATATTAATTGCTTCATTGTTCGTTAATTCAACCCCACTCCTTGATTTTATTTTATCTACCCCAATAATTTCACTATTAGATGTTTAACTGCTGGCGTTTAGCGCGTAATCCTAGCCCTTTTTAGCCAAGCTTGTTACACTCTTTATCCTGTAAAACGTAATTACTTTAGCCTAATGGCTAGTTTAGATTTACATAAATTTTAGTTATAAAAGACACTAGTCCGTCAGGTGTGATTATTCTTACCTTGTTTAGGTTATACGAGTACCAACACCTAACAGACTACTCATTGCATACATTAATACTTTATTTATAAGGTATTAGGCGATGATTTCTTTGCATTGTTGAATTTGGCCAATGCGGCCTACTATCTAGGAATGATGATGACATCAAAAATTATCTATACAAAAACGGACGAAGCTCCGGCATTAGCAACGTATTCGTTGTTACCAATTATCCAAGCGTACACAAATGCGGCAGGTGTTGAAGTTGAAACACGCGACATCTCACTCGCTGGTCGTGTTATTGCGAGCTTCCCGGATTACCTAACAGAAGAACAACGCATTGGTGATGCACTTGCAGAACTTGGCGAAATGGCGAAAACACCAGAAGCTAATATCATTAAATTACCGAACATCAGTGCCTCAGTTCCACAACTTCGCGCTGTAATTAAAGAGCTTCAAGAAAAAGGTTATGCACTTCCAGAATACCCTGTAGAACCTAAAAACGATGAAGAAAAAGCGATTCAAGCCGCCTATGACAAAATTAAAGGCAGTGCAGTAAACCCTGTACTTCGTGAAGGTAACTCTGACCGTCGCGCACCAAGTTCAGTAAAAGAATATGCACGTAATAACCCACATTCTATGGGTGCATGGAGCAAAGATTCACAGTCTTATGTTGCAAGCATGGAAGAAGGTGACTTCTTTGGTTCAGAGCAGTCACTAACTGTTGATGAAGCAACGGATGTTCGTATTGAACACGTAGCGGCTAATGGCGATATCACTGTACTTAAGCAAAGCACACCGCTACTTGCTGGTGAAGTTATTGATGCTTCACGTATTAGTGCTGCAAAATTACAAGCATTCCTTGAAGCTGAAATTAATGCAGCTAAAGAAAAAGGCGTGTTATTTTCGCTTCATATGAAAGCGACCATGATGAAAGTATCTGATCCAATCATCTTTGGTCACGCTGTAAAAGTATTTTACAAAGACGTTTTTGCAAAACACGGTGCACTTTTTGAAGAGCTAGGTGTTGATGTAAATAACGGTTTAGGCGATGTGTACTCTAAAATTCAAACTTTAGATGACGCTAAGCGCGAAGAAATTGAAGCTGACATTCAAGCTGTTTACGCTGACCGCCCTGCTATCGCAATGGTAGATTCTCATCGCGGTATTACAAACTTACACGTACCAAGTAATGTGATCATCGATGCCTCTATGCCTGCTGCAATTCGTTCAAGCGGTCAAATGTGGAATAAAGACGATAAATTACAAGACACAAGCTTTGTAATTCCAGATCGTTGTTACTCTGGCGTTTACCAAGCAACGATTGATTTTTGTAAAGAGCACGGTGCATTTGATCCTACGACTATGGGTAGCGTACCAAACGTTGGCCTTATGGCTCAAAAAGCAGAAGAGTACGGCTCACACGATAAAACATTTGAAGCAAAAGCTGACGGTACTATCCGTGTTGTAGACACAAACGGTAATACGTTACTTGAGCACAGTGTTGAGAAAGGCGATATCTGGCGCATGTGTCAGGTTAAAGATGCACCTATTCAAGATTGGGTTAAACTTGCAGTAAACCGCGCTCGCGCAACAGGTAATCCGGCTATTTTCTGGTTAGATGCAGAACGTGCACACGATGCTGAGCTAATCAAAAAAGTAAATAAATACCTGCCAGATCACGACACTGCTGGCCTAGATATTCAAATTTTATCGCCAATGGATGCAACCTTGTTCTCACTAGCACGCATCAAAGAAGGTAAAGACACAATTTCTGTAACGGGTAACGTGTTACGTGATTACTTAACAGATTTATTCCCAATTTTAGAATTGGGTACCAGTGCTAAAATGCTTTCAATTGTGCCACTAATGAATGGCGGTGGTTTATTTGAAACTGGTGCGGGTGGCTCTGCTCCTAAGCACGTTCAACAATTTGAGAAAGAAAACCACTTACGTTGGGATTCTTTAGGTGAATTCTTAGCACTTGCTGCGTCACTTGAGCACCTAAGCACAACAACAGGTAACAAAAAAGCACAAGTACTTGCAGATACGCTTGATAAAGCTACCGGCACATTCTTAGCTGAAAACAAGTCGCCTTCACGTAAAGTAAAAGAGATTGATAACCGTGGTTCTCATTTCTTCTTATCTTTATTCTGGGCACAAGAACTTGCTAAGCAAAATGATGACAGCGAGCTTAAAGCGCAGTTTACGCAAATTGCTAGCGACCTTGAAACTAACAAAGAGCAAATTGTTAGCGAGCTAAACGATGCACAGGGCCCAGCAATGGACATTGGCGGATACTTCCAGCCAAATGACGATGCAGCTTTTAAAGCAATGCGCCCAAGCACAACATTTAACGAGATTTTATCTAAACTGGTATAAATCCATTAAATGAATGAAAAGGCGCTCCAAAGAGCGCCTTTTTTTTGTGCCTAATACCAATTCGCTTATTTAAGTGGTTTACTTTACGGATTGGTATAAGTAAAAGCTGTTCATAAAAAAGGCCGCTAATGCGGCCTTTAAATTCAACTAAACAAGTTTATTTAGTGTATGCACGTGGCATGTTTGATTCTGTTGTATAGCGCTCACGCAGTTTATCTTGGCGAGATTCAGTACTTACCTCAACCCCATTAATAAACATTTTATTTACGTGGCTGCTCAGCTCAAACGGGTCGTTACTCCACATTACAACATCAGCGGCTTTACCCACTTCTAAGCTACCGGCATTAATACCAAATACATCAGCCACATTTGAAGTCATCGCTTTTAATGCGCCTTGCTGGCTCATACCGTAAGACACTGCATTACCGGCATCATAGCGGAGCTGGTAAACATTATGACTGGCATCGCCACCCACAGTTAAAAGTACTTTAACACCTGCTTTTTCTAGTATGCCGGCATTATTTAGGCTTGCATGTAATGAATCAAAACTGCCTGGTAAGTTATCCATTGCACTGATGATCACAGGAATACCCGCTTTTGCGATACGATCTTTAACTACAACGGCATCTTGCGCACCATTAAGAACAATATTTACCCCAAACTGCTGTTTCACTTTTATAAGTTCAACAATATCCGATGCACGCGACACACTAATTAGTAATGGCATATCGCCTTTTAGTACTTTAGCCATTATTTTATCTTCAGCACTTGGCTTAGCATCGTCTTTTTTAGCTTCTTTGCTTGCTTTGGTTTGGTGCTCATCTAACTTATTGATCAGTGTTTGCAACGTAAATGCACGAGAGCCTTTGCTTCGCTCACCCAAATGAATAACCAACGCTGCTTGTTTTTTAAGTACGCTTTCAAAGCTGCCGCTTAAATCCACCACACTGGCAAGGCCTGCAAATATGCTGTCACCGCCGTACGGGGTGATCAAATCGCGAGTAACACCGCCTTTACGTGCATAAGGGATTAGGCTTGAACGAGGGTTAAATGCCAAGCTTGCATCAAAATCAATACCTGCTTTTTCTTCTCCCGCATCGCGAGAGCCCGCAACCGCACCTACTTCAACTAAACCAAGTTGATTTACAGTGGCAATAAAACCAGGGGTCACGATTTGACCTTTGGCATCAATAATTTTATCTGCTCTAACATCGCTAGGATTAATTGCAGTAATTTTGCCATCATTCATTACGATGCTGGCAGACTCTAATACGCCTTGATCTGAGGATGTATGCAGTGTTGCATTAATTATAGCAAGAGATTGAGCGCTCAGCGCACCCGATGCTAGTAACCCTGCAGCAACCAGAGAAAGCGAAAACGAACGTGATAATTTTTTCATTCTGGGTGCTCCTTATTGTTGACCTAACATAAAATCACTTTGTGCTTGGAATGCGCTATCGTTTCTATCGTAAACTTTTGCGCCATCAACAAACACTTGCTCTGCTTTTGCGTAAACGCTAAATGGGCTTTGATTCCAAATAACCACATCAGCTTGTTTACCTGCTTCAAGTGAGCCTGTTTTATCTTCAATGCCGAGTGATTTAGCGGCATTAGCCGTGATCCACTTAATTGCATGCTGCTCAGAAATATCAAAACCATTTTGGTTTGCACTGTACATTACTTTTGCGGCTTCTTGGTTTAAGCGCTGAATGGTCGTGTCTGAGTCTGAATGCACAACGGCACATGAGTTTTTAACTGCATCAACAATCGCTACGTTCTCTTGTACCATATCGTAGGCTTCCATTTTAAAGCCCCACCAGTCTGGCCAAAGTGCTGCACACGAGCCATTTTCAGCCAGTAAATCTGCGATTTTATAGGCTTCAATACCGTGATGGAATGTACCCGCATGGTAATTAAACTCTTTAGAAAGGTCGATCATCATCGCCATTTCTTCAGCTTTATAACAGTGATTGTGAATACGAACCTCACCTTCTAAAACACCGCGAAGGGTATCGTATTTAATATCGCGGTGTGGAGCTTCTGGGTTTTTACCCGCAGCGTAATCAGCATCGTATTTGTCCCAAGCACGTTTGTACTCTTGAGCGCCAATCCAAGCTGTGCGATAGCCTGCCATATTACCCATACGTGTCATCGGTAATTCACCTTTACGGCCATAAACGCGTTTAGGGTTTTCACCACACGCCATTTTTAAACCGTATGGTGCATCAGGAAACTTCATCCCTTGCATGGTGTGAGCCGGTACATTTTTAAGGGTAACGCCACGTCCACCAAATAAATTAGCTGAACCTGGTAAAATTTGTAACGAGGTAATACCGCCTTCACGTGCGCGATTAAAACCTGGATCTTGTGGCCAAATTGAATGCTCAACCCATACTTCTGCTGTATTTGGGCTAGTCATTTCGTTGCCATCTTGGTGAGACTCAACCGACGGATTTGGATAAGCACCTAAATGAGAGTGAACATCAATAATACCTGGTGTTACCCATTTGCCTTGCGCATCGATAGTGGTGTCTGCGTTAGCGGTTAAATCTTTACCAACTTGCTGTACTTTACCATCAACAAGTAATACATCGGCTTCATCTAAACGCTCACCCGTGCCCGTTAATACAGTGGCATTGGTAATTAATGTGCTTGATGTAGCAACGGGTTGATAAGTACTTGGGTATGGGTTTTTATTAATGGTTACTTTTGCATCTTGCGGGCCGCTTTCTTGGCAACCAACAAGAGCCGCTGCTAAACCAACAGCTAACAATGAGGGAGCAAATTTTTGCATGTTTTTAGGTTCTCCTGTTTTTTTACTACTTTAGCGAAAGCAAACGCATAAAGCTAAAAAAACAGGTGAAAAGGCGGTTATTTAAGGTGAGTTTCTGTAATTATTTTTTTATATAATTGTTATAAAGCTTATCCAGTGCCCCTTCAGTGGTGAGCGATGGATCTTTACTAATAAAGTGTTTAACCGTTCGGGTTACAAAATCCGAATTTTGCTTATGTAATTTTGAAAAATCTTTAATTAATGTATTACCATCTTTTGCGGCGGTGACTTTATCATGACGATGCCTGTATTGGCTCAATGCCTTATTAAAATCGCCTTGATAATCCTCGACTAAAATTTTATAAAAATCACTTTTTTGTACTTTTAATACAGTAATGCAATAGTTAAGCGCTTCTTTAAAGTCGGTAAATATGCTGCCTTCTACATCAAACTCTTTGGTTTTTTCGCGCACCGTAACGCGCGCTTCTTCAGTGGCATAACTAAACCCTGTAAAGGCGAGTCGCTCAGCCGCTTCTTTACCGAGTTTCATGCCCGCTTGAATGCTGTGCGCAAATTCATCGCTCATGTCGCCAAGCTCGCTTTCTTCCCACATGTTGTATACACGTAAGGGCTTGGCGTATTTATTTGATAGTTTCTTTTTAAGCTTACTAAAACGCTCATCAATGGTCATTAAGCGTTCATTATGAAGTAATGCATGGCATTCATAACAAGCCGCAATAGCAACAAAATCTGCTTCTTCGCCTAAATCAATAATACTTTGTAACATGTGCAATGGTGGGCAATGATCGCGCTCTGTTGCCTCACAGCCGCAATAAAAACATTGGTTAAAATGCTGTTGCTCACACGCATAAGCTTGCTGGTAGTAACTGGCTAACGTTTTATTCACAATTGCGCTCCAAAAATATAAAATGCCACAAATTTAGGGCGCGATAATAACAGTCTGAAAAAATATTTCAGTATGAAAACGCTAAAGTGTGTCAAAAATAAATTACTTAACCTGAACTTTGGTTAAGATATTTACTAACATATTGAATTATATTAATAATTTAGTTCGTTTTCTCCAGCTAGAAATTTACAGTGAAAACAAGGCGAATTTTCGCGTCAATAGCGGGCCTATTGCAAGTAAATTCAACGCAGTTAGCGCTGAAAATAGCTGCTTGAGATAGATTTATTATCCATAGTTCAGGTTACTTATGAACAACTTTTCATACACCTACAAAATTGCATAATTTATATACACATCTTCTTACAGCTTGCCCCATTCAATTAACAACATTCTGGCTACATTAAACAATACTTAAGTTGCACATAAACAAAGAGGAAAATACTATGATTTCTTTCAAAGCAACACTATATTCAACTGTATTATTGGGCGCAGCAACATTAACAGCGCCTGTAATGGCAACCACTTTTGTTGCCGCTGATTCATCACCCGGTACACAAGTTTGCATGGCCGTTGCATCTAACAAACAACTGACACTGCACAAAACAATTAAAGAGCTCCATACCAACAAGCATGTAATTGGCAAAAAATTACGCTGCAATGATTTATCAATGAATGATTTTGTAGCGCTTTATGATTTAAACAAATCTGCACGCTTTTTCAATATTGAGGCTACCACCAGCACATCAATAAGGGATTTGGCAAAGGTAAATAAACCGATGGTGGTTATTATGGCGGGATCTAAATAACCCAAATTATAACTAGGAAATCGGTTTTAATACGTTCAATTTACGCGAATCAAACACGTTAAGCAGGGCTTAGTACCTGCTTAACGTGTATTTATTATTAAATAAGCGCTGCCAACAAACCAAACAAGCCACCAAATACCCCACCCCATACAACGAGCCAGCCTAAGTGTTCGCGGATCATAGTTTGAATTATTTCTTTTACCATTTTAGGGGTGAGTTCATCTAGGCGTTCATCCACTAATTTGAGTACTGTATTATGTAAGCTTTCCGCGTTATTTCCTTGAGTAAGCATATCGCTTAGTAGCATTTTAAAATCGTCGGTGCCGCTTATTTGCATCAGTGATAATTGCATTTTTTCGATAAATTTTTCTCGCATTGGCTCTACCGCTTCTGTACCGCCAAACATTGCCAGCATGCTGCCAAATTGTGATTGCTCTATCACCACTAACAAATTATCGAAAGCGGGATTTAAATCTACCTTATCAATTACCGATTCAAAGTCTATCGTTGGCTGCGCCTTGCTTAGAAGCTTGTCTATTTTATGCTCAGAAAAGAACTCCGTAAGTATTAAATTTCTTATAGCTACTTTAAAGCTTTCAAACTTGAGCGCAATCACCCCCGATCCATATAAAAACGGGACTTTTTCAAATAGCATATGAATAGCGAGTAAGTTTGTAACCGCACCAGAGAGTGCAAATAAGCCCACCGAAAGTACAATGGCTTGATCAAATACAAAACCAATAACAACACAACACGCTGCCAATAAGTTAGTGATAAAACTTTTATTCATTTTTATTCCGTTTCAGTGATTTGTATCAGAAATTGATAGTCTTAATTTTACACCGATTAATTTGTTTATTTAATCCCTTTTTGCCATAGTTTATTTATAGGTTTAAAAGGTGAGCAATTGTTATGTGGAAAACAATCAATCAACAGATCAGCCAAGCTATCCATTACGATTTTAAACACACCCATAAACGTCAGTTGCAAAACACATCAACCGATAAGCTTTTCCATATAAGTGATGGCAAGCACAATTATTTAGTTAAAATTGCGCAAAAGAATGAGCTCGATCGCTTTGAAGCACAAGCACAGGGCTTAAAACAACTCACTCAAAACAGTATATTTATGGTGCCCGACTGCATTACAACTGGCGCCAATATAGAATATGCGTTTATTGTATTAGAGTGGCTTACACTTGATGACCTTCCCCACACGCATTGGTCAACGATGGGTGAACACCTTGCCATGTTACATCAAAAACACGAGCAAGCGATGTTTGGTTTTGATACAGACAATTATTTAAGCTCTACGCCTCAACCAAATCAATGGCATAAAAAATGGGATGTATTTTTTGCAGAAGAACGTATTGGTTGGCAATTACAGCTATTAGCTGAAAAAGACATTGTGCTGGCAGACCCCGAACAACTGATAAATTTAGTAAAAGAGCAACTGCATAATCATCATGTTTTGCCCTCGTTATTACATGGCGACTTTTGGCGCGGAAACATGGGATTTGTAAATAATATTCCGACCCTATTTGACCCTGCCTGCTATTACGGTGATCGGGAGGTCGATATTGCTATGAGTGAGCTTTTTGCCCCATTACCCGATGAATTTTATAGCGCTTATGATCACCGTTACCCTCTCGCTCAGAATTACCAACATCGCAAGCTTATTTATCAGCTTTACCCTATTTTAAACCATGCCAATATTTATGCAGGCCATTACTTAAATCAGGCTAAAGAACACGTTGAAAAACTACTAAACTTAAATAAATGAGTAAACAAAATATAAGCACTATACTTATACTTGAACTCTAAAAAATAAATCTATTCAAGCGTTATTTTTAGGGCTAATTGCATTGAATTTATTTGTAATAAATCAATGTTGATAGCTCAATATGAGTAAATCATTTAGTCAGAGTTCAAGCTACTTAGTATTAAGCCGTTATGTGCTATCTAGGTAAAATAACTTAATTTTTAAGGGGGTGTTATGAAAGACTTTTTATCACAACGTATCGCCTGCCCACATTGTGGACACCATATTCATTTAGACCTTGATGCCAGTATGGGCGACCAAGACTACTATGAAGAATGCAGTGCTTGCTGTAATCTAATTCATTTAAATATGCATATAGACTATGCACGTAATAAGTTAGAGTTACACGTGGACAGCGATGACGAACAAATATTTTAGCTATGTTGGCGCATGTAGTTTTCGACGGTGTTTATAATAGTGTATGTTTGCTGATCAACTTCTATATTAAATTCATCACCTACAACGGCTGCACCTAAATTAGTAATATCGAGTGTTTCTGGTATTAAGTGTAACCAAAAGCCATGCTCATCAATATTGCCAACCGTTAAACTGGCGCCATTAATAGATACAAACCCTTTGTATAAAACATATTTTTGCCATTTTTTTGGAAGGCTAAGCTGCATTTTGTAGTTATTTTCTAGTTTAACTATTTGCACTATTTTGGCAGTACAATGAATATGACCAGAGACTATGTGCCCACCCAGCTCAGTACCAAACGACACAGAACGCTCGTAATTGACTAAACTACCCAATTCCAGTTGTCCAAGGTTAGTAAGCTGCAAAGTTTCGTCAATAACATCAAAATGCACTTGAGCCACTACATCTTGATTACTAAGCTCTACTTTAACTACCGTCAAGCAGCAACCATTTATAGCGATGCTAGCACCTAAGTCTAAATGCTTTACGTATTGCTCATTAACAGAAACGACTAAACGTAATACACCCTGCGTATGGGTTCTAGAGACTACTGTTGCTTGAGTTTGAATAATACCGGTAAACATAAAAATCGCTTCTCTTTCTAACAAAGTGCTAGTTTAACGTATCAATCGCTAAAATAATTCACTTAATAGCACTTTTATTCGCAACAAAAGTAAGCTTATGCAGCAATTTAATAGATTCGCTGATTGTCTACATAGATAGAGTAATCACAATAGATTACAATGCGCCCATGTTTTTCTGAATAGCTGTTTTTTATGACTTTTTGTAGTTGGGAAGCTAAACGTTTACTTTCCCTCGCCTTTCCCGTTTTTTTAGCACAAGTGACCTTAGTATTAATGTCAGTGGTTGATACCATTATGGCCGGACAAGTGAGTCCAACCGATCTCGCTGCCCTCTCAATTGCTACAGGAATATGGAACCCAATTTTATTAGCAATACAAGGTATTCTATTAGCCCTAACGGGAGTCATTGCTCAATTTGCGGGTGCTAAAGACCGCAACGGCATTAGCCATTATTTTCAGCAAGCGCTTTATTTAACGCTCCTTTTGAGTATTGCAGGTTTTTGTGCTGCCCAGCTTGCCAACACCGTTATTTTACAGCTTGATACTAGCCCGGCGATTGCGGGACTTGCTTTTGATTACATTCATTTTGTTAAATGGGGTGTATTTGGTTTTTTAATTTTTACCGTGTATAGAAATATGACCGAAGGCATGGGGATGACCAAGCCTGCGTTTTATATCAGCCTACTCGGACTTGCGGTAAATATCCCACTCAATTATATTTTTATTAAGGGCTTATTTGGTCTACCCGCATTTGGGGGCGCTGGCTGTGGTATTGCCACCGCACTGGTATTTACTGTAATGGCTATTGCGCAAGTTACTTATTGCCAGCTGAGTAAAAAAATAGATGCCAAAGGCTTATTAACTGGCTTTGAAAAACCCAATTTTAAAACCATTGGTATTATTACCAAACTCGGTATTCCTATTTCACTCGCTACTTTTTTTGAAGTGACCTTGTTTGCCTGTATTCCCCTGTTTATTGCGCATTTGGGTGCGGTGGCTGTGTCTGGCCATCAAATTGCAGCCAGTGTGACTGCACTATTATTTATGATGCCTCTGAGCCTCTCAATTGCCATTAGCATACGAATTGGTAATTTATTTGGGCAAAATCATTTAGATCAATTAAAAGTAGCGGTATCGACAAGTTATATTATGGCGGCTATGGTCGCGTTGTTTATCGCTTTTATTACATTTATAGGGCGTGACGTGATCAGCCAATTATATAGCGATAGCCCTGCGGTACTTGCGCTTGCTTCATCAATTATGATTTTAGCCTGTATTTACCAACTTCCTGATGCATTACAGGTAGCTGCAAACGGTATTTTACGTGGTTTAAAACACACAGCGCCGATTTCGTATATCACTTTTATTTCTTATTGGTTAATCGGCTTTAGTTTAGGCTACGTATTAGCAAGAACAGACATGATAGTGCCAGCAATGGGCCCGCATGGTTTTTGGATAGGCATTATCGTTGGCCTATCAGTTGCAGCTATACTACTGATGCTGACCGTTCATAGGCGATTTAAACGTGAACCATTTATTCTCACTTAAACAATCAATCTATACCAAACTGCCGCTTAATTGGTTATTGGCGGCATGTTGTATGGTGCTTTTGGGCTGCTCAGAGCAGCCCAGTGAGGCAAATAAAACCTATTTGTCTCGCTTGAGTAATACCTTACAAACGCCTGAGCCACACACAAAGCCACTGCAACAATTAGCCTTAGTAGAGCCAGTTGAAGCGTTGCAACCTGCCATTAAAATTGGCATAACTGAACTAGCTGGTATTAGCCAATGTAAACTTAACGTTCTGATAAGCGAGCATAATAATCAATTAGGCAAAACAGCCACCGCTGCTAGCCAATTGAAGTACCAAATAGATTTTATTCAAAGCGCGCAAAACTGTTTAAACACCTTAGATAAACAAAGCAACGTTCACAGTAAAATTGCAGCGGCAAAAACCCAAAAACAAACTCAACTCGCTCATTATTTTAATAATGTTTTATATAGTGAACCTGAACTGAGCAGCACTTGGCAGCTTACTGGCCAAGAACTCAGCACTCAACCGGCTGGGTTTAGTGACACGGTTGAGGCGCTTAAAAAGCTAACGACCATTAAACACCAAATAGAAACTAAAGGGAGTATGGCAATAAACAGCGATGATATTTTGTCAGCGCTTGAACCGCTCAACAGATACAAATTTGACCAACAGCTTATTCAAGCTGCGCGAGAACAAATTAGCTTAAATCATACAGCAACCCAGTTTGTAAATTCATTAGTAGTAGAAGATATTTGCCCTAAAGGGAAAAACAATCAGCAGGCTAAAATTGTCAGTAATATATTTAATAAATATTATTTAAAACAAATACAGCCTTATCAAGCACAGCTGAGCGGGTATTTAGAAACATTGCAGCCGCTTTATATGCAGCTATGGTTTAATCAAGCAGTGAGTAGTGAAGCGGTAAATGCCCTACTTGACCCAAATTCTAACAACTTACTCTCTCAGCTAAAAGCGTCAGCAAAAGAGCATGTTATCTGGTGGCAAAAATTTTATAAAACGTGCGAAATCAGTCCAATATGAATAAAAAAACGGCAAATAAACTTAAAAACCATAAACATGCTTGATTCACCACTCATCACGCTATATATTAGCGACCGTTGTTAAGCAATTAACAATTCTTAAATACATGCAGTACGACTGTAGCTCAGTTGGTTAGAGCACTACCTTGACATGGTAGGGGTCGGTGGTTCGAATCCACTCAGTCGTACCAAATTTTTAAAGATTTAATTAAAGTACGTTGAAGGAAAAAGCACTACCTACTCTTGATCACCCGGTCCAGAAGTCGGTGGTTCGAATCCACTCAGTCGTACCAAACAAAGTTTAAGAATTTCATATTGTACGACTGTAGCTCAGTTGGTTAGAGCACTACCTTGACATGGTAGGGGTCGGTGGTTCGAATCCACTCAGTCGTACCAATTCAAAAAAACACCTCAAGAAAAAGCACTACCTACTCTTAATCACCCGCTCCAAGGGTCGGTGGTTCGAATCCACTCAGTCGTATCAATTCAAAAAGAACGTAGGTCGGTTAAGTGGCGAAGCCACGCCACCCGACATTGGTAAAACACCATAAATTAGGTAACATTCCAACACCAAACGCCATCCAACATAAAGCAAAGCCTGAACCGGTAATGACCAATACCAACATCGTCGGATGACGCCTCCGGCTTATCCAACCTACGTTAATTATTAAGGACGTAGGTTGGTTAAGTGGCGAAGCCGCGCCACCCGACATTGGGGAAACACCCGCCATCAAGCAACGCCAACATCAAAAAGCTCCAAAAAAACGCTCACGATCCAAACTTCCTTAATAAATATCAGGTAACATCCATATAATCACGTTGCAAAGTCAGAATTTATTGCTTGAAAATTAATACTATGTTAACAAGTAGGCTATCTTATAAGATGAAATATCAGAAAGTATTCTAGGAAAGGATTTACCTGTGAAGTCTGCCGCACTCATTACATTACTATTGCTATTTATTTTTGCTGGGCAAGTTCAAGCTAAAACCCTAGTCAAAGTGGGTGGCTATGAATTTCCTCCCTACATAGAGATTGTTGACAGCCGTGCTTCAGGCCTTACCGTAGAGCTAATTAGCGAACTCAATAAAATACAATCTGACTATCATTTTGAGCTTGTGCTCACCACACCTATTCGGCGCTTTAAAGATTATCAGCAAGGTTTGTTCGATGCGGTATTTTTTGAAGATCCAAACTGGGGGTGGCTGCAAGGCAACCATATAATCAGTAACTCCCCTGTGATAGCAACAGACAGCGAAGTATTTATTGCTTTAAAGCAATTTGCAAAGTCACAAGCTTGGTTTGATAACTTAGACGATAAAACCCTCATTGGGATTTTAGGCTATCACTATCAGTTAGCAAACTTTGAAAACAATCCATCAATACTTGAAAACGAATATAAAATGACGTTACTGAGCAGTCATAAAAAAAGTATTGAATTAGTATTAAAAAAACGCAGCGATATGGCGATTGTTACCCGTTCTTACTTAAATCAATACCTAAATAAATACCCAGAAAGTAAAAAAAAGCTGCTTATCTCTGAACGCGTCGCGCAAACCTATAAACACCAATTATTAATTCGCCCTACACACCAACTTAATGTAAACACACTTTATAAAATAGTAAAAAAAACACTTGCACAAAATACCCTAGCAACCAAATTAAAAATACTTGGCCTACAACAACATGATATTTAGTGATGCTGCTTTAATACTTAATAACATTACTAATAACTTAATGGCAATAACTAGAAAATTTGCTATTTTCATCGTGTGTCGCAAACTCAACCAGCGTCATCAATAAATCACTGTGTTTATGGGTAAAGCCAGTACTAGAAAGGCGTTTTTCTAAATAGGACGTAAAGTTTTTTCGTTGCAGGTGTTGGCTATGTAATTTTATTAACAGCTCTGACTGCTTTTGGTTAATTAACCGCGTCTCGTAAATCGGGTCTTCATCTGGCCAATTTTCTACAGGCGAGCCCTTTTGCTTAAACACAAAATCACTAAGTGAACGCTCGATTTGATTATAATCGTGCTCCCCTAGCAGTTTTTCAATTTCTTTTAATAAGCTTGAGTACAAAACACGCGGGAAAAGCTTGTAAAAATCATGATTTTTAAAGGGCTCTCCTTGTGGAGTTTGCTGCCAATTTTCAAAACTTGCTCGCAAAGCCTGAACTAATATACGTCCTACATAATGGCTTTTTTGGAATGAGACACCTTGCGATTCTAGCCTTGAAAGTACGTGATTTAAACGTTGCTTTAAGCTACGTACTTCTAGCTGCAATTCGCTTTTTTCTGTCTCTAACAATTGTATTTCTTGAGCACTGGTTGTTATTTTTTGCTCTAGTTTATTTATTTTAACTTGCGCGCCATAAAACAAATCACGGGTATCATTAAGCTCAGCCATAACACTGGCATTTTTTAATTTAATACTCGAATTACCCTCGATAGTATAAGTAGTAAGCTGTTTGCTCTGAGAGAGCGCTTTATTTAAAGTACTTTCTAACTTACTCTCAATAACTTGCCCAGACTTACTGCCTTTAAGTAAAGAATGTAAGGTTGAAGAAATATGCTTTTGGTACCAATTTTGGATCTGCTCACACTGCACATCAGATAAATTAGCAAATGGATTGTCTTCACTTATTGGCTTGTTAGCCATAAAAATTCCCTCTAGTAAAAAGACTTTTTGTTGTTATGTCGTATTAAAGTGAAATTACTTACCTTTGCATGTTAATAGCTATCGCTTTTTAAGGCTATATTTAATTGTTTGTATACTAGAAGAACCTCACTATTTAAGTTGTTTATTCCAAATAACGCACTAAACTTAAAATTAAAGATAAAAATGCATTATCCTTATGAGAATATTTTTAATCGCTGCCTTAGTACTATCATTTTTCACTTACGCACAACCGGCGCCAGTAACCTATACGGTCGACAATAAAAATATCACACTTCCCGGAGAGAAATACAAAAGCGGCTATGGCTATAATTTAAAAGCCGATACAGTTCTTCGCTTAGTTACACTTAATTGGCCCCCTTATATAGACGATCACTTATGCAATAAGGGCTGGCTATATCAACTCACAGTAAGCATGTTAGTAAAACGCGGCTATGGTGTACATATAGAGTTTTACCCTTGGGCGCGTGCCGTTCGTGAAGCTGAATTAGGTAAAGCTGATATTTTATTTCCTGAGTATTTTATTAGTGACGATGTAATGTCAGAAAACATTTTAACCAAAACACGTAATCAGTTATTGGCGTTATCTGAGCCCATTCCTGGTGGCGACTTATCATTTGTAGCACTTAAAGGTCACAGCATAAATTACGATGGCAGTATTGAGTCTGTAAAAAACAGGGTTATGGGGGTGGTACGTTCATATAAAAATAGTAAAGAATTAGATCAACTTATTGAACAAGGCGGAATAAAAACCATCGTTGCTAACAGTGAGTATCAGCTTATTCATTTGCTTTTAAATGGTCGGGTTGAGCTTATTGTTGCCGACTTAGAAGTGCTAAGAGCCAGTATTTATAAATCATTATTATCAGCTAGAGAAAAAAAGAGGATGCTTAGTGCGCTAGTTGCATTAACGCCAAGCATAGAATACAAAGCCCTGTATTATGAAATCAGTAAAAGTACGCCTAATTGGCAATTTATCTTAGATGATATCAACGCAGAAATAGCGAATATGCGTGCAAATAATGAATTTGAGCGCTTTATAAAAAATAAAAAACAGCAGTGTTATAACCTCGATTAAGCCGTAGGCAGCTAAATTTGAGCGTGCCTGTTTTCAGTTATATCTACTCATAGTCTAAGGCTTTGATTAAACACCACCGTTTGGTTCCGTCCGGTTGTTTTTGCATTATAAAGTGCGGTATCGGCATTTCTTAATAATCCCTGCAGCGAACACGACTCAGAAGTCAAACTTGATACACCACTGCTTATTGTATAACTCACCTGCCCGCCACTTGATAACTGCACTGGGTTATCTTTTAAATGATCTTGCAACTTTGCTAAGGTTTTAACAACGGTACTGACACATTTGGTAGGCGAAACAATGCAAAACTCTTCTCCTCCTAAACGCGCTATAATATCATCACTGTCACAAAATGATTTAAACGTAGCAGCTATGCTTTGCAACACACTATCTCCGCCTTCGTGGCCAAATTGATCGTTAATGCGCTTAAAGTGATCTATATCTATCATCGTAAGGGTTAAGTGCTGGCTGTCTTTAATACACTCATCAAGTGCAAGTTTAGCTGTTTCCATAAACCCTCTTCGGTTGAGCAAATTAGTAAGCGGATCTTTAATGGTTAAATCTTTTAGTTGTGCTTGATACTGCTTCATTTTTGTAATATCGCGCTCAATCGCTGCATAGTAAGCCACCTCACCTAACGCATTTTTTAATGGAAAAATATTCATATCAATCCAATAAGGCTCACCTGATTTTTTATAATTTAGTATTTGCTCAGATACTTGCTGTTTATTTTCTAACGCATGCCTTATTTTATCGCGTGTGGCTTGTTGAGTTTTAGCGCCTTGTAAAATGCGCGGCGTTTTACCTCTAACTTCATCTAAATGATAACCCGTTACTTTAGTAAACGATTGGTTTGCATAAACAATTTTAGGGCCATCATTAGTAATAGGGCTTGCCTCGGTAACTAAAATAACGTCGCTGGCTAATTCAACAATTTCTTTAAATGGAATAGCTTGTTTTTGATGAGTAATATCGATAAAAGTGACGACTATTTCAGCAATGTTGTTCTGCTCGTCAAACTCTGGATAAGCGTTACATAGCACCCATGTAATTTCGTCGCTTGAACTATCACATATACCTATTTCAAGATTCATCAGTGGTTTTTGGGTTTCAATAACAATGCTAACAGGATACTGAGAACTCTGCAGTGGTTGACGAAATTCATCCAGTAATTTCCATTTACTATCAAACGAGTCGCGCCCTAACGCTTGCTCTTTTGTTAAACGTAAAATATTTAAAGCCGCAGGATTTGCATACAAAATTCCTGTGTCTGGTGAATGCACCACCACACCGGTTTGTAAGTTTTGTATTAACCTTTCTGCATTTAGCCTTGATAAATCCATTAATGTACTCCGTACAAACTGTATTGAAAAAATACACGGGCTAATATTCATTTTAATATAAGTGAATATTTGCCGACATAACAGAAAAAATGTTGCTGTTTATTGAGCCCCCCTCAACAAAGTACATTTTACAACCTATTGAATGACTGAATAAAAAAGCCGCAAACTAAGTTAAGTTCGCGGCTTATTATTTTACTATAGTACGTATTTTGGGTGCTAGTTAGTCATAATCAAATGGCGCTCTTACCCAGCCTTCCATTAATACACGTGCGCTGCGGCTCATACTCGCTTTAGTCACTTGCCATTGGCCATTTGTAACAACCGCCTCGGCACCTACTTTAAGTGTGCCCGATGGGTGACCAAAGTTAACCTCGTTAATAGCACCGCCACCAGCGGCCAAATTAACTAATGTTCCGTCAATTGCGGCTGCTGTGCCAATAGCCACGGCGGCTGTGCCCATCATTGCATGGTGTAACTTACCCATTGACATTGCACGTACTAACAAATCTATATCGCTTGCATTAACCTGCTTACCACTTGATGATTTGTAATTAAGCGGTGCAGCCACAAACGCCACTTTAGGTGTGTGTTGGCGTGCTTGCGCTTCATTAATAGTACTAATTAGTCCCATTTTTACCGCGCCATAGGCACGAATGGTTTCAAGCTTAGTGAGTGCGGCTTCATCAGCGTTTATATCATCTTGTAGCTCAGTACCGGTATAACCAATATCGCTGGCATTTACAAAAATAGTCGGGATACCTGCGTTGATCATAGTTGCTTTTAATGTCCCCACACCTGGTACTTCTAAATCATCAACCACATTGCCTGTTGGAAATAGCGCACCATTACCATCAGCAGGGTCAATAAATTCAAGCTTTACTTCAGCGGCAGGAAACGTCACACCATCTAACTCAAAGTCACCGGTTTCTTGTACTGCACCGTTGGTCATGGGTACATGCACTAAAATACTTTTTTTAATGTTCGCCTGCCATACGCGCACAATAGCAATGCCATTATCCGGTACGCGAGATTTATCAACTAAACCATTGCTGATGGCAAACGCGCCCACGGCAGAGGTTAAGTTTCCGCAGTTACCACTCCAATCAACAAACGCTTTATCAATGGCGACTTGACCAAATAAATAATCAACATCGTGTTCGGGCTGTTCACTCTTACTCAAAATAACCGTTTTACTGGTACTTGAGGTTGCTCCGCCCATGCCGTCGGTTTGTTTACCGTATGCATCTGGGCTACCAATAACGCGCAATAATAAGCTATCGCGCGCCGCACCTGCCACTTGGGCAGGTGCGGGTAAATCGGTTAAATTAAAAAAAACCCCTTTACTCGTGCCACCACGCATATAGGTCGCAGGCACTTTAATTTGTGGTTTAAACATAAACGTGTGTCCTTATGATGCTTGCGTGGCTTCTAAAAAGTCTTGCGCAAAGCGTTGTAACACACCGCCTGCCGCATAAATAGAGAGCTCTTCTTGCGTATCTAGTCGACATTTCATCGGTACGTTTAATACCTCGCCATTTTTACGCGTAATAACAAGCTCTAGGGTTGCGCCTGGTGTTGGTTCGCCCTTCACGTCGTAGCTTTCGCTACCATCTAGGTTAAGTGTTTTACGCGTTGTGCCTGGTTTAAATTCAAGCGGCAATACGCCCATACCAATTAAGTTAGTACGGTGAATACGTTCAAACCCTTCGGCTGCAATAACCTGAACACCAGCAAGCCTAACGCCTTTTGCTGCCCAATCGCGCGAAGAGCCTTGGCCGTAATCAGCGCCTGCCACAATAATGAGTGGCTGTTTACGCTGCATGTAGGTTTCGATTGCTTCCCACATACGCGTGTTTTCACCTTCTGGCTCTATGCGTGCATATGAGCCTTGCTTCACTTCTCCGTTTTCATCTAATACCATTTCGTTCAATAGTTTAGGGTTTGCAAATGTAGCTCGTTGTGCGGTTAAGTGATCGCCTCGGTGAGTGGCGTATGAGTTAAAGTCTTCTTCTGGTACGTTCATTTTAGTTAAGTATTCACCTGCCGCGCTGCTTGCCATAATCGCATTAGAGGGTGATAAATGATCGGTTGTAATGTTATCGCCAAGTACTGCTAACGCGCGCATACCTGTCATACTGCGCTCACCTGCCAATGCTCCTTCCCAGTAAGGTGGGCGGCGAATATATGTACTTTCTGGGCGCCAATCGTAAAGTGGGTCGTTATCTTCGCCGTAATCAACAGTTAAGTTAAACATTGGCTCGTATACTTTTCTAAACTGCTCTGGTTTTACGCTTTGTTTGATAACCGCATCTATCTCTTCATCAGATGGCCATAAATCTTTTAAGGTTACATCGTTACCTTGTTGATCTTTACCGAGTATATCTTTTTCTATATCAAAACGAATGGTACCCGCAATTGCATAAGCAACCACAAGCGGTGGTGACGCTAAAAACGCTTGCTTAGCATACGGATGAATTCGGCCATCAAAGTTACGGTTACCCGAAAGCACCGCTGTTGCGTATAAATCGCGGTCAATCACTTCTTGTTGAATTTTAGGGTCCAACGCACCACTCATGCCGTTACAGGTAGTACAGGCAAAACCCACAATACCAAAACCGAGTTGCTCTAGTTCAGTGAGTAAGTTTGCATCTTCAAGGTACGACTGCACCGCTTTTGAACCCGGTGCCAGGGATGTTTTAACCCACGGTTTACGCATTAAGCCTTTAGCGTTTGCATTTCGCGCTAATAAACCTGCAGCAATTACATTGCGCGGGTTACTGGTATTAGTACAGCTGGTAATAGCGGCGATAATACAGGCGCCATCTGGCATTAAGCCTTCTTCATTTTCAACAACACCCGAAATACCTTGCGCTGCTAAATCGCTGGTAGATACACGACGATGCGGATTTGAAGGCCCTGCAATGTTGCGCCCTACGCTTGATAAATCAAACTTGAGTACGCGATCGTATTGAGCAGTTTTTAAGCTATCACTCCATAAACCTGCTGTTTTAGCGTAGTTTTCTACCAGGGCAATTTGATCTTCATCACGGCCTGTTAAACGCAAGTAATCAATAGTTTTATCGTCAATGTAGAACATAGCAGCGGTGGCGCCAAATTCTGGGGTCATGTTCGAAATGGTCGCTCTATCACCCAGGGTTAGTGCATCAGCCCCTTCACCGTAAAACTCAAGGTAAGTCGATACCACACGTTGCTCACGTAAAAATTCAGTAATCGCCAGTACAATATCGGTTGCAGTTATGCCAGGCTGGCGTTTACCGGTAAGCTCTACGCCCACTATATCTGGCAAACGAATATATGATGCGCGCCCAAGCATTACGCTTTCGGCTTCAAGGCCACCTACGCCAACAGCAATAACGCCTAAAGCATCAACATGTGGGGTATGGCTGTCGGTACCTACTAAGGTATCTGGGAACGCAATGCCATCGCGGTTTTGAATCACCGGCGACATTTTTTCAAGGTTAATTTGATGCATGATGCCATTACCCGGTGGGATCACATCAATATTTTTAAACGCGGTTTTGGTCCAGTTTATAAAATGAAAACGGTCATCGTTGCGTCTATCTTCAATGGCGCGGTTTTTTTCAAATGCATCGGGATCAAAACCTGCATGCTCAACAGCTAATGAATGATCCACAATCAGTTGAGTCGGTACAACCGGATTTACTTTTGCAGGATCGCCGCCTTTTGCAGCAATAGCATCACGCAGGCCTGCTAAATCAACCAGTGCGGTTTGCCCTAAAATATCGTGACATACAACGCGTGCCGGATACCACGGAAAGTCTAAGTCTTGTTTACGCTCAATTATTTGGCTCAGTGCATCGGTTAGCATTTCGGGCTCACAGCGACGCACTAAGTTTTCGGCAAATACACGCGAACTGTAAGGTAGTGTAGCGTATGCGCCTGGCTTAATGGCATCGACGGCGGCTTGGGTATCGTAGTAATCAACATTTGAGCCTGGTAAAGGCTTACGGTATTGGGTGTTATTAATAATGGTCATAATAAATTCGCTAATTTGGTGACGGAGGAGAGTACGCTAAAGCGCTATAATGAGTAATCATCAGCGCTATAAACAATAAAAGGTGAGCTAGGCTCACCTTAAACGCTAACTAATTAGCCTCTTGATTCAATTGGCGTGTAGCTACGCGCATCTGGCCCGGTGTAATCAGCACTTGGGCGAATAATACGGTTATTTGCACGTTGCTCTTTTACATGCGCTGTCCAACCAGTTACACGGCTCATTACGAAGATAGGCGTGAACAACTTGGTAGGAATACCCATAAAGTGGTACGCCGATGCATGGAAAAAGTCAGCATTACAGAATAACTTCTTCTCACGCCACATTACTTCTTCACAACGAACAGATACCGGGTAAAGCACCTCATCTCCTACTTCTGCCGCTAACTTTTCAGACCACTTTTTAATAATAACATTACGTGGATCTGACTCGCGATAAATTGCGTGGCCAAAGCCCATAATTTTATCTTTTCGCTCCAGCATCCCCATCAGTGCATCTTCAGCTTGATCGGCGCTGGTAAAGCCTTCAATCATATCCATGGCGGCTTCGTTGGCACCACCATGCAGTGGGCCACGTAAGGTACCAATTGCGCCAGTTACACATGAGTGAATATCAGAAAGCGTTGATGCACACACGCGACCGGTAAAGGTAGAGGCATTAAACTCATGCTCTGCGTACAAAATTAGTGATACATTCATTACTTGTGCAAATAATTCACTTGGCGCTTTATCGTGTAATAGCGTTAAAAAGTGTGCACCTACTGAATCATCATCAGTTTGTGTTTCGATGCGAACACCGTCATGAGTAAAACGATACCAGTAACAAATAATACTTGGGAAAATTGCCACCATGCGATCAATCGCATCGTTTGCTTCGCTAAAGTCGTTTTCCATTTCAAGGTTACCTAGCATAGAACACCCTGTGCGCATTACATCCATTGGATGTGCGTCTTTAGGAATGTTCTCAAGCACTGTTTTTAGTGCCTCTGGTAAACCGCGCAAGCTTTTAAGTTTAGCTTTGTACTCTGCCAGTTCGCTTGATGTTGGTAGCTCGCCGCGAGAAAGTAAAAACGACACTTCCTCAAACTGTGCTTTTTCAGCCAGTTCACTAATATCGTAACCACAGTAAGTTAAACCTGAGCCTGTTTGCCCTACTGTACATAATGCGGTTTGTCCTGCTACTTGGCCACGTAAGCCTGCGCCACCTAATGCTTTATCTACCATGATGTGTCTCCTGTTGAAATTTTTATTATTTGTCAGATTTTGCTGAAAAAAGGTTATCGAGTGTGTTTTCGTACGAGTGATAATCTAAAAAGTCGTAAAGCTCTGCACGCGTTTGCATGTTTTCAATTTGGCTTTGTTGAGAACCTTCATTCAAAATTGCCGAATACACATTGAGTGCGGCTTTATTCATTGCTCTAAACGCACTAAGTGGGTAAAGCACCATTTCTACGCCCACATCGCTTAGTTGCTCTTTGGTGTAAATTGGGGTTTGGCCAAACTCAGTAATATTGGCCAAAATAGGCACATTAATCGCCTTAGTAAATGCTTGATAATCAGCAAGATCATGAACCGCTTCTGCAAAAATCGCATCGGCACCGGCTTCAACACAAGCTGCTGCACGGTCTATCGCCGCATTTAAGCCTTCTTTTTGAAACGCATCGGTACGCGCCATAATGTAAAAATCGCTATCGGTTTTAGCATCAACCGCAGCTTTAATTCGGTCTACCATTTCAGCTTGGGTAACTATTTCTTTATTAGGGCGATGGCCACAACGCTTTTGCGCCACTTGGTCTTCAATATGAAAGCCTGCTGCCCCCGCTTTAGTCATTTCTTTAACGGTACGGGCAATATTAAACGCCCCACCCCAACCTGTGTCGGCATCCACTAACAAAGGTAAATCGCTAGCACCGGTAATACGGCGAATATCTTCAAGCACGTTATCAAGGCTGGTCATCCCTAAATCTGGCATACCAAATGAGGCATTAGCCACACCCGCACCCGATAAATAAATAGCCTGATGGCCCATTTTTTCAGCCATCATCGCGGTGTACGCGTTAATAGTACCTACCACTTGTAACGGGTGGTTATTTGCAATTGCCTGTTTAAATTTTAATCCTGCTGACATTACCTTCTCCTAACTTTGAACGGGGCTGCTCTTTGGCAACTTAGTATTTTTTAATATTGTTACACCTGTACTAGTTAGCCACTTCATTTTGAGTGGCTTGTACTGATTGATATCTATCAAATTTTGTTTGTATATTTGCCTGTGATGCACTGATATGGCGCTTCATTAGCATTTCGGCCAGCTCACCATCATGATTTTCTATGGCGTTAATAATGGCTAAATGCTCATCAAACGCTTTCGATACCCGCGGCCCTACCATACCCATTTGTACACGGTACATTCTTATTAACTGGTACAGATCGTGGCATAACAAATGAATTAAGTGCGCGTTTTTACTGCCTTTGATTATTCTGTAATGAAAATCTAAGTCGCCTGCTTCTTGATAGTACGACTCACCTTCTTTAACACGCTGAGTTTGCAAATGCTGATTAAGTAATTGTTTCAAGCCTTGTACTTCATCTGGTTCCATATTGTCGGCAGCTAACCTACATGCAAGTCCCTCAAGGGCACTGCGCACTTGGTAAACCTCAATTAAACGCTCTGCGGTTAATGCCACAACACGGCAACCTATATTGGCTTTGCGCTCAACTAAATAACAACTTTCTAAACGGTTTAATGCCTCTCTAAGCGTTGCACGGCTGACACCATAACGCTTTGCAAGCTCCGGCTCAGATATTTTACTGCCTTGTGCAATGCTGCCCTCTACAATTTCGCGGCGCATATCTACAAACACTTTATCGGAAGCGGTTGTGATAGATGTTTCATTTAACAAGTGCTGTGTCATAAAGTATTTTTATATTGTCGACAATTTATGCTCTAACTATGTGCTTATTATTTATACCTGTCAACCCTAGAACCACTTAAATCGAGTGAAAAACCACCGTATTGTCGACATTATTAGCCGAAAGTATAATAAAAAATGTATTTAAGCTGTTTTACTAAACAAGATGTCGACAACTTTTAAGGGTTACTATTTCGTTTTTAACACTGAAAAAAATCGTTAAAAATGCTATTATCCTGCTTTATTTTGACTGTATGAGCCAAATCGTGGACGCAAACACTTACATCCCTGAGCCATTTATTAACGACGTAAAAACCTATTTACCCGAGCACCTAAACTTAGATGACTTTTTAAGTGCGTGTCGTCGTCCACTGCGTAAATCTGTTCGCGTTAATACATTAAAAATGAGTGTTGAAGAGTTTAAGCAACAAGCGGCTCAAAAAAACTGGCAACTTACCGCTATTCCTTGGTGCGATGAAGGTTTTTGGTTAGAGCGCCCAAACGATGAAGAGCAAAACCTAGCGCTGGGTAATACCGACTTACACATAAGCGGGGCTATGTACGTGCAAGAGGCAAGCTCAATGTTGCCGCCAATGGCACTAAAGCAAAGCCTTAAAACCAGTAATACAGTGCTCGATATGGCCTCGGCACCGGGCTCTAAAACCTCACAACTTGCCGCGATAATGGACAATCAAGGCGTGCTAGTAGCCAATGAGCTGTCGTCATCACGTTTAAAAGTACTCAGTGCCACGCTAAAGCGTATGGGTGTAGGTAACTGCGCGCTATCACATTTTGATGGTGTGGTATTTGGCAATTACATGTTTGAGTGCTTCGACAGCATTTTACTTGATGCGCCCTGCTCTGGCGAAGGCACGGTACGTAAAGATAGTGACGCGCTAAAAAATTGGTCTATCGAGTCAAATATTACCATTGCCCAAGTACAAAAAGAGCTGATTAAAAGTGCGTTTTATGCACTTAAACCCGGTGGCACATTAGTGTATTCAACCTGTACGTTAACCCCACTCGAAAACCAGCAAGTATGTAGCGCATTATTAGATGAGTTTGGCGAATATATAAGCCCTGAGTCATTAAGCGACTTATTCCCAGGGGCTGATAAAGCCACCACCACAGAGGGCTACTTACATGTTTGGCCGCAAACGTTCGACAGCGAAGGTTTTTTTATTGCCAAATTTAAAAAGCACAGCAGCTGCGAAAACCAAACATTAAAAGTTAAAAAAGGCGCGTTCCCCTTTAGTGACTTTGATAGTAAACAAAGTGCTGCGTTTATGAGCTTCCTTAAAAAGCAATTTGGTTTAACGAGTCTGCCAGGTACGTTAAAACAACGCGACAAAGAGCTTTGGCTGTTTCCTGATGAGTTTGAAGCGATACAAAACAAAATTAAATATGCGCGATTAGGGATACAAGTAGGCGTTATTCATAAAAATGGCGTACGCCTAACGCACGAATTTGCAACCGTATTTGGTAAGCAGTGTAAAAGTAATGTACTGGCATTAACCAATGAACAGGCTAACGATTACTTTAATGGTAAAGATATACGCCTAGAAGAGGTAACCAAATCCAGCGGCGAGGTGATCCTAACTTTATGTGGTTGCCCTATTGGCTTAGGGAAATGGCAAAAAAATAAAGTTAAAAACTCTTTACCAAGAGATTTAGTACAAAATACGCAGTTAATAAACTGGGCGTAAATTCTAATAAAGGTGTGTATAACAAATGTAACTTGCTGTAATTACAGCAGTATAAAAAATGAACAAAAATGTGTATTTTTAGCACTTTTGACTATACTTAAATAACTTTCTTCTTCTCCCTAAGAATCTGAAAGTGTCTTTAGTTAGCGCAGGGCTCAAATACGAGCCCCTCTATAACCCAGAGTTCTTATAGCTCTGGGTCTTTTTTTGTCTAGGCGAAAGTTAACGGGCTGCGAGAGTCAGGTTACGAGCTTAATCCAGAAACTTGCCCTAGCATTACAATTAGATCTTTAAGAGAAATTATGCACAAAGAGGTTATGAGACGCTACGCTTTTAGAGGATGACACTTAAAAATCAGAAGCTGTACTTCTCACGCGGGCAAGCTCAGCGTCTATAAGTTATGAGCTCTACCTAAGATCTGTTTGATCTTCTCATTTGCTCCTCATTCGCTTCTCTCAGTTCAATTAGGTCTTAGTAAATTATTCATATAAAGGATGAAAAGGCTCTGCGATTTAGAGGACGTGACAAATACAGAATATTTTAATTAATAACTAGGCCTAGTATTTAATGTTTTCTCATACAATTTTCTATGTGAGGTAAGCTTTGCATTGTTGAGTAAAGGATAAATTACTTTACTAAACTATAATCAGTTTAAATCAATACAAGTAGAAATAAAAAATCTAACTCTTAAAGTTACCATTGAATAAGGATAATCATGCACATTGACGAGTTAACACAAACAGTAATTGGCTGCGCAATAGAGGTACACAAAACTTTAGGCCCTGGCTTATTGGAGTCAAGCTATGAATCTTGTTTAATGTATGAGTTATCTCAGGCTGGGTTATTTATTAAAAATCAAGTTGAACTACCAATAATTTACAAGGAACAATATATTGCAACAGGTTATAAATTGGATATTTTATTACCAAATGAATTAATAATTGAACTGAAGGCCGTTGATAAACTACAACCTATTCACTCAGCGCAGTTGATTACATAAATGAAGCTATCAAATATAAATACGGGCTTACTAATTAACTTTAATACACTAAAGTTGGTTGATAGTATCAAGCGCTTTAATTTATGATTTTTCAATCAACTTGATAGTTAATATTCTCTTAAGTGAAGATGCACAAAGAGGACTAAGAGACGCTGCGCTTTTAGAGGTAGTGACAAAATAATTAGTACTTAGGTTAATGGCTTTGGTTTCTCATTTGTTCCTCATTCGCTTCTCTCAGTGCAATAAGATCTTTAAGAAAATCATGTACAAAGAGGGCTAAGAGACGCTTCGCTTTTAGAGGTAGTAACAAAATAATTAGTCACTTAGGTTAATGGCTTTGGTTTCTCATTTACTTCTCATTCGCTTCTCTCAGTGCAATAAGATCTTTAAGAAAATTATGCACAAAGAGGGCTAAGAGACGCTGCGCTTTTAGAGGTAGTGACAAAATAATTAGTACTTAAGTTAATGGCTTTGGTTTCTCATTTACTACTCATTCCCTTCTCTCAGTGCAATAAGATCTTTAAGAAAATTATGCACAAAGAGGACTAAGAGACGCTGCACTTTTAGAGGTAGTGACAAAATAATTAGTACTTAGGTTAATGGCTTTGGTTTCTCATTTACTTCTCATTCGCTTCTCTCAGTGCAATTAAATCTAAGCAAATCATGAGCAAGGAGGATTAAGAAACGCTGCGCTTTTAGAGGAAGTGACAAGTACAGAATACTTTAATTAATAACTAGGCCTAGTCGTTAGTGTTTTCTCATTTACTTCTCATTCGCTTCTCTCAGTGCAATTTGGTCTTGGTGAATTATTTAAAAAAAAGAAGTTATAGACACTTAGCATTTAGAAGATAAAAATAGAAGCTGCGCTTCTTACGCAAGCAAGCTATGCGTCTACAAGCAACCCTAAGATCTGAGACCTTAGCACGTACCTCGCAGCCCATATCTCGTAGCTCGAAGCTCGCCACTCGTGGCTCGTGTTTTAACCACAGTATTTATTAAACATCCAACTGCCTCTGATAGCCTCATAGTGAGAACCAAATTGCAGCGATAAACACACTATTGGCAAACGATTCATTTGCTCAGCCATACTAAACACATCATAAAATTTATAACCATATTTAGAGGCTAACTTTAGCTCATTCACATAAAGGGCTTTGTAGGTAGGTGGTAGTTCATTCCAATGCATTAACGCAATTTGGATGATACCTAAATGAACATCTAACTTATACGGGCCGACTTTTTTGGCTTGCTGAATATAATTGTATACCCGCTCTGTTGGTCCCTCTTGATAACTTACAACCTGCGCTAAGCTCATCCAAGTTTGTGCCCAAGTTTGTCTAAGCTCAACCGACTTTAATAAAGCCTGCTCAGCTTGTTGATATGTTTGCTTTACTTTATCTGATTGCTCACTTGATGTGCTATCTATACCACTGAGGCTTAGTAATTTTATATGGGCTAAAAAATGCCAATAATGAGGATGCTCGGGATCCATATTCGTAGCTAACGTAATCGCATTTTCTGCAGCTTGAAGCGATGAACCAGATAAAGCACCACCTGACTCTTGCACAATATTAAGCGCATGAAAGTACCATGCATTAGCGCGCATACTTTGCATGCTGCTATATGCAATTACAAGCACTATTAGAGCTAAAATAACAGCAGGCACTACCTTGACCATGTTTAATTTAGTCATTAAATAAGCTCTCGGTTAGTTGCAGCGGGTTAGTTACAAAAAGCGCTGTAGCCTGCTCTTCACCTATTAATTGCGCTACTGTATTTCTTGCTTGGCTTAAAATAGGCGGTCGACGCTTTACTGAATGCGCATCAGAGGCAACATAGTTCACTAAACCATCTTTTAGCATTTGTAACGCTATAGTGTGGGCGCTTTCGCCCCACTCACCTTCAATGCTCGATGCTGTTAATTGAAAGTCGCAGCCTAACTGCTTTAAGTGCTGAAGATAATAAAGGTTTGACTGAATATCGCGGTTGCGCTCTGGGTGCGGAATAATAACGCGTATATTTTTTTTGGCGAGCCACTGAATAAACTTATCGTAACCTTGTGGCATGTGTGAATGCGGTAACTCTAATAACAACACATTTTTGTCTGCTATTTTACCAATAAAAGGCAGCTTATTAGCCATCACCATTGCCATAAGTTCTATGTCTAAACGCACCTCAGCAGCGGCCGCTAATTTAACATTAATACCCTCTTTATGCGCCTCTAGCTTTAAACTCTCTAAATCGTTTTTGATTTGAGCAATCGCATTGTTAAAACGACCCATATGTATATGTGGCGTTGCCACCATATGAGTAATGCCGTCGTTTTCAGCCAATTTTAAAAGCGCTAAAGATTCTGTTAAATCTTTAGCGCCATCATCAATACCCGGCAAAATATGCGTATGAATATCAATCATAAATTACTTAATTACACTTGAGGCTTTTCTGGTTGTTGTGAGTAATCGTAATAATCATAGTAACCATGACTATGCTCATCTTTAGATTTACTCATATCTACCTTATTAAGTACTACACCGGCAACGTGGGCTTTTACCTCAAATAAACGCTCAAGGCCGGCTGTAATTGGTTTAATACGGGTAATATCAGATTTAACAACATACACAACCGAGTCAACACTTTGCGCAATTACTAATGCATCACTTACCGCTTGTGTGGGCGGAGTATCAACAATAATGTGATCGTACTGTGTTTTTAACTCGCCAAGTAATTCAGCAAAACGTGGGTTTGATAAAAGCTCAAGTGGATTAGGCGGTATTTGCCCGCTTGGCATAATAGTGACACCCGATTGCGTATCAATATGAACACACTCAGTTAATTGCTCAGTACCTATCATTAAATTACTTAAACCTGGGTGAAATACCGGTATATCAAAACGTTTAGCTAACGTTGGTTTACGTAAATCGGCATCTATCAGTAATACCTTGCCCATTTGTGCCAACGACATCGCTAAGTTTGCAGAGGTGGTGGTTTTACCTTCCCCTGGGGAGGTAGAGGTAACCGCTATAACCTGATGCGCTCGGTCAAGATGAGTTAACAATAAACTAGTACGGAAGGTACGTACCGACTCAGCAAAGCGGCGATAGGTATCTTCTAAATATGCATGAATCGGAAAAAAGCTTTTTTTAGGCACAGCAACATGTGGCAACAAGCCTAACATACGCTGTGCGAGTTTATTTTCGACATCGTTTTTGTTTTTAACTGTGTCATTTAAGGCATCAAAAACAAAGGTCATTACCACTGCAAAACCAAAACTAGCTACAAAGGCTAAAATAACAATTAACTTTTTGTTAGGCTTGCTCGGTTCGTTTGGTGCGTAAGCACGATCGGTAAAGCGCGCAGCTGCAGAGCTAAAGTCACTGGTTACTTCGGTTTCTTTAGAGCGCGATAAAAAGGTATTAAAGATGTTACGGTTTGTTTCAACTTCACGCTTTAGTTGATTATATTGGGTTTCTTTACGGGTAATGTCTTGATATTCAGCACGAATTTTAGCTAAATCGCGCTCAAGTGCATTCACTGTTCGTGTAGTTCTATTTAGCTCTTTTTCTATACCGGTAATTAAACCTTTAATTTGCTTATTAAGGTTAGTTTTTACGGTTGCAAGCTCAGCTTTAGCTGAGATCATTTTAGGGTGTTTAGGGCCGTAAACTTCACTAAGCTCACTCACCTTACGCTCAACAAGTACAACCTCGCGTTTAACATCTTGTACTACACGGTGCGAAGTAATTTCAGGCATGCTTCCAAGTAACTCTATGTTATCGTTACCATATTCGTTAATAACACGGTTAATGCTTTCTAGGTTATTTTTAGTCGCTCGCGCATCTACTAGCTGTTTTGAGGTTTGCTCAAGCTCTTGGGTAACCAGCCCGGCTATGCCTTCTATATCAACCAACTTTTGTTCTTCTCGGTAAGCTTGTAAACGTACTTCAGAGCTATCTAGTTGTATACGTAGCTCTGATAAACGCGTGTTTAACCAGCTCGATGCCTGCTGAGTAATGCCCATTTTGGCGCGCATTTGGCTTTCTATGTAAACTTCACCAACGGTATTAGCCACTAAAGCTGCAAGCTTAGGGTCGCTCGACTCAAAACTTACTTGCACTAATTGTGTATTACGAATTGGAGACACCGTTAAACGAGACTTAAACGCAGCAAGTAAGCCCAACATCTCACGTTCGGCTTGCTCCTCCTCTGTAAGAACAGAGCTTTCTTTTTTATTTAAAAAGGGTAAAAGCTGCTTAACCATGCCTTTTAGTTCACCAGTGAGTGAAGGCTTAGCAATAAAGTCGGAATGATCTTTTAAATTAAGTTTAGTAATTACCTCACGGGCAATGCTATTTGACTTAATCACTTCAAACTGGGTTAAATAATACTCTTTTTTAGTAGAGTCTAAGCCATATACTTCCTCAAAGCTGACCGCTTTGGTTTGCTCTGACTCGATTAATAAAGTGGCTGTGGCTACATACTTAGGCACTAACGTTAAAGCAACCATTATAGTGAGCAATGTAACTACAATAGCAAAACCTAAAATCTTCCATTTGCTTTGCTTAATAACATTAAGATAAGCACCTAAATCAATAACTTCCTCGTTGTTGCTAGGTTTTTCAGAGTGTGTATTCATTTTATTATTACTGCCTTAAACTGCTTAAAACAAGCGCTGTTCTATTTTTATGGTGTCACCTGCCGCAATTTGGCTGTTTAAACTACCTTTTTGTTGCTGCTGTTTGGTTTGCTCTTTAAAAATAAATATTTTATCAACCGAGGCACGCTCGGTTAACCCACCGGCTAATGCTATTGCTTGATTTACTGTCATGGCTGGTTGGTAAGGATATGCACCTGGCTCTTTAACTTCACCATGTATATAAAAAGGCCGGTATTCTATAACTTGCGCATACACATTAGGGTTAACTAAATAATCTGGCTGCAGGCCTTCGCTTATTGTTTGCTCAACTTGTGAAACAGTTAAGCCAACTAGTTTCACCTTACCTAAAAATGGGTAGTTTATCTCACCGCTATTACCAAGCAATGAGGTTACATCTAAATCAGGCTGACCAAATACTTTAATTTCTATTTTGTCACCTGCACCTAAAATGTAGTTTTGCGAATCACTCGCAAAACTACAAAAGCTCAGTAACAATATTAAGCCAGTTAAAATTTTAACCTTCATTCATTTCCCTTTAATGCAAATGTAAAGTTAAGGCCAACAATTACGCGGTCAAATTCAATATTAGTTTGGGTTGAATTACGGTCAATAAAATCAACATAGCCTGTTACCATACCAAAATTACTGGCTAAATAATTTAAGCCAAGGCGCGCATTTTTAACTTTGTCTTTACGGTTAAAACTACCAGAGTACTGTTGATCAACATAATTCGCGCTTACTACCGAGCTTAAATACTCGCTCCAATCGTGCTGCCACGTTGCACCGTAAACACTTTCGCGAATGTAATCGCCTTCTAATAACGGGTCTTTAGCGGCACGGCTGGTAACTAGTTGTAAAGTTGAATAGGTTAACGGCTTCCAAACTGCAGCAGCCTCCCAACTTAAACCACTAAAGTTATCGCGCAGGTTCGACTCAAAATCTTTATTTTGATAACCCACTTTAAATGAGCCAGTAGTAACCGCTGTGGCTTCCCACTCCATACCTAATAAGACTTTTACGTCGTCTGAATCGCGGGTAATACCGTTTGAGTCAATTACATCGTATTGATAGTTTTCTTGCTTAACCTCTAAAAAGGCACGCGTACCAGCTTGGGTATTATAGTAACCAATAATACCCAACATAGGTTTATCGTAATCACGGTACTGCGATATGGCCGTAAAATTTTGATAATTTTTGTTATAATAACCCGCTGTTAAAGCAACCTGGGCTTTAGAGCTTTGTGCGCCGTATTCGTAGCGAGCAGTTAGGTTTTGTTGCTGATAATTTACAAGCTCATCTAGAGCGCTGCCCTGGCCTTCAGTTAATCCGCCACCACGTGGCTCGTACAACCAGTCGGCATCACCAGTAACATCTAAACGGTGTTGACTAGTAAACTCTTTATGCACACCTGCGCCTACATTTACTTGAGTAAAGTTATCGGTTGTGTCTTTATTATGAAACGACGTGCTTGATGCAATATCAAACTTATAGCTATCTGGACCATCTTCAATTAAGGCATTTAAACTCGGCGCTATGTTCCATATTAAACGTGACTGAGTGGCAGACGGCGTCATAAAAAAGTTGTCGTTGCTGCTCACACCTAACTGTAGCGTAGGTGTAATCTCGGCGCCGTCTTTAGTCATTACACTGCCTGGTTGTAATTCTACCGCCAATGCAGGTGCACTTAAGCCCAACGCAACAAGTAAAGTGGTAATTGTATTAGTACGCATTTTCACTTTTAAATCCCTTAAAAATTGTCATAAAAATTATTTTTACATCAAACCATAAAGACCAATGTTTAATGTAATGTAGGTCGTATTCAACTCGTTTGGCCATTTTATCTAAAGTATCGGTTTCGCCGCGCCAGCCGTTAATTTGTGCCCAACCGGTAATACCCGGTTTGGTTTTATGCCTAAACATATAAAACTCTACTTTTTTTCGGTATTCTTCGTTGTGGGCAACCGCATGAGGCCTTGGGCCAACAATCGACATATCGCCTTTTAAAACATTTATAAACTGCGGCAGTTCGTCAAGGCTAGTGCGGCGCAAAAAGCCACCTAACGGAGTTATTCGGGCATCGTTTTTAGTTGCCTGAGTCACCACATCGCTGTTTTCGGTTACCGTCATCGAGCGGAACTTCCACACTTTTATTTTGCGGCCATCTAAGCCATAGCGATCTTGCTTAAATATAATAGGCCCTTTAGATGTCAGCTTTATGGCGGCAGCAATAGTCAATAATAGTGGGGTGATTAAAGTAACAATAATAGCTGATACCACTATATCTTCTGTGCGCTTTATAAATTCATGAGCACCAATACACGGTGCTTCAAACACGCTTAATGTATCAACATCACCCACGTGCTCAATGCGAGCATGTATTAAGTTTGAGAGTAAAAAGTCAGGCACTATGTGCACATCGACGGTGGTATCACCTAGCTGTAATAAAATATCAGCTATGCGTTTTTGTGCTTTCATGGGGAGGGCTATATAAAGTATGTCTATTTCGCCATTGCGTGCTGCGTCTACCGCACTTTGTATACGCCCCTCAACACCTTGCTGTTCGAGTTGTTCAAATAAACGTTCAGGGCTTCTGTCATCGTAAAAACCTTTAAAGTTAAACCCTAACTCATCGTGTTTAACTATTTCAGCATGCAAATAAGCTGCAGACTCAGTGGCGCCAATAATGGCCACATTGCGTTGCGATAGTCCTAACTTACGGCGGCTACGTTTATACCAATAAACCCCTAAGCGCCAAATATATAAATACGCCACACTTAACGTAAACCAAATAACCACACCAACACGTGAAAGAGACTCGGTAAACTTAAATACAAAAGACACGACTAATAAAAACGCAAAAGCAATTAAAACACTACCCCACGCACACATTACCATTGTTCTAAATTTGCCAGCACGCCAAGAGCGATAAGTAGAAAACAGCTCAGCACTGTACAAGTAGCTAAGTGCAACAGTTAATGCAGAAGCAGCATAAATAGGAGTGAGTTTAAAATTATAAATTAGGGCTGCGCACTGAAACGCTAAAAACAACGCAAATATATCGAATAATCGGTAAAAATTGGCATCAGAGGAACCTGAAGGTTTAAATGTCCTTGGAGATGTCATTTTGCTTAATTCCTTATAGCTAATTCAGTTTGAGTAAAGCCCCAAAAAATCCACAGGGATAATATAGTATTAGCCAATTTTGTTCAATTACTGATTCCGACAAAAGTACTAAAATTCATGTTTAAATCTTTTAGCTAACTCTTGCTTTGTTTGTTAAGTATCAAAAAGAATACTCACATTTTATTTAAGTTTAATTAAATAACTCCTTAAACCAACTCCAAACCCCAAACGAATATCCATCAAAAATATCAATTCCCAATGCCGACTTAATCAAATATAAAATCAGCAATGTAAGTAAAATAATAAAAGTAGCTGCGATGCTTAAAATTAATGCTTGAGTAAACCTTGCTACTTTTTGCTCTTTTGCGCTTAATTCACGCCTATTTCGACCTGCTAAAAAAACATAATAATAACGGTATTTAAAAAACTTAACTACGCCTCTGCAATCAACAGCATGGTTACCCCACTGCCTAGCACCTATGGCTATTTTTAAATGTGCTAACTGTTCATCAGTAAACGTAGTTTGAATGTTTTTAGGCATTCGTTCTAATAAACTTCTAATAGCTGGATCTTGCTGTAAGTTCGACAAAAAAGCCTCAATATAAACGTGATTATTAATTGCCAATTATTTTAAACAACAATTTAATAATAAAAAGCCAATTAAGAGTTAATTGGCTTTTAAAGAGAGGTTATTATTTAAGATTAGCCGAACGGAAAGTATTCGTTTTTTCCCAGCTATTCTCTTGCTGTAATGGAAGTGACCCGTTTTGGTTTATATTTGTACCAGAGAAAGAATGCTGATTCCAAATTCGAGTAGCATCTACCGATTTACAAGCACTCGCACTCTTAACAAATAACCCGTTAGTACCAACGGCACTATTTGGCAATAAGAATGTATTAGATACAGAAATTATTTCTCCTGCTCCATCTCCATCCAAATCAACGACTAAAGGATATTCCCATATAGTACCAGAAGATTGAGGGAAATTATAAATGAGCTTATTGTCAGAGACACTAAATATATTAAGGCCGGTTTCATCTAGGTTAATTATTTCAGCTTTACCGTCACCGTTAAAATCATAAGTTACAACTCCTGTACGTTTACTAGAAGCATCATTAATATTAAATGAATTTATTAATGCACCTTGTTTATTAAGTACTTTAATTAACTCACCACCAGCAACTACAATATCTGGCTCGCCATCACCGTCAACATCACCGATAGAAGGAACCCCACCACCTAAATCAGCTGACTGATATTGCCAAATGATAGAACCATCATGCTCCAAAAGTCTTACACTTCCATCGATATCAGTAAGAACAATTTCAGGGTATGTATCACTATCAAAGTTACCAACCGCCGAGAAACCTTGTTGAGTATTTTGATTCCAAAGTACATTGCCGTCTTTAGTAAATAAAACACCATTACCTAGAACTTCTTGTTGACCATCAAGATCATAGTCAAATACCACAGCATCAATCATACCAAAGTTACCTTTCGTATAATCAACAGGAGAAGTTAATTTAATAATAGAGTCATCAAAAAGGCTTAGTATCGTATTACCAACAATAATTTCTGCATAACCATCTCCATCTAAATCTGCAATAGTAGAGTTGCCGTAGGCACCATGCAAAGCTATTTTTTTAATTAAATCACCAGTATTACTGTAAATTTTTAAACTATAATCTGAAGAGTCTCTGGTTATTATCTCAACCACTCCATCATTGTTAATATCTGCAGCAGAAATGGAGTAAGTTGGATCGCTATAAACGGTTTTATAATCACTAGTACCATCTTGATTTTCTCTCTTCCACAGTTCTTCGCCATTTATACCATTAAATGCTCTAACAACTGCTCTAGATCTAGATTTAGAAACATCGAACGTTACTGCTAAAATATCAGTTACGTCATTATTATCAATAATACCGTCACCATTATCATCATTTAATTGGACAGCGATAGGCGTTGAAATGATTTGCTTATATTCAGGTTTGAATTCACTTTCAGTCCAACTCCATAAATCAGTTACAGTAATATCTTTACATAGCTCAACTGAAGAAGGCAGATCACCATCAAATTCACCACCTAACAATGCCATAGAACCATAAAAACTTTGGCCAATAATTGGCATTTTAGCTGTACCGTACACACCTCTTATATCAGCATAAGGCGCTAGTATTACACCCTGCCAACGATTACCTTTAATATCGAGTTTTTGTGCATTAGTAAAGTTGAATACGGTTTTACTTGCATGGTGGCGTAAACGTGCAAAGCTTTTACCTTTTACAACTACGTTGTCATCACCTGTAATATTAAAAATTACAGTCGCATCAGCAGGTATACCCCATACTTTAAAAGTATGCGCTTTAGCAAAGTCACGAGCATCTACATTAAATACTTGTCTATCAGAACTACCATCACCTTGTAAATAAAGACCACCCCATTTACGGTAAACTGTACCTGTTTCATCTAGCTCACCTAATTGCGCACTTAAATCTTTGTAGTATTGCTCTTGTTCATCAAAATTAAATGGAAGTGCCGATTCATCTTGGTTAGAAAGTATTTTAGAGCCCCACTCCATACCCCAACGAACACTCCAGTGAACATCAGTACCGCCACCAGCTACCATGCTACCTACATATTGGCGACCATATTTAAAATCGATGGTTGATTCACTAATTAAGTAATATTCTTCAGGGCTGTATGGGCGAGTGTAACCCACGCTGTAACCTTTAAGGTCTATTTCACCTGCTGCAATTGCACCATCTGCACGGCCAAAATTCGATTTAAAATCATTAAAAACAAATGCTGAAAAATTATTGGCAACGCCTAAATCTGCAGCCAGTGTTGTAGAGCTGGCTAAAGTAAGTGCTATTACTGCACTTAGCTTTTTATATTTTAGTAATGAATTCGTCATTTTATCCCTCGAAAATGAAAAAGTGCATCATAGGCACCAAGTTAAAGTCATTTGTTTAATGAAAGTTAATTCTTTCACTTCTGCTGAACATTATATACACAAATAAAATCAAAAGGAACAAAAAACACTACGAAAGTACTAATTTATCAAACCTAAAATAGGAACAAAAATTAAAATCAATAACTTACAATAAAATAAAAGCTGAAATAAGTTAAAAAATACAAACCTTAAATATTAAAGTACTAGCTAATGTAAATAAAATGTTTCAACTGTGGATGTGTCTTTTTTAACGAATAACTAGAGAAAAAAGTTTAAAGACGAAAATACTCTGAGATTGAACGTACAAACTTATGGACGTATAAGTTAAGAATACTTAATTTAATAGCTGAAAGTAGAAAATAATTTTTGTGGAGGGTTAAAAGTTAAAGATTTAGCTTTTATAAACCTCGCCTTAATAATTGCTAAAGAATAAAAAAGACGAGGTCTATAAAAGTTACTTTACCTCATAAGAAAAAGGCAATTATTATGAATGACTAAGCTTTAAAGTAATTTTTTATAGATACTAATACGTTATCGGCCAATGCTTTTGCATTTAGAAAGCTATTACTCTCGGTATAACATCTTAATTCAGGTGCGTTACCCGAAGGCCTTATATGCACAACATCCTGATTAGTAAAGGTTAAACGTAGGCCATCTATATCAATAACACTAGCTATTTTTAGACCCTCTAAGTTAAAAATCGACAAAAGCTTTTCTGGTTCTTGCTTCCCTAAATTAATAATAGATAAGCTCAACCCTTTATCGATATTTTTTAACCTATCGCTATAGGTAAAACGATGAGGCAAAAGTTCTACCGCTGACGAAAGCTTCTGTTTGCCAAAAAAGCTTAATACTGCTAACACAGGCAACAATGCATCTCTTGTAGCTAAACGAGTGATTTTTGTATTTTCTATATAGATATCAGAAGCTAATAAAAACCCGCCATTAGCTTCAAAACCGGCAACACTACTGTAATCTTCTTGAAGCGCTTTAAATGCCTCAATTACGTAAGGAGAGCCAATTTTTGTACGTATTACTTTTTTAAAAAAATCGGTTTTCTCTATAGAACTAATACAACTTACCGGGACTGAAAGTGCTTCTATGCCTAAACTTTTTGCTGCTAGTAAACACAAAACATCGCCAGTAAAGTAATTCCCATTTTCATCGGCAAGTAAAGGACGATCCCCGTCACCGTCGGTTGAAAATATAGCATCTAAACCATACTCTTTAGCCCAAGCTTTTGCTTGCTCCCTGTCAGCCTCACCTACAGCTTCTGTATCTATTGGTATAAAATTATCACTATAACCAAGGCATATTACTTCTGCGCCTAACGCTTTAAACAATTCAGGATATAGTTCTCTGCCAGCACTAGAATGTTGATAGACTCCAATTTTTTTACCTTGCAACAAATCGTCAGAAAAAACCCCTAAATAGCGTTTTAAGTATAATTCATAAGCTCTTTTGTTTAACACAGGTAATGGCAAAAGTGCTACTGTATCAATATTAGCTTTGGCCGATAAGATCTTACTCTCGTCTGACTTGGTAATTTCACCTGTTTTGGTGTAAAACTTTAACCCATTACGATCAAATGGGATGTGACTGCCTGTTACCATTATTGCCGGTACTGAATCCTCTTGAGATTTAAAAGCAAGAGCAGGCGTTGGTATAACACCGTAAAAATCAACTTCAATCCCCATTGTTCTGGCAGCACTAAAACATGCTTGAGCAATTGCAGGACTACTTGGGCGATTATCAATTGCTAATGCTATTCGTTTTGCATCGCCTTGAGTGCTTAAAAATGCCAGAGTAAAAGCAAAGCAAACTTCATCTGAAAACTGTGTTACCAACCCTCTGGCTCCAGAAGTACCAAACTCAATGCCGCTTTGTTCAATAATAATTGAACTATCCATAGTGCCCTCTAAATATAATTAATATCAAAATATCCACTTTTATGTTCGGCCATATCTATCTTCAAAACGAACAATGTCATCTTCGCCTAAATATGAGCCAGACTGAACCTCAATGAGTTCAAGATTCACTTTACCTGGGTTTTCAAGTGCATGTACCGAAGTGATAGGGATATATACGGACTCATTTTCCGTCAAGTATTGCTCTTTTCCGTCTAGGTGAACTTTTGCAGTACCCGAAACCACAATCCAATGCTCTGCGCGATGATGATGCATTTGAACCGACAATTTAGCACCTGGTTTAACTGTTATACGCTTGACTTGAAAGCGCTCACCGTTATCAACCGAGTCATACTTACCCCAAGGACGATAGACTTCCCTATGAAAAGTAGCTTCGCTTCGATGCTCATCTTTTAGCTGCTGTACTATTGCTTTAACTTTTTGTGATTCATTTTTATGTGCAACTAATACAGCGTCTTTAGTATTTATGATTACTAGGTCTTCAACACCGACTGCTGCTATTAATTTGTCATCGCTATAAACTAATGTATTTTTTGTATTTATAGCTTTTACATCACCATTAAATGCATTGCCGCTTTCATCTTGTTTTGATACTTCCCACAAGGCAGCAAAACCACCTACATCGTTCCACCCCGCATCCATAGGGACTACAACTGCATCTTTGGTATGTTCCATTACTGCATAATCTATAGACTCATCTGGACATGCTTCAAACGCAGTTTTATCAACACGAATAAAATCCATATCATCACTCTGAGCTTTCATCGCACTTAAACATGCTGAATAAATATCAGGGCAGTATGTTTTTAATTCTTCTAAATAGCGACTGGCTTTAAATATAAACATGCCACTATTCCAATAATAATTACCACTTTCTATGTACTGTTTTGCAACATCCAAACTTGGTTTTTCTACAAACTTATCAACCACAAACCCTGTTTGGTATTGTTCACCACGTTTTATATAACCATAACCGGTTTCTGGCTTATCACCAACTATCCCAAAAGTAACTAATTTGCCCTGTTTTGCAAGCTCGGATGCTTGACTAATACTTTTTTGAAATGCCGCAGTGTCTTTAATGACATGATCAGCAGCAAGTACAAGTAGTAAAGCATCGTCTTCTTTTTCAACCGCTTTTAAAGCAGCTAATGCAATAGCTGGCGCAGTATTTCGCCCTACGGGTTCTAAAAATATACCCGAGTGTTCTATATCTAATTGACGAACTTGCTCAGCAGCAATAAAGCGGTGTTCTTCATTACAAATGAGCATAACTGGGGCATGATCAATACCGTTTAAACGGGTTATTGTTTGTTGTAGCATAGTTGAGTTTGCGTCTTCTAATGCTAAAAATTGCTTTGGATAATTACCTCGTGA
>NZ_JADO01000016.1:0-130345 GCF_000518425.1 Pseudoalteromonas sp. 23_GOM-1509m
CCTGACCCCATGCCGAACTCAGTAGTGAAACGAAACAGCGCCGATGATAGTGTAGCATTTGCTATGTGAAAGTAGGACATTACCAGGCTCCAAATAAGAGAAACCCGTTACAGCGATGTGACGGGTTTTTTGTTGTCTGCAGGAAAGTAAAACCCCAAAACCAAGACCTCGCACCGAACTCAGTAGTGGCCGCTCTTGCACATCCTGTACTCCACGGCATTCGTATTCCTATACATCAAACAAAACAGCGCGAAGGCGAGCCCCGCACAAGGTCGCCCCGGCTCAAAGATAGTGTCGTATTTGCTATATGGCTCTCTAGCGCTGTGGGCACTACGACATTCTACTGCGTAGCGCACCGACTCTAAATACAAGCAAGCCCGACTCAAAAGAGCCGGGCTTTTTTACGTCTGCAGGAAAGTAAAAATATTAGCTACCAGCCGTCAGCTATCAGCTATCAGTTGCACAGTGTCAACCTGTACTTTGTAGCGTGGGTTGAGTATTACGAAACTCATGGGTAAAAGAACGCACCGACTACCTCAGAGTCCAATTCATCCCATTAAAAAAACATAAGTGTACCTTGCTGTGTGGCTCTAGAGCGCTGTAGGCACTACGATATTCTACTGCGTGGTCACTACGAAGGAACGCGCCGACGCCAAATATGTGCAAGCTCGAATCTAAATTTATACCAATTCGCTTAATTAAGCGGTCTATTTTGAGGTAGTAAAAACGGGTTGATAGCTAGGAAAAAAATTCGCTATTTAGTTGTTCTAAATGAGAATTTTTTAACACAGATAGCGACACGTTTAGCCCCGCAAAATGATTGAGTATTATTGCGGATTGGTATTAGGTCTTTTGAAGGGTATATGGGCTGATAAATTCATCAGTCCATATATTTAATAATCAGCGAGGTCGTTAGCGATTAGATAAGAATACAGTAAGCTTTTTACCTATTTTTAAATGGTCGCTCGAAAGGTTATTCCATTGTTTTAGTTTAGTAATACTGACTTTGTAGTGGCTGGAAATTTTCCATAAGCTATCACCCGATTTAACCTGATATTCAATTTGGGTATCGGCTAATTGAGGGAGCACAAGCTTTTGGCCAATTCTAATGGTGTTACTTTTTAGATCGTTAAACGCTTTGAGTTGGCTAATACCCACTTTGTAGCGTTTCGCTATAACACTTAAGCTATCGCCACGTTTTACTGTGTAGTGTTGCCACTGACTATAATCATTGGAATCAAGATTAGCGAGCATGTCTTTAAATTGTGTTTGTTCAGCAACTGGAACAACAATGTGGGGCGCATCAATAATTGCTGGAAAGCGGATCACACCATGGTTTAAAAATTCAAGTTGCTGCCATTGCTTTTGGTTATCTAAAATAACAGCGTCATCAATAGGCAATACTGCAATTGTTGGGCTGTTTGAAATTGTAGGAAAAGCCATTTTTTGGCTTTTTAATAATTGTGCCGCAGCTAGTAATTTTGGCACGTACTGACTGGTTTGTTTGGGCAGTTTTAAGTTGAAAAAATCAGTGGGTTTGCCTTGTTTTTTATTATTACTAATTGCTCTAAGTACACGACCTTCACCTAAATTATAAGCCGCGATAGCATGGTACCAATCGCCATCAAAACGTTTGTATAAATACTCCATAAAATCCAGCGCAGCTCGGGTACTGTCTACTACGTCTTGGCGTCCGTCATACCAAGGTGAGATTTTTACGTTAAAATATTTAGCAATTGCAGGCGTTAGTTGCCACAGCCCAGAGGCATGTTTATGTGAGTACGCACTGGCATCAAAGTCACTTTCAATTAGCGGCATTAACGCTAATTCTATGGGTAAGTTCCGCTTTTCAACCTCTGTGACTATATAATAAAGATAAGGCTCAGCACGGCGACTAATTTCATCCATGTAATTTGGGTGCGATAAATACCATGCAATACGTTGCTGTACATCTGGGTGGCTAGAATTGGCAAATGTAAGCTGCGTTCGGATGCGTTGCCACACATCATCGAGTTTCTGAGGACTTAAGGGAGCTATTTGCTCAATATTTTCGTTTTGTTCTTTAACAACAATATTCGGGTTAGCTTTAATATCAGGTTGTGAAGATGGCTGTTCGGGTGTGGTTTCACAACCGGATAAAATTAACACTAATGGCAAAATGCGGATAAATCGATTTAAAGGCACGTACTAAACTACTCCGAAAAAATGAATGTGGCTAACCTAAAGCAGGTTAGCTTAACATAGCGTGAGTTAAGAATGACTTGTAGTTGAATTTAACAGTTCCTTAAATTGATCTTTATAGCGACGCGATAAGTTAAGTATTTTTCCTGTTGTAAGTTTTACTTCACTATCTCCACTTGCTAATGGCGTGATTGATTCAACCGCGTCTAACCTAACCGCATGAGAACGGTGAATGCGGCAAAATCCTTGTGGTTCTAACTGAGTTATAAGTTGTGTCATGGTTGCACGAAAAGGGTAAATTCGAGCGCCAATATGTAGATTTACATAATTGCCATTTGATTCAAGCCAATCTACTTCTGCTACGCGAACAATAAATTCTTTTCCCAGCTTTTTTACCAGTAGCCTGTCTAAGTTTACATGTTCAGCAGTATCTTCGCCTTGACTGATCGGGGCTGCTTCACCTGTTAATTGGCTCACGACATATTGATAGGTTTTAATAACAACAATCAAAAATAAGAATCCCCACAAATCTTTGCGGTATTCATAAAGTAACTCAAACCATACTAACCCAAAGTCATATTGCATACCCTGCACGGTGTAAATGAGTTTGCGGATAGCGACCATAATACCAATATGTAATAACGAAAAAGCAATGCTCGCTACTAAGTACAGTAATATTGAATGAGAGATTTTTTGCCAATTAAAGGGCTTAGCTTTTAATAACCAAACTAAAGCCGGAAACAATAATAAAGTGCCAATAGCACTCGAGTATTCCCACACAAAGGGCTCCCAGATCATAAAAGGAAGTGCGCCATCACGTTGGGCTTCCATAATATTTGAGCTGGCATTAATCGTGTTGTTTATAAAAATATAACTAGATAAAAATAATGCCGCATACCATCTCTGGTAGCGCTGAAAGTGCGATAAAGTGATCATTATTATTGTAACTCTTAAAAGACCATCATTAGACTAGCAAGATAGTGATAGATCACCAAACTTATCATCCCTGATATCCACCGCTTATCCCTACTGACTGTTTTATCAGCCTTTTGTGATTGCTTAACGCAGAGTGTTGTTCATAGTTGTTATTAATTAGTCGTAAGCTAAATCTATCATGAAACTTAAAATAGTAATTAAAAACACAACACGTAAGCTATTGCAGCCATGGTTAAATGTATTTAATCAAGGTGAAGAGTTACCATCTCGCCGTTATGATTTAGATTGGCTGAGAGTACTTGCCTTTGGCTTATTAATTTTTTACCACACCGGCATGTTATACAGTGAAAATTGGGGCTTTCATTTTAAAAGTCAGTACTTATCCAGCGGTATTGAAAACGTCATGCTTTTATTGTCGCCATGGCGGATGGGATTAATTTGGTTTATTTCAGGTGTGGCGCTGCGCTTTATTGTTGCGCGCTTTAGTCTAGGTATGTTTTTAACTACGCGAAGTGTAAAAATATTACTGCCTTTATTGTTTGGCATTTGGTTTATAGTGCCTATTCAGCTTTATGCGCAAATGAGCCAAGAGGTTGGTTTAGCTATGAGCTTTTGGCAGTTCTACCAGCAGTTCTTTAATTTAACTAACCCTTTATTTAATCACTATCAAGCAGGGATTTGGCCTCATGTCGATGTAAACCATCTTTGGTACTTGCGTTCGTTATGGCAATTTACTTTATTGCTAGTGCTAGCGATGCCGCTGCTTCATCACGCTACTGTGCATACAATAATCACGCGTTTATGTGGGCGCTCGTTATTTACTATTTTTATTGTATTGCTATTGCCGCTGTGTATTTTAAAACTGAGCTGGCCGAGCGACACATTTAGATACCCCATGGGCGCGCTGTTCTTACTTTATGGTTACTTATTTGCTTGGCAGCCTACATTTTATAGCCAGCTACTTCGCCATTGGCGAGTGCTATTCGTGGTATTTATTTTAGGTTATTTAGTTGTCGTACTGGGTTATCACACGATTTGGCAAAACCCTGCTGCTAGCCAATGGCAAATTACCAGCATGGATATGCTGTATACTGCGCAACGGTTAATGGGCGTGTTGTTAATGCTGGCACTAGCACAACGTTTTTTGAATCACGATCACCCTAAACTGGCTTTATTAAACTGTGCAGTATTCCCTTTTTATCTATTACATCAAAGTGTGATTATTGGCCTTGCCTTTTATTTGTCGAAGCTGCAATTAGGTGGTTTTGTGGAGCCATTACTTATACTCAGCCTCACTTTCATTATTTGTTGGCTGGTGTTTCTTGCTGCGCGCCGTATCGACTTATTAAGCCCGATGTTAGGGATTAAAGTCACAGGTAAATATAAAGCATGGCAAGTTAAAGTGGGCTTTGGTTGCGGACTAATATTGGTAAGCCCGCTGATATTTAGGTTGACTTAATTACCTGTATTGCAAATTAACTATCGCCGTAAACGAAGACCTACGAGATATGCTGTGCAATTTAGTAGGTCGTGCTTTAGCTCGAAAGGGCTAATGCTAATGAGTCGTCACCTTAAATGGTGTTCTACACTCAACCAAATACACACCTAAAACAGGCGCCTTGTGGTTTTTGCACGTAAATTAAATCACCACCGTGGTTGAGCATTATTTGCCGAGAGAGGCTAAGGCCAATGCCGGAGCCTTGTTGCTTGGTGGTAAAAAATGGTACGAAGATCATATCTATCACATGCTCACTGATTCCTGGGCCGTTGTCGTTGATTTCTATATAAAGTTGCTGGCTAGTGTTTTGTGCCAAGCTGATTTCGATCTTTGCTTGAACGACATTCTCAGCGCTGTACTTTTGGCTACTCTTTAGTACTTCAAGAGCATTTTTTATTAAGTTTACTAATACCTGCTCTATTTGGCTGCTATCAAGCATTACTAACTGCTGATTTTTAATCGACAGTTCAATATGGGTGTGTTGAACGCGTGCTTGTTGTTGATGTAAAGCGACAATACGCGTTAGCATATCGGCTAAATTTTCAGGCGCTAAATTGGGTTTAGGTAAGCTGCTAACTTGGCGGAAACGAGCAATAAAGTCGCCTAAATGTGCCGTTCTTGATGCTAAGGTGCTTAGGGCAAGCTGTAAGTCTTGTTTATCTTCAATATCAATAAAACACAGTTCTTGTGGTAGTAAGTTAGTACATGTATTCGCTAACGATGAAAGTGGGGTAATGGAGTTGGCAATTTCGTGCGTAAGTACTTTAGTTAAGCGTTTATAAGCTTGTTGTTCTTTGAGTTGTAACTGGTCGTGAATTGATTGCAAGCTCACTACTCGGCGTACTTTACCTTGTATTTCGGCAATACTCAGTTGAATAGAGAGGGTGTCGTGCTGCTCGCCGTTTTGCCAATAGGTGGTGCTGCGAATATTATTACTGGCGTTCAAAATTAGCTCGCCAACAGCGCCTAACTCTTGCAAATGCTGAAAGCTTTTACCCAGTAATTTGCTAACTGCAGGGTTTGATTCGATCACCTTTCCATTGTCATCACATACCAATACGGCTAAATCAACATGGATGAGCAAAGCTTGTAAAAACTGCGCTTGTTGCTCGGCATTAAAGCGCGCGGTTTGCATTTGTGTTTTTACTTGCTCAAATTGTTTAAGCATTGGGTGTTGTTGACCAAGCCCTAAGGTGCTGTCGCCATTGGCTAAAGCACGTATCACCATTTCAGCTTGTTTTTGTTGGCGTTTAAACAGAGAAAAAATATGCACTATTAACGCCGTCGCCACTAGTATCAGCAATAGTGAGGTTGCTGAAAAGCTGCTATTTTGGAATAAGTAGCTCAGCAATGCACTCGTACTAACAAGCGCTATTATATTAATCATTAATAATAAATTAGCACGCATGTTTATAACCCATACTTTTCAAGACGGCGATACATAGCGCCACGGGTTAAACCAAGCGCTTTGGCGGAATGGCTTACATTTCCCTGATGATGCTTAAGCGCGGCTCTTACAGTGCGTTGTTCGAGTATTTCTAAATCAAAAGTGTCGTACTGTACCTGATTGTTAAAAGTTTCCGTGTTTTGATTATTGCCAGTACTAACTGATGCTGAGTTACCAACCACTGAGCTTATATCGAGTTTATCCCCTTCAGTTAATATAACCGCACGCTCTATAGCGTGAGCCAATTCACGTACATTACCTGGCCACGCGTATTGGCAAAGTGCACTCATATCATCATCGCTAATGGTTAAGCTGCGTTTATATTTTTGCGCAAAGTGTTTTAGGTAGTAATTAGCTAATAATGGAATGTCATCATTGCGCTCCCGTAATGCCGGAAGGCGAATTTCAACGGTGTTTATCCGGTATAGCAAATCTTGGCGAAAGCGCCCGTCAATAACTGCTTGCTCAAGGTTATCGTTAGTGGCGCAAATCAGGCGAATATCTATATCAACGGCTTTGCTGCCGCCAACTGGTGTTATTTGCCTATTTTGTAATGCCGCCAGTAACTTAGCTTGGTGTTCAAGTGGTAAATTACCGAGTTCATCTAAAAATAAGCTGCCGCCTTGGGCAAGTTCAAATTTACCAATGCGATCGCTTTTTGCATCAGTAAACGCGCCCTTTTTATGGCCGAATAATTCACTTTCAAAGAGGCTCTGCGCTACTGCACCCATATCTAAACTCATAAAGGTTTGATTGTGGCGCATACTTGCTTGATGAATGGCATGCGCGGTCAACTCCTTCCCTGTGCCACTTTCACCGGTTATTAATATGTTGGCATCAGTTTGAGCTGCTTTTTCTATGGTGCTAAACACCTGCTGCATCGCATTGCTTTGACCTAAAAACTCAAAGTTAGGCGTGTTTAAGGCTTGGTTTAACCCTTGTCTTTGCCGCGTTAATTTGCTCACTTGCTGTTTGTCTTTGGCGTGTGAAAATGCGGCAGCAACTGCGCCAAGTAATTGCTCGTTTTGCCAAGGCTTAGCAATAAAATCAGAGGCGCCCGCTTTAATTGCATCTACTGCAAGTTGAATATCGCCGTAGGCAGTCATTAGTAATACAACAATATTTGCATCTTGCTCGATGATTTTTTTCAGCCAATAAAAGCCTTCTTTGCCACTGATGGAGTCCTGGGTAAAGTTCATATCGAGTAAGATCACATCAATTGGCTGATCAACTTTGCGTTGCTCGTTAATGATGTCAGCAATATCAAATGGGTTGTCAGTGGTTTTAACGCTTTGGTAATGCTGTTTTAGCAAGAGCCGTGCGGCGATGAGAATATCTGGGTTGTCATCAACAATTAAAAGTGAGCCTGTGTGTTTCATGATTGTTATTTTTATAGAGTTTTATTTAGCCTAAAACAAAAAGGGAACAGTGTCCATAAATGGACGTTTATAAAATAGCAAAGTGTTCTATTAGCGGACACTATAAATATGTTAACAGCTAAATAAACATCTAACTTTTTGAATTTTAAGTTAAATTAAAGTTGGCATAGTGATTGTAATAACTATCGGTAATTAGTTATTAAACCTGTATCAAGGTAGCCGACATGGACAAAAAAATAGAACGCTCATTTACTCAAAAATATTTAAAAAAATTCACTTTAGCTGCGCTTGCTTTAGGTGTTGCAGCGGCTGCATATGGTTTTACACAAAGCAGCGATACAGGCCGTAGCCAGCATATTGATCGTAGCAGCCTGACGGTTAGCACGGTTAAACAAGGTGCATTTAAAGATGCCTTAAGCTTACGTGGTCAAGTAGTGCCAAAAACCAGCATTTACCTTGATACCATCGCCGGTGGTCAAGTAGAAGAGCGATTAGTTGAGCAAGGCGAATATGTTGAGAAAGGCCAACCGCTAGTGCGCTTAAGCAACACTAACTTACAACTTGATGTAATGAGTCGAGAAGCTCAAGTTACCGAGCAGCTTAACTTTTTACGTAATACGCAAATGACGATGGAAACCAGTCGTTTGAATTTACGCCGCGACTTATTAGAAATCGAATTAAAAATTACCCACTTAACTCGTCGATTAAAACAAACTAAACCTTTGGTTAAAAGTGGCGTATTAGCGCAGGAGCAACTTGCTGAGCTGGAAGAAGATTTAAATTATTACCAAGCCCGTAAAGAGCTTACCCTTGAGCGCCAAAAGCAAGAAAACTCAATCCGTGAGGTGCAAGTGGCACAGCTTTCTGATAGCGCTAAAATGCTTGAAAAGAACCTGCAGTTTGCGCGTAGAAACCTCGATAACTTATTAATCAAAGCACCGGTATCGGGTTATTTAAGCGAGCTTGATGTAGAAATTGGTGAATCTAAAAACAGTGGTGCGCGATTAGGCCAAATAGATATTCCCAATGAATATAAATTGGTGGTCCGCCTTGATGAATTTTATTTAAACCAAGTGCAGCGTGACATGGCGGTAATGATTGAGCTTGAAAGCGGCACGGTGAATGCAAAAGTGAGCAAAATCGATAGCCGCGTACAGCAGTCACAATTTCAAGTAGAAGTGGACCTACCCAGTAACACTAAAAGCATTAAGCGCGGCCAAAGCATTGATATTGAGTTAATGCTAGGGGATGACAATAACAATGCCTTACTGCTTAAACGCGGGGCTTTTTTTACTAACTCGGGCGGTAACTGGGTTTATGTAATCGAGCAAGGCGGTGATAAAGCAGTGCGCCGTGATATTCGCCTAGGCAAAAAGAATCAACACTATTTTGAAGTGCTTGAAGGGCTAAACGCTGGGGATAAAGTGATTACCTCTAGCTACAGTAACTTTGACAAAGCACAGCAACTACAATTTTAAGGATAATAACAATGATCAAACTAACTAATTTAAGCCGCGTATTTCGTACTCAAGATGTTGAAACAACAGCGCTGAGTAATATTAACTTAACTGTAAACGAAGGCGATTTCTTAGCGATAATGGGGCCATCTGGCTGTGGTAAGTCAACGCTGCTTTCTATTTTGGGTATGCTTGATTCACCGACCTCAGGCAACTTTGATTTTGCGGGAACTGACATTGCAGGCTATAGCGAAAAGCAACTAGCAGAGCTACGTAAAGAATCAATTGGCTTTGTATTTCAAAGCTTTAACCTGATTGATGAGCTAACAGTTTATGAAAACGTAGAGTTGCCGTTACAGTATCAAAAAATATCAAAAAATGAGCGTAAAGAGCGTGTAGAAGCTATTTTAAAACGCGTAGGTATTGATCACCGCGGTGAGCATTTACCTCAGCAGTTATCAGGTGGTCAGCAACAGCGGGTAGCCGTTGCGCGTGCATTAGTGATTAATCCCAAACTAATTTTAGCCGATGAGCCAACCGGTAACCTCGATTCTAAAAACGGTGATGAAGTGATGGCGATGCTACGCGAATTAAACCGTGAAGGCACCACGGTAATTATGGTGACTCACTCAGAAAAAGAGGGGGCCTATGCTGATCGCTTAGTGCGCCTATTGGATGGCCAAGTGATGCTTGATAAAGCAAATGTTGCGCAGCAAGCCGTTGTTGAGGTTGCTTAATATGTTTATTAATTATTTAGTCACTGCTTTAAGATCATTCAAGCAACAAAAACAGCACTTTATCCTAAACCTTTTAGGATTAAGTATTGGCTTAGCTGCGGCTATTTTAGTGGCACTATTTGCACAAAACGAGCTATCGTACGATAGTCAGCAGCCTCACGCTGAACGTGTTTACCGTGTAGGCCAAGATTTCTCAAAGTTGGGCTTATCAGTCATTCCTATTTTTAATTATTCTCAAGCGGCAAAAGCCACTGAATATAGTCAAGTTGAAGAAGTGTTTGGTTTGACGATGGTATCGCTGACTCGAGAAGCTATGGTTGACGTGCAGTATCGGGATCAGGGTTTTAAACTTAATGACTTGTATGGGGCAACGCCAAATATTGAGAACTTTATCAATATAAACACATTGGCTGGTGATTTAAAAAATGCAATGAGTACACCTGAGAGCTTGGCTCTTAGTGAATCTGAAGCACTGCGTATTTTCGGTACAATAAATGTTATTGGTAACACGCTACAGCACGAACAAGGGCAATATACTGTACGGGCGGTGTTTGCAGATTTACCAAGCAATACTCACTTTGCATTTAAAAACCTCGTTTATGTAAAACATGATCCAAATAACCTGATGATTAATAGTAGCTATGTTTATATGCGCTTGGCGCCACAGGCCGATCCAAAAGCACTCGCTGATACACTGTCTAAACAGTACTTCAATGGGCAAATGGCGGGTCAAATTGCCATTGAGTTACACCCATTACTAGACTTACATTTAACAGCAAAATCGCCATTTGAAATGAAAGCAGGCGGCGCAAAGCAAGTTGTAACGATTTGTGCAGGGTTGAGCGTGTTACTTATTTTGATTGCTGGCTTTAACTTTATCAATATGACAGTAGCACAGTCTGCAAAGCGCGCTAAAGAAGTGGGTGTGCGCAAGGCACTTGGTGCAAGTAAGCTGCAGTTAGTAACACAGTTTTTGGCTGAATCTACTTTGGTTGCTCTATTGTCGATGATTATTGCCTGTGTGTTAGTGGAATTGTTATTGCCAAGCTTTAACCAGCTGGTCGATCGTGAACTGATAGTGAATTATTTTTCAGCCTTTGGTTTGAGCATTATGGCTGTCGTTATTGCTGTAGGCATACTTGCAGGTTTGTACCCGGCATTGTTTATCTCATCATTTAGTGCAAAACGAGTGTTAAGTGGCGATTTACAGCGCGGTAATACGGCCATTTGGGTACGTAAATGTTTATTGACCTTGCAAGCTTCATTGGCAATCGGTTTGATCATTGCATCGGTTACGTTGTTAAAACAATTATCTCACTTACAAAATCTTCCTTTAGGCTATCAAACGCAGCAACGCTTAGTGGTTTCAGAGTTGCCTGTGCAGTCGGTATTTACGCAGCAGCCTAGCGCACTAATTAATCGCTTGACGGCTATAGATGGTGTAGAGCAAGCAACGATTATTGATACTCGTTTAACCGTTTCAATTAATAATACATTACAGCCTACTTGGCCTAATGGTGAATTTTCAGGTGGAATAACCCCTGTGATAGGTTCTGGTTTTGATGTAGTAAAAGGGCTAGGCCTTACGCTCATTGCTGGCAGAGACTTTAGCCGTGAGTTTTCCTCAGACTGGGCGACGCGAGCAAATGGGGTTACAACAGTAGGTACAATTATTACAGAAACCGTTGCCAAGCAGGCTGGTTATAGCAATGTGGCTGATATTGTTGGACAAACAATTAAAGACACGGGGCGTAATGTGGATATGCGAGTTGTTGGTGTTGTAAAAGATGTAAAGGTTGGTAATGCAGAAGATGCGAATTCTAACATTATGTTTTTATGTGGCTTTAACTATTTAGCACCAGTATCTGAAGTGATTTTAACCGTGAACGTACAAAATCTCCCTGCTATAAAGCAAGCAGTGATCACAGCTTTAGCTGAAGTGTCTAATATTTATGAGCCAAAAATAAACCTGCTAGCTGAAAACTATAAAGCGGTATTAAAAGGTGATGAGCGTGTTTCTCTTGTCGTACTTATATTTACTGGCCTTGCAGTGTTCTTAACTTGCTTAGGTACTTTTGGTTTAGCTTCATTTGCCACGATTCGTCGTCAAAAAGAAGTGGCAGTACGCAAAGTCCTTGGTGCATCACGCATCAGCATTATGAACCTTTTGGCCAAAGAGTTTTTGATTTTAGTGCTGGGCAGTGTAGCTATTGCATACCCGCTTACTTATTGGCTGGTGGGTGATTGGCTTGCAAACTTTAATGAGCGGGTTGATCAAGCTCTTTGGGTTTATTTGGTTGCTGCTTTGAGCGTTGCTGCAATCACTTGGCTCACCGTTGCCAGCCTTGCCTTTAAAGCCGCCAGTACTAGGCCATCGTTAACATTAAGATATGAGTAATAACGAGTAAAGAACCCTACTAAAGGTCTATCAGAATACCGATAGACCTTTTTCAAATATCTTTAATTCTTACAGCAGGATTACCGGCAACAACAGTGTTCGCAGCCACGTCTTTGGTTACTACCGACCCTGCGCCCACAACAGCGTTTTCGCCAATGGTAACGCCAGCTAACACAATAACTCCCGCGCCAATCCACACGTTATTACCAATAGTAATCGGTGCTGCAAAGTTCTCTTTATTGAGCCGCTCTGTGGGGTTAACCGCATGAGATACTGCCAAAAGTTGAACGTTCGGGCCAATTAAACAATCGTCGCCAATGCTTATAGCTCCTTCATTTATTGGCGCATCCAACACAGTGCAGTTAATGTTTATAAAAGTACGATCACCAATTTGTATTTGACTACCATAGTCACAATGAAAGCCCGCTTCAATAATTACTCCATCACCACAGTGTGAGCATAATTCTTTTATTCGCTTTAAATTACCTTTACTGGGGCTTTTATTAAATAAGCGGCAAATTTCGTGCACAGCTTTACGCTGCGCTAGATTCTCTTTACTAATACTATTAAATGACTGCATATCAATTTTGTTTAACTTAAATAATGGTGTCTAGCTTAACCTACTTTAAGCATGATGATAATTTGAATAAAACTGTGCTTTTTTTGCGCATTCACTTGCCATTTATTATGTTTCGTTTAAAATTCACTAACTTTCGAAACGAAACTTAATTGTAATCACTTATGACCAAACGAAACACTCAGCAACGCCGCCATCTGATCCTCACTCAAGTTAATGAATTAGGTGAAGTGGCTGTCGATATTTTAGCTGAACAGTTTCAAACATCAGAAGTAACTATTCGAAAAGACTTAACCGCGCTTGAAAAAAGTGGCTTATTGCTGCGCCGTTACGGCGGTGCTATTGCTCTGCCTAAAGAGATTGTTAGCGATGAGATTGATTCTAAGCGCAAAGTGGCCATTGCCAAAGCGGCAGCATCGCTTATAAAAGATCATAATCGCATTATTATAGACAGTGGGCGCACCACTGCAGCAATGATCCCTGAGTTGGCTACAAAGCAGGGGTTAGTTGTTATGACTAACGCCATTAAAGTAGCAACGCGTTTATTAGCACTTGAAAATGAGCCAACACTTTTGATGACAGGTGGCACGTGGGATCCGCATTCAGAATCGTTTCAAGGGCAAGTAGCCGAAAATGTTCTATGCTCATATGATTTTGATCAACTATTTATTGGTGCTGATGGCATTGATGTAGCGCGTGGAACAACCACGTTTAATGAACTTGTTGGATTAAGCCAAGTGATGGCTAAAGCGGCGCGCGAAGTTATTGTGCTGGTTGAGTCAGAAAAGATTGGCCGAAAAATACCAAATTTAGAATTACCGTGGCAAACAGTAACCACATTAATAACCGACAGTGGCTTAGCGCATGATAAACGCGCAGCCATAGAGGCGTGTGGTGTAAAACTAATTTGCGCAGAGATTATGGAATAGCAACTACATCGTGAGTTGCTAGAATTAAAAAATTAATGGAGACACTATGTGTGGAATCGTTGGGGCTGTTGCAGAACGTCCAGTAAATAAAATCTTAGTTGAAGGCCTTAAGCGTCTTGAGTACCGTGGTTATGACTCAGCAGGTGTAGCTTTACTTGAAGGCAATACTCTTAATACAGTTAAAGCAGTAGGTAAGGTTGTAAACTTAGAGTCAGCACTTGAACAAGCTGGTGTTAGCGGTCACACAGGTATTGCACACACTCGTTGGGCAACTCATGGCGGTGTAACTGAAGCCAATGCTCACCCACATGTTTCAAGCAATCAATTAGCGCTTGTACATAATGGTATCATTGAAAACCACGCAAGCTTGCGTGCAGCACTTAAAGGCGACGGTTACGAGTTTTTATCAGACACCGACACTGAAGTCATGGTGCATTTAATTCATCAGTTACGTCAGCAGCACACGACTTTATTAGCGTCAGTTCAAGCAGCTGTTAAACAGTTTGAAGGCGCATTTGGTACCGTTGTGTTTGATAAAGCGAATGATAACGAAATTATTGTAGCGCGCTCAGGCAGCCCGTTAGTTATTGGTTTAGGCCTTGGTGAAAACTTTATTGCCTCTGATCAACTTGCATTATTACCGGTAACTCGCAGCTTTATCTTCTTAGAAGAAGGTGATGTAGCGCGCATTACTCGCGACACAGTAGAAATTTTTGATGCCGATGGCAACGCGGTTGAACGTGAGGTTGTTGAATCAAACATCACACAAGATGCATCAGGCAAAGGTGATTACCGTCACTATATGCTAAAAGAAATTTATGAGCAGCCACTTGCAGTACGTAACACCCTTGAAGGACGTTTAAACGATGACCGCGTCGCGATTGATGCCTTTGGCGACAGCGCACAGCAAATATTTAAAGACGTAAAACACGTACAAATTATTGCCTGTGGAACGTCATACCACTCAGGTATGGTTGCTCGTTACTGGCTTGAGCAATTTGCAGGTGTTAGCTGTAACGTAGAAATTGCTTCTGAGTTCCGTTACCGCCAATCGTTTGTACACGAAAATAGTCTGCTAGTAACGATTTCACAGTCAGGTGAAACGGCTGATACTTTAGCTGCACTGCGTTTAGCCAAAGAGCAAGGCTACATGGGGTCAATGACTATTTGTAACGTACCAGGTTCATCGCTTGTACGCGAATCAGACCTTGCCTTTATGACCAAAGCTGGTGCTGAAATTGGTGTAGCCTCTACTAAAGCATTTACTACGCAGCTTGTTGGTTTGTTAATGCTTACTGCGTCTATTGCGCAAGAAAAAGGCTTAGATCAAAGCACGATTGTTAACGCTATTAAACTGCTACCAGCTAAATTAGAGGAAACGCTATTGTTGGCTGATGGTATTGCAGACCTTGCAGAAGAGTTTGCTGATAAACACCACTCACTGTTTTTAGGTCGCGGGTCGCAATACCCAATCGCGATGGAAGGCGCACTTAAGCTTAAAGAGATTTCATACATTCACGCTGAAGCATACGCAGCAGGTGAGCTTAAACACGGCCCATTAGCACTCATTGATGCCGACATGCCAATTATTGTTGTAGCACCAAACAACGAATTGCTTGAAAAGCTTAAATCAAACGTAGAAGAAGTACGTGCACGTGGTGGCATCATCTATGTATTCGCTGATAAAGATTCACACTTTGAGTCAGACGACACCATGCGTGTGATCAACGTAAACCACGTAGATGACGTAATTGCCCCTGTTGTATATACAATTCCACTACAGTTACTATCGTACTATGTAGCGGTCATTAAAGGCACTGACGTTGACCAACCACGTAACTTAGCAAAATCGGTTACAGTTGAGTAAAATCAACAGGTTATAGGTTTTGATTAATGTTAAAAAAGCGCTTAAGGCGCTTTTTTTGTGCCTGGAAGTCTGTTAGCTTAAGTAACTTATTATTCTCTAAGGGATTAGTCATGCGTTTATTTACTGCCATTTGTTTTATTAGCTTTAGTATTTTTAGTTCACAAAGTGCCTTTGCACAATCTGACACTAAACAGCAAAGTGCTGATGACTCTCAATTCATGCACACTATTAAATCTACTGTTTTAAATGAAGAACGCACAGTTGTTGTACAGTTACCAAAGAGCTACCAAGCTGAGTCAAATAAGGTATATCCTGTTATATATCGCTTAGATGGCGCGGGTAATATACCGCTTGCAAGTGCTGTTATTGAGCGTTTACAAAATGATAATCGTGCGCCTGAGGTTATTATTGTCGCTATCGAAAACACTAATCGACTTAGAGATATGTATCCTACAGTGAACAAGGAACCTCAGGGCCCAGTTGGTGAAGGGGGCGGTGCTACAACGTTTTTAGCGTTCTTTGAACAAGAGCTCATTCCTTTAGTTAATAAAAACTATCGCACGCATGACTATAAGGTTATTGCTGGCGCATCTGCTGGTGGTGTATTTGCGTTGTATGCTTTGCAGGCAAAGCCCGAACTATTTCAAGCGCATATTGCTTATAGCCCTGCGGTTTGGTGGAACTATGGCGCAATGGTAAAAAGTACAAAATCGTTTATAGCTAAAACGAAAGACCTTAACAGTTACGTTTACACCAATATTGGCGAAGAAGCCGGTATAATGCGTGAAAGGTACGATGAATTGCAGCAATCACTGCAATCGCATAAAGTGCGAGGGTTACGCTTCTCTAGTGATGCGTTTGATGGTATCTCGCATAACTTAACCGCTGCTGCTGGCGTATTTAATGCCTATTACAATCTATTTCTGCCTAAACAAATGCCTATAAGTGCTTTAACTGACGATGTAGCCTCTATTGATACTTATTATCAAAACTTATCTCAACAATGGGGCGAACAGGTATCGCCACCGGATCGCGCTGTTAGGCTACTTGGTTATAACCTAACGGATAACCAGCAATTTGAACGGGCTATTGAGGTGTTTAAATACAATATAAAAAATCACCCAAAATCAGTTAGTGCGATCTCTGCTTTATCTTATGGCTATGAGATGCAAGGTAATATTAGTCAAGCGCTGGCTCATATGGAATCTGCTTTAGCCATTGCAGATGACTCATACCCTTATATAAATTACTTAAAAGAAACAAAAGCTAGGTTACAGGTAGAGCTAGATAAGCGTAACTAGGGTTTTTAGTTACTGTTAAATAAAAATGACGCGCAAGCGTCTTTTTATTACCTGTAGCTAAATATTATTTAAATCACTAACCTCTACTTAATAGTTGCTAAATACGCTAAAATTACAGGCTATTTTTAGCAATGAGCCCGCACCTTTTATGACCTCAGCCGCAAATCCTAGTAATTTCAACGAACTTGGCCTTATTCCAGAGCTAATTGCTCGTTTGTCTGATCTTGAATACTCGCAACCTACGCCGATTCAGGCAAAAGCAATTCCAAGTATCTTGGCGGGGAGTGACTTAATTGCGGGGGCAAATACCGGCTCAGGTAAAACAGCAACCTTTGCTTTGCCTATGCTACAAACGCTATTTTTAGCAAAAGGCGCGAATAAAACGCCGAGCAAAGGTAATTTTGTTTCAGGGCTAATTTTAGTGCCTACTCGTGAGCTGGCAACGCAGGTGGCTGATAGTGTTAAATCATACTCTGCAAACTTTAATGGCGCCATTAAAACGGTAGCGGTGTTTGGCGGTGTATCGGTTAATACCCAAATGCAGGCACTACGTGGTGGTGCCGATATTATCGTGGCAACCCCAGGGCGTTTACTCGACTTAATATCAAGCAATGCCATTAAGCTGGATAAAGTAAAAACTTTAGTGCTTGATGAAGCTGACCGCATGTTAAGCCTTGGCTTTACTGAAGAGCTTGCTGAGCTATTGGCATTAATGCCGGCTAAAAAGCAAACCATGTTGTTTTCAGCTACTTTCCCAGAGCAAGTAACGCTTTTAACGCAAGAGCTGTTAAATAATCCGGTTGAAATACAAGTACAAAGTAAAGAAGAGAGCACGCTTGTACAGCGCGTATTTACAGTTAATAAAGGTGAAAAAACCACGGTTTTAGCGCATTTAATTAAGCAGCACAAATGGCGCCAAGCGCTGATTTTTGTCAACGCTAAAAAAGACTGTGAGCACTTAGCCAGCAAGCTTGAAAAACGTGGCGTGAATGCGCAAGTATTCCATGGCGATAAAGGCCAAAGCGAACGTACTCGCGTAATTGAAAAATTTAAAGCGGGCGAAATTGAAGTACTGATTGCCACCGATATTGCAGCCCGTGGTTTAGACATTGCCAAACTGCCAGTAGTGATTAACTTTAACTTACCGCGTAGCCCTGCTGATTACATGCACCGTATTGGCCGAAGCGGCCGTGCTGGTGACGTAGGCCTAGCGTTATCGTTAATTGATTATGAAGACTTCCATCACTTTAGAATTATCGAAAAGAAAAACAAACTACGCTTAGAGCGCGAAGAGGTAGCCGGCTTTGCAGTAAATCAAGCCAACCTTGGTGCGGCTGAGGCACTTAAAAACGATAAGCCAATGGCAAAGCCTGAAGGCACAGGTAAGAAAAAGAAGAAAAAATCCAACCAAGAAGATGACGTATGGAGCGGCTGGAGAAAAAGATAAGCCTTAATACATATAAGTCATTAAACTCGAATTATTAAAAACCCTGCAAATTTGCAGGGTTTTTTTATTAGCTAATATTGCTATGCAGCAAATTAAAAATCAGTAGGTGCTGGTGGCACCACTAAAGGTTGCTTAGGGTTTTCTTTAAGCTCCTTTAATAACTCTTGTACTGCACGCTCTATTGATGGATCTTGGCCTTTATAAATAAGCTCTGGGCGGTCAACCACTTTAATATCAGGTGCAACACCTTCGTTTTCTATGATCCAGTTACCTTGTGTATCTAAAATACGGAATGTAGCAGCAATTACTTGTCCGCCGTCTACAAGGCTTGGGTTACCAGAAATACCAATTAAACCACCCCATGTACGGGTACCAATTAGCTTACCTAGACCAGCTTGGCGGAAGTAGTAAGGAATTGCGTCACCACCAGAACTTGAATAGCCATTTATTAGCATGGCTTTAGGACCATTGTGTGCAAACTGCGGTGTTTTAGTTGGCTCTACACCACGGCGTTTCCAATAGTTAAGCGGTTTACGCGCAAGCCAGGTGATCATATGCTCAGGAATAAAACCGCCGCCATTGTAACGGTCATCAATAATCATGGCATCTTTGGTTGTTTGCGGCATGTAGTTTTTAAACATGGCGCGATTGCCCTCATAGGCTGTATTTGGCAGGTGCACATAGCCAATACGCCCATTTGATAGCTTATCAACGTAAGCTGCACGCGAATTAACCCAGTCTAAATAACGTAGGCCTTGCTCACTTGCTATCGGTTTTACAGTTATTTGCCATGCGCCTTTGCTACGCGGCTTGTTGTTTAGCACTAGCTCTACTTGCTCGCCTTGGGTGTTTTCAAGGAGTTCGTAAAAGTTAGCAACGTCTTTTACCGAGCGGCCATTTACCGCAATAATGTAATCGCCGTTATGTGCTTTTACACCTGTGGTGCCAAGCGGTGAACGGAAATCGTCATGCCAGTTTTCACCTTTAAAGATTTGTTCTATTTTTACATAACCAGATGGGTCGCTTGCAAGCTTAGCGCCTAATAAACCATGGTTTTTACGCTCTGCTTTAGGCATATCACCCGACTGCACATAAATATGGCCAGAGTTAATTTCACCGGCAATTTCGCTAAGAACATAATCAAGGTCGCTACGATGGCTAATGGCATCAGCCATAGGTTGGTATTTAGCTAAAATAGCATCCCAATCTTGTCCGTGATGGTTTTCGTCGTAGAACCAATCGCGCAGTGTGCGCCAACCTTCTACATACATTTGTTGCCACTCTGCTTGCGGATTAATTTTAAGCGTCATTTTGCTTAAATCGAGCTTATTTGCGTCTAAATCTTGTTTTGGCTTAGGTTCAATTAAGCTGTAACCGCCATCTGTATGTACAAGTAGGTGTTCGCTATTGCTTGAAATGGTGTAATTACTAACGCCTTTGGCGATTGTTTCTAGCTCACTGTTGTGATCGGTGCCTATTAGCTGTAAACCGCCATTAGCAAGAGTCAGTACGCCGTCTTTTACTGCGGTTAAGCCACGGTAATCGCCCGCAGGGGCATTAAGTGCGGTAACACGTTGCATAAAGTCATTGCTTTGCAGTGCATTTTTAACTTTTTTGTCGTCTTCTTTTTCATCTTCTTTATCTTGGACAATCGTGGCTTCGTCACTTTGTAAGGCAATAAGCGGTTTAACACTATCGTTTACTGCAGCTGCATAAATACGAGTTGCACGATTAAACATGTAATCAAACTCGTAGCTACTAAATGCCAGGTTAAAGTCGCGCTCTGAGCTAAAGTAAAGGTATTGACCATCAGGCGAAAAAGTAGGGTTTTGCTCATTACTCATTTCGTCTGTTAAGCGCGTTACCTTTTTCTTTTTAAGGTTGTAGTGCCATAGCGAGGCATAACGGTTTTCGTTATTTTTAACAAATACAATGTCTTGGCTGTTAGGCGACCAAGTATATTGAGTAATGCCGTCTTCGTCGTAAATACCGGTATCAATTTTGTGTTGCTTGCCCGATTTTGCATCTAACCACCAAAGTGTGTTGTTTTTATCTGAAAACAACAACTTAGAGCTATCTGGTGACCAAATGGGCGTAAAGCGCCAAATAGTGCCATTGCTAGTGAGTTGCTTAATAGCATTATTTTTACTGCGATCTTTTAAGTAAATTTCGTACTCGCCGCTTTCATCGCTCATGTAGGCTATGTAGCGCCCATTTGGTGACCAGCTTGCATCTATTTCGCGGCTTTTTTCTGTGTAAGATAAGTTGCGTGTAGGCCCTTGTTTAATTGGTACACTAAACAGCTCACCACGGGCAGTAAATACAGCGCGTTTACCATCGTGAGAGAGCGACATAGAATCAATAAAATCGCTAACATTTTTGCTATACGGCATTGCGTATTGGCGCACGCCAGCAATGTTAATGCTTAGCTTAGCGCTTTTTTGTGTTTTTGCGTCAAAGCGATATAAATAACCGCCGTTTTCATAAACAATCGCATTTGGGCCAGCTGAAGGCCAAAGTACGTCAAAGTTTTTATAGTTGGTAAGTTTTTTTGGTTCGCTGCCTTTACGGTACTGGTAAAGGTTTAGCGTGTAATCACGGTCAGACACAAAGTAAATATCGTCACCGACCCAAGTTGGTTGCTGGTCGGTTGCACGGTTTGTAGTTAGTTGTTCTGAGGTGTTTTTTTCTAAATCATAAATCCATACATCTTGCGCACGACCACCACGAGTACGTTTCCACGTACGAAACTCTCGGTCAATTGGCGTATAAACATACTTGCTGCCATCTGGAGATAGCATGCCGCCACCAGTTTCTGGAATCGCTAATGGCTGTTCAAGTCCGCCATCTGCAGGAACCATGTAAGGGCGGCCCATACGTTTTCCCCATGGTGTGCGGTTAGCTCTAAATACCACATTTTTACCATCGGCGGTCCAATCTAAAACGCGGTAATCAAAACCTCCACGCGGTGGCATTGGGCCAACGTCATTATAATAAGTAAGTTGCTTTAGGTTTGAACCGTCACTGTTGATCACATAAATTTGTCGGCTACCGTTATACTCGGCTGAAAATGCAATGCGCTTACCATCAGGGGAAAACTTAGGAAATGTTTCAAAGCCAATATGGTCGGTTAAGCGTTTGCTTTCGCCTGTTTGCGTATTCGCAATATAAATATCGCCACTGTAGACAAAGGTAACGGTTTGGTTATGGATATCTGGAAAGCGGAGTAAACGAGTGTCTTTAGTCTCATAGGCCGATACACCCGGCGCGATTGCTGCAGCCAAGGCAAGAGCCAATGTTGTTAGTTTTTTCATGGAATTACATCCTATATTAATAGCTATCCCATCATAACAATAAGGTGAAAAATAGCGATGCACTTACGATAAAAGGTCTGTTACAAAATGTGAATAAAAAAGGTTGGCAAAAAGCGCCAACCTTTAAGTAAATACAGATATAAAATTAATGTTCGTGTGCGTGTTCTTCCTCTTGTGCAATACCTAACCAAGTGATTGCAGCTGGTGGGAATGTAAGTTCTAGTTCGCCTTTAATTTCTAAGTCTTCTAGGTGTACTTGCACAACATGTTGGGCTATTGGGTCGGCTACGTAAGCAAACTGACCGTTTTGCGCCACTGTCATACTAAACTTCATGCCTTCAGGCATAGTTGTTACGTCTTCTTGCGTAATATCAACTTGACCTGCTAGCTCCCAGTGCATTTCGCCGTCGTGCGCATGTGCCTCAAGTACGTTTAAAAAGCCTAGGCTGTCTAAAACTAAAAAGTGCTCGCCATTCGCTGAGAAAGAGTAAGAAACAGCGCTTGCGCCATCGGCTAGTTGCCATTCTAGTTCTTCCATTTCAGCTTCCGCAGGGTTAATGCTTAAGAGCACTGCAGGGCCGCCGCCGTGACCAGACGCTACGCCAATAAAGGCCTCGCTATCTTCGTGGCCATAAATACTACCAATGCGTAAATCACCAACGGCTGCAATGTTCGCTATTTTTTCAGCTTCGTACTCGTCATCATGCTGGTTGGCTAATAGCACACCGTCACTACAGCCGAACGCTACGTAATCATGGTTTTGTGCTGCGCCGTGCAAATCAGGGCATGTTAACTCTAACGTTTGTTCAAGTTCGTATTCGCCATCATGAAAGTGATAAACACCCACTTGATCCGGCAAAATTTTAGCGTTTGATGTACTTTCGGCATCATCGCGACGAATGGTCGCTAATAAATGCTCTCCACGAGGTTCTGCTACACCATGCATATTAATGTCGTAACTAATACCAGGTAAGGTCGCTGTTGCGTTTGTTATGTCGTTATCTGTTAATACTTTAACAGACGCAGTTGTGCCTGATGCTGCATCACCATCGTAAAATACCGCTAATTTACCATCGTGCTTTACCAAGTGAGTAGGGCGACTGCCGCTAGTTAGCTCATAACTGCTAAACTCAGGGCTTTGTTCGTAATCATGAAGGTGTGCGCCGTGATCTTCACGCCATAAGCCACCGTCTATAAAGCCGAGGTAATCTTGAGCGCGGCTAGCAATCACGGCATAACGAAAATCAGGTGACGACGATAGCGTGTTTGAATCATTAGTAAGAGTGAATGTATCAAGAAGCTCATTGTCGTCTAAGTCGAAAAAGTTCGCTTCGTTGCTATCGCCAGCAAGTATCGCAAGCCTACCTAATGAATCAATAGTGTATTCATCACCGTGGTCGCCACCATCGCCATGATCGTGGCCGTCATCAGGTACTTCTATTGGGTCTTTTTCAACAATGTTTGTTTCTGCATCACCACAAGCGGTGATTAATGTGCTGCTTATTGCCAGTGCAATTAATTTTAATTTGAATAGTTTAGTCATGTTAATTTCCTTTATTTATAATTTTTTAGCGCTTAAAAGTAACCGCGAATACCTAGTGCAAAGCTACGACCTGGACGTGGTGCTATATTCTTTAAAAATGAGCTATGCACGCGCGCTTCTGTGTCTGTTAAGTTAGTGCCACGTAGATACACAGACACATCTTGATTTAGCACTGATAAGTCATATGAAACGCTGGCATCAAGTATGGTGTAGCCGTTTGTGGTTGTTTCTTCTGGCGCGGTACGGTCTTGCTCTTGATAACGAGTTACGTGAAGGTGCGCACTCAGCTTATTTGTTTGGTAGCTAAACTCAGTACCAAAACGTAGCGGTGGTGTGCGCGGTAAATCGCCACCGTCTTTAAGGCGTGCACGAACGTAATCTGAGAATAAATCAACTTTAAACTCATCGGTTAACTGCCATGCAAATTGGGCTTCAAAGCCATGTAAAATTACGTCATCTGTTTTAAATAAATAAACTGGGAGTTCAGATGAGTGATCATGCTCGTCACCGTGGTCATGATTATGCTCATCACCATGGTCGTGGCCGCTTTCGGCGTATAGGCCTGTGTCGATTTGGTAATAATAATTGTCGACTTGGTTGTAGAAAGCATTAAGAATGAAACCGATATCACCTTGGGTTTTACGAAACGTTAAATCAATATTGTTTGCTGTTTCTAGGTCAAGCGCTTGCTCAGATAAACCAAAATGTCCGTCTTCATGAATATCAAATAGTGCGCCTACTTCATAAGTACCAGTTCCAATGTGAGGGCCGAATGATAATAGCTCCGACACCGAAGGAGCACGCTCAGAACGAGATACCGACAAGCCTAAGTTGTAGCTAGGTGCAAAATCCCACACGACACCTGTTGATAAACTGACAGGAGTGAATTCTTGTTCTACGTCAAATACGCGAGTATTGCCGGCATGTTCTTCATGAGCATGATCGTCATGAACATCGGTGTCATTGTGTGCGTGTGCATCAATGTTAGGTAGTAACACGTTATCAGCATCGATGATTACCCGTTCAACTCGGCCACCTAATTGCACTAAAAAGTCACCAAAGTGTTTTTCTTCCATTAGTGCTATAGCAAAGCTTTGTGTTTGTGACGGTGGTGTGAATGCCTCTGAGCCTTGCGCTTCAACATCACTGTGTTTGTAATGAAAGCTCAAACCACCATTCCACTGCGCAAACGGGTTATGCATTAAGTCTACGCGTAACTCATTGGTTTCATTTTCAAACGTGGTACCCACTGCGCCATGTTCAATTTCAGCATGTTCGTAATCTGTAAAACCTGCGCGCAGGTTTACTCTATTAAGCCATTTGTTATCAAGGTTATATTCACCTAGCAACTGCACTTTAGTTTGCTCTAAGTCGGCATATACGCTTTCCTCAGCGCTATTAACATCTTCGCCACCATGGGTGTGGCCTGGAATGCCGTATTGACGATTAAATTGCTCAACAGCTATACCTACAAAACCTTGGTCAAATAGATAGCTAGTACCTAAGGTAAAGCCGTCAGACTCTTCATTACTATTTGCAACGGTGTAATCGCCACTATGTTCTTCATGGTTATGGTCATCATGGGCTAATTCAGCGGCCACGGGTATTTGATAGTCATCGGCTTCACGCCAAAAGGCGTCGGCATAAAATGCAAAAGAATCAGTTCCTGTAGTGGCGTTAAACGAGGCTACTTTTTGATTATCAACAGAGTTGTGCTCAAGGTTCCATTCGCCGCGAGTTGTGCTGTCGGTAGGCACCCGATTATCAACTACATTAACCACACCACCAATGGCGCCGCTGCCATAAAATAATGTGGCAGGGCCACGTAATACTTCGATTTGTTTTGCGGTTGATGCCTCTGATGCGACTGAGTGATCAGGGCCAACGCGCGAAACATCACTGACATCAAGACCATTTTGAGTAATTAGAACACGCGGCCCACTTAAGCCACGAATAATAGGTGTACTGGCTACTTTTGCATGAAAGTTAGTATTAACCCCCGGGAGTTTTTCAAGGCTATCGCCAAGGGTTGCAGCTTGCTGCCGTCTTAATTGTTCGCCAGATAACACGCTAACGGGAGACGAGGATTCCATTGCCGACATGTGAATAGGCGTCGCTTCAATATCAATTACTTCAATGGGTGAACGTTCTAAGTTAAAGGTAATTGATTGGCTTTTATCATCACTAAATGTGATATCTCGATGCAGATGGGCATAACCAGGGGCGGTAATATGAAGTTCTTTTAAACCACTTTTTAAATCAGTTATTACGAACTTACCGCTTGCATCTGTTACTGCTGTTATATCTGAGCCTTCAACTTCTACAGTTGCGTTGGTCACAACTTTACCTTGGTTGTTTAGAACAACACCTTCGATGGTATTTGCAAGCGCATTTGTTGGTAGTAGGGCTGCTATAAACAAAGCTAATTGAGATTTTCGTGTCATTTGAATTCCTTTGCGAATGTTATATTGTATCAATTGTGCTTGAAATGTTATATTGTATCAATAGTTAATTAACTAAAAATCACTCAGGATATATAATTTGGCTGCTTCATCTACATAATTTAAATTAAATTTATTTAAATTCAGTGGCTTAAGTCTTTTTTGTCATTGTTTAGGTGTTGTTCGTGGGGGATCTGTTTGCTGTAAAGCAAAAGTTAGTTGTTACATTTATTTAGCTCTAGTTAATAAATTTTTAGGTAAAACCACAGCGGAGGCATTGGGCAACAAGGATGGCAAAGTTAAAACATCAGCCCACTACATTAGAGTGGGTAATATGAATAAGCAGCAATTTAAAGAGATGATGGGTTTTGCGATAAAAAGATGTGAAGCCTTTGAAAAAAAATTAACGCCAAAACGTCAGCAGGTATTTGAAATTCTATTGAAAGCACATAAACCTTTGTCTGCTTATGAGTTAACAGATCAATTTAATAAGCAAATAAATACACCGATTTTGGCAATGTCCGTTTATCGGATATTAGGTTTTTTAGAGTCGGTAGGTCTGGTACATAGATTAAAGTTAGAAAATAAGTTTATACCGTGCAGTCACTTTAATGATGATAGAGAGCATCAACTATCGATGTTTTTAATTTGTAGCTCTTGTAATAAAGCAAGTGAGGTGAATGACCTTAACAATTCGGTTAAATCTTTGTTTAGGGAACTGAAAATGAAAGGGTTTACGCCAGCAACTTCGCAATTAGAAATCTCAGGTGTTTGTTTTGGGTGCCAGCAAAGTACCGCTAACACAATTAAAAAGAAGGATAAATAATGAAGCTGACTCAAATAACAGCAGACAAGTTTGCCATTGGGCTTTCGTTAATGTGCACGGTACATTGTTTTGCAACACCGGTTATTTTAGCGCTGTTGCCAAGCTTTGCTGTACTACAAATAAATGGTGAACAGTTTCACTTATGGGTTCTTGCTGCAGTATTACCAACAAGCTTATTAGCTTTAAGCTTAGGCTGTAAAAAGCACAAACGTACACGTTATATGGCGTGTGGAGTTGTTGGTCTAGCTTTTTTGATAATTGCAGTATTGCTAGGTCAAGAAGAGGCCGAAAAAGCACTCACTTTAATTGGCTCCGCTTTTATCGCATTAGCCCATTGGTTTAACTACCAACAGTGTTTTAAAAAAAATAACGAAAAATGCCGCTGTTCAGGTGATAAATCAGATCAGCTTGTTTAACACTGCCAGTGTTAAAAGTAGCGACTATGTGGCATTGTAATTATAAATATCGTTTTTTAGGTAAACTAATTTAGTGAATACTGCTTTAAAGCTTTTGCTGTTACTTTGTGTTTTCATCTGTTTTAAATTAAGCGCAAATACCCCTTACGAAATCCCTAGAAGCAGTGTTATTGAACTCACCGATCCTGCTACCAAGCGGGTGTACCCTACTTTTATTCAGCTACCTAAGTCATATGCAAAGGAGCCTAATAAAACATATCCAGTTATTTACTTAACCGATGCGCCGTACACGTTTCCTATAGTGGCAGGGGCTACACGGTTTCCTATGAATAGCGGCAAAATGCAACAGGCTATTATTGTGGCGATTGGCTATGAAAAAGACTCGAGAGGATCTAATAGTCGAATTAGGGATTACACACCGACTCAGGCTCAAAATTGGAAGAAGCAAACGGGTAATGCCAAAGGGCACGTTACGTTTTTGCAAAGCACAGTATTTACTTTTATCGAAAAAAATTACCGAGCAAGCAATACGCAAAGAACGTATATAGGTAACTCGCTAGGCGGCTTATTTGGCGCGACTATTTTATTTATAGCACCTGATTTATTTAGCAATTATATTATTGGCAGCCCGTCAGTTTGGTTTGATAACAATGCACTGCTAGCGTTAAAAGTGAATAAGCCCCAAATGCCAATAAAGGTTTATGTATCTGTTGGGGCAAAGGAAACTCGAGCCTTTGGTGAAGGGCAAAATATGGTTGAAGGCGCAGCGCAACTTGTGCAAAAAATTAATGCGCTTAATAGTGATAATATAAAATTAAAAAGTGTTGTTATTGAGGGAGCACAGCATGCAACCGCATTCCCAACCACCGCAATACAAGGGCTCGATTGGGTATTGGGAAGCAGTCAATAAGCTCAAAAGGGGTTCTCGATACTTTTGTAGTTAAATAAGCGATATTAAAGCGCTTTAATATCGCTTTTCCACTTTACCAGCGCTGCTATGAATTCGGGGCCAATACCACAGCAGCCGCCAATAATTGTTGCGCCAAGGTTGTGCCATTGTTTAGCAAAGTCTACATACTCAGCGGGTGATAAGTCGCGGTAACCTTGCGAGCCTTCATTGGCTTTATAATCGCTGGCGATTGGTGTAAAACCATTTGCAAAGACCCCTAAATCAACATTTTTATTCTGCTGTTTTAGTACGCGATTAGTGTCGCGTAGCGCTTGTTCAATAACCTCAGGGATAGAGCAGTTAAAGAATATGCCCGCTATATTATGTTCGAGTAATGCTAAGATAGCGTCGGATACTAATTCACCAGAGCGCAATGTCGCTTGTTCGCTTACTTCATCATTTAAGGTAAATGCGTAATAACATGGTTTGTTTGAATTCTTAAGCACCCTTGCCATAACCCGCGCTTCTTCAATGTTTGATATGGTTTCACCAATCCAAACATCGACATATTCGTCTTGTGCTTTATACAGGGTATTTAAAATAGTAAATGCGCGTTCACTTTGGAAAAAATCAGCACGGTACGATCCAAATGCGGGTGGCAATGAACCCGCAACTAGCACGTTTTGATTAGTGTTTTGAGCTGCTTTTTTTGCAATTACAGCAGCTTGCTGTGCAAGTGCTGCACCTTGTGCTTGGTAAAGCGTTTCACCTAAATGAAAGGGGACACACGCATAGCTATTTACCGTAATAATTTCTGCCCCCGCATTTATAAAAGCTTGATGCGCTTGAGTTACGCATTGTGGTGCTTCTATTAAAGCTTGTGCACTCCAAAGTGGCTGTGAAAATGGCGCGCCCATGCGTTTAAGTTCACGACCCATGCCGCCATCTAATATTGTTAACCTACTCATAATGGACTTCTATACGTCTAAATAGTTAAGGCTATTCAAACATACTTTTTGAAAATTCATAATGAAACTTCATCAGGTTGAGTATGAAAAAAGTTCAACATGTTAAAGCTGTTTTTAAAAGGCACAAAAAAAAGCGACTACCCAGTAAGGTGTCGCTTTTCTTTTTACAAGTAAGCAATTACTTGTAAAACGCTTCTACAGTGCCTTTTACTTTCATAAGTAATGGCTGGCCGCGACGGTCTAGCGCTTTAGGTGCCGCTACTTTTATCCAACCTTCGCTGATGCAGTATTCTTCAACGTCAAAACGCTCTTTACCGTTAAGTGTAATACCGATTTCATGCTCAAATACTTCTTCTACATAAAATTTGCTACGTGGGTTGATAGACAGTTGATTTGGTAATTCTGGTTTGTTTGTATCAGTCATATTGGTGATCTGCGTTGAATTAATTATGCGCTATTGTAGGCAATAGCTGGCTTATGCTCAAGCACGACATTCATAAACTGAGCGGCTTTTAGTTTTATCGTTATATGTTTGAGCTTATTGCCTCAGCGGTGCTGTGAGCAAGCTCTATAAAAGCGGCTGTTGCGGCACTTTGGTAAGCACCTTGTCGCTGTAGTAACACCGCGGTACGTTTTAATAATGAAGGTGCAAGAGTAATGGCAACTAACTCTTCGTGCTTACTCGCTATGTTAGAGGGAAGCAAAGTAGCTAGTTGTGTATGGCGCACTATTTCAATAACGGCACTGAGTGAATTGGCTTCCATAAGTACATTAGGCTGCACCTTGTGTTGGCGACAATGACGTTCAATTTGTTCGCGAGTAGCAAACTCATTACTGAGCAGCACCAGTGATTGTTCATTTAAAGTGCTCAGGTCAATACGGTGTTTGCTAGCTAAAGCATGATGTTTATTTACTACTAAAGCGAGTGTCTCTTGTAATAAAGTTTGGGCGTGTATGTCTGCACTATGGTTGCCTTCAAAGGCTATACCTACATCAAACTCATCATCTAACAAACGATTTTCCATGCGTTCTTGCGACATCTCTTCCATGCTTAAGGTGATGTTGGGGTAGTGCTGATGAAATGCGTTGACTAATGGCCCAATAAAATAAGTAGTAAACGTCGGCGTAATAGCCACTCGCAATGACCCCCGGCTGAGGTTTTGTACATCATGAATCGCCCGCTTACCTTCTTCTAAATCCTGCAAGGCTCTGTGTGCATAACGAGCATATACCTCTCCTGCATCAGTTAATTTTACGCTGCGCCCTGAGCGGTCAAATAAAGGTGCACCGAGGGTTTCTTCAAGCTGTTTAATTTGTTGAGACAATGCAGGTTGAGACACATATAAGGATGCTGCTGCTTTGGTAAAGTTTTTGTGCTTGGCAACGGCCAAAAAGTAATTGATATGGCGAAGTATCATAGCTAACTATAAGTATTTCTTATCGGTATCATAATATACCAGTCTTTTACCTTATTAAAAAGCGGGCGTAATATTCATCTCATCGACAATATAGAGACACCCGTTATGAAAGATATCATTGAAGGTTTTTTAAAGTTTCAAAGTGATGCATACCCAGAGCGTGCCGATTTATTTAAAAATTTGGCTACTAAGCAAAATCCACGGACTTTGTTTATTTCATGTTCTGATAGTCGTTTAGTGCCTGAGCTCGTAACACAACGTGAACCTGGTGGATTATTTGTTATTCGCAATGCCGGAAACATCGTCCCATCTTATGGGCCTGAGCCTGGCGGGGTTTCTGCATCAGTTGAATATGCAGTTACTGCACTGCAAGTAACCGATGTGGTTATTTGCGGCCATTCTGATTGCGGAGCAATGACGGCAATAGCAACCTGTAAGTGCATGGATCACATGCCTGCTGTTGGCAGTTGGCTGCGCTATGCCGACTCAGCTCGTATTGTTAATGAAGCGCGCAATCACGCAAATGAACGTGAGCGCATTGAAGCTATGGTACGCGAAAATGTGATTGCACAACTAGAAAACATTAAAACTCACCCATCGGTGCGTCTTGCGCTTGGCGAAGGTCGCTTGGCATTACATGGCTGGGTTTATGATATCGAATCTGGCGGCATTGAAGCTTTAAATGGCGCAACGAATACGTTTGTTTCCCTTGTCGAACATACCGATGTTCGTGCATATCCAATTCAGCTTCCTGTAGCTGTATAACCAACCATTGTAAGAGGTACTATTATGATCCAATCTCAAGTGAGCAACACGGCGCGCCTAGCATTAACCGATATAATTATTGCTGCAAAAGCAGAAAAAAATCTGTCGTTTGAACAAATTGCAGAGGGCACAGGTTTAAGCGACGTTTACGTGACGGCGGCTTTATTAGGCCAGCACCCATTGCCTGCAGAAGCCGCTGAAAAAGTGGCACAAACGCTGGGCCTTGATGCAAGTGCGGTTGAATTACTTAAAGCTATTCCACTACGCGGTAGTGTCGAAAACAATATGCCAACCGATCCGACTATTTACCGTTTTTATGAAATGATGCAAGTATACGGTACAACGTTTAAGGCATTAGTTCATGAGCAGTTTGGCGACGGTATTATTAGTGCAATTAACTTTAAAGTAGATATGAAAAAAGTTGAAGATCCTGAAGGTGGCTCACGTGCTGTAATTACGCTTGATGGTAAGTTCTTACCTTACAAGCCTTTCTAAACGCTTTATAATATTTTGTAAATAAACAGTCGGCGCTAAGCGCCGGCTTTTTTTGGTTATTAAGGATGGTTTTTATTGATGAGTAATCACAGCACTTCTACTTCTTCTTATGCATCGGCACTTTCGCTTTTTTGGCCAATGTTAATTATTGCTGTGCTCGCAATGACCTTACGACCCACGCTTACCTCTACCGGCCCATTACTTGAAGAAATTCGTTTAAGCACTGGGCTTGGTTTACAAGGGGCGTCTTTGTTAACTGTACTCCCTATGTTTTGTATGGGTGTGTTTCCATTATTACTTCCTTGGCTTGGGCGTTATTTAAGTGAAAATGCGTGGATTGCTGGTGGATTGTTTGCAATTGCATTAGCTGGTTTTTGGCGTTTGTGGCTTGGCAGTGGTTGGGCGTTAATAATCAGTGCGCTATTAGGCGGTACAGGCATTGCAATAGTGCAAGCGATGGCTCCAGGAGTGGTTAAACGTTGGTATCCACAGCGAGTTCCTTTAGCTATGGGGGTATATTCTGCCTCACTTATGGCAGGCGGTGGTATAGCTGCAATATTAACGCCGCGGGTGGCGGTGCACTATGGCAGTTGGCAAGCAGGGCTTGGAGTGTGGCTTATTATTCCTGTTATTGCTCTGTTGCTTTGGTGGTTAAGGCCGCAGGAGCCGATGGACGCAAAGCATAACAGTATTAAGCTTAATTTATTTTTTAACCAGCGAGCATGGTTACTTGCTGCCTATTTTGGACTCGCTAATGGCGGTTACGCGTGCATGATTGCTTGGTTACCTAGTTACGCTCAGGATTTAGGATGGAGTGCACAAAATAGTGGGGAGCTTATTGGCGTTATGACTGTTTTTCAGGTAATTGGTGCATTGGGTGCACCGGTACTTTCAGCAAACCGCTTAGACAGGCGACCTTGGTTATTTTTTGCTGTTGCGATTCAGCTAATAGGTTTTATAGGATTAATATTGATGCCCGATTCTATGATGAACGTTTGGGTGGGGATGATAGGGTGTGGTTTAGGTGCTTGTTTTTCGCTAACACTCACCGTGGCGCTCGATCACTTGTCTAATCCAAAATTGGCAGGCGTGCTCACTGCGTTTGTCCAAGGTGTTGGCTTTATTATTACCGCTATCGTGCCTTATATAGCAGGTGTTTTACTCGATGTTACTGCACGCTATCAAGCATCTTGGTTTATGTTGGTAATAACGCTAATTGCAATGCTGTTTATGACCACCCGCTTTGCTCCTACTACGTATGCAAAGGCTATAAATATTACCCATTAACTTTTTAATGGGATTTAAGCTTTTTTAAATCCCATCCCCTTTCACTTTATTCTGCGTTTTATTGCCACCGTCATTTTTTCTTCATCAAAATTACCTTTATTAGTCATAACTCTTTTTTAGAGTACAGCGGTTGATGTTTTTTGTGTTCACACTTTTAAAAATAACCACTACATAATGGGAATTACGGATGAAAATTAAAAAAGTTGCTGCGGCAATCGCACTAACCTGTGCGTTTAGTGCCGTTAGTCATGCCAATGTTTTACCGCAAAGTCAAAAAGACAGCAGCTGGTACAGCGCTGCCCAAGCAAAACTAACAACAAAAACAACGCAAGCGCAGGCAATTAAAAACACTAAAGCTAAAAATGTTATTTTATTTGTAGGCGATGGCATGGGTATTTCTACCTTAACGGCAGCGCGTATTTTACAAGGTCAACGCAATAATCAGCTTGGCGAAGAAGGCTATTTAAGCTTTGAGCAGTTCCCTTACTCTGCGCAAGTTAAAACCTATAATGTGGATGCACAAACGCCAGACTCTGCAGGCACCATGACGGCCATGATCTCAGGTGTAAAAACCGATGTGGGTGTTATTGGTGTTGATGAAGATATTGAGCGCGGTGAGTGCTCAACGGTGGCTGGTAATGAGTTACTTACAGCCACTGAGCTTGCTGAAATTAAAGGCCTAGCAACAGGAATTATCTCTACTGCCCGCATTACCCATGCAACGCCTGCGGCAACCTATGCTAAATCGGCTGATCGCAACTGGGAAGATATCTCAGACATGCCCGAAGCGGCTGTTAATGCTGGCTGTGAAGATATTGCCTCACAGCTGGTTAATTTTGAAAAAAACCTAGAAGCACGCTTTGTCGGAACCGATGTTGATGGCTTAGATTTTGTGATGGGTGGCGGCCGTCGTCACTTTTTACCAAAAGAGGCCGCGGCTAATTCTACTGACGCTATGAGCGCCGTAGAAGGCGATCGTACCGATGAGCGTAACCTTGTTACTGAGTGGCAAACACAGTATCCAAATGGCACTTATGTGATGGATGAAGCCGGTTTTAATAGCATTGCCGATGACGCCACTAAAGTATTTGGTTTATTTAACGAATCGCACATGCAATACGAAGCTGACCGTGCCAACGATATAGCAGGCGAGCCTTCACTTACCGATATGACCACCAAAGCCATTGATGTACTGGGTAAAAACGAAAAAGGGTTTTTCTTAACGGTTGAGTCGGGGCGCATTGACCATGCTCACCATGCGGGTAACGCATATAATGCACTTAATGACACCATTGAATTTGCAAAAGCAGTACAAGCTGCCGTTGATAACACCAATCCAGAAGAAACCCTTATTTTAGTTACTGCCGACCATAGCCATGTATTTACTATTGCAGGTTACCCTAAACGTGGTAACCCAATTTTAGGTAAGGTGGTTGCTGTAGGGCAAACTACACCAACGCTAGCTGCTGATAACATGCCATACACCACAGTAGGTTATGCAAATGGCCTCGGTTTTAGAAACTTAATCGATGAAACGGATGCGGACGCAAGCTATGAAACAGCTGCGGTTGCAGGACGTGTTGAGCTAAATGGTGTTGATACAACAACGCCAGGTTTTCACCAAGAAACCACGGTACCACTGAGCTCTGAAACACACGCAGGTGAAGATATTTCACTGCATGCAACCGGACCGGGTGCTCACCTAGCTCAAGGTGTTATTGAGCAAAACGTTGTATTTCATTTAATTAATCAAGCTCTTGAACTAACTCAGCAATAATGGCGGCTCACATGAATAAATTAACAGTACTTTCTTTAGCAGTAATGGTCGCATTAACGGGGTGTTCGAGTGATGACGACAAAAATAGCAATAATATTTTAGCGGTCGATCTCCCAATTGCAGTGGGATCTGCGCAATGTATCAATGGCGGCGTAGAAACACAAAGCGGTGTTGATACCAATACAAACGGGCAATTAGAGAGCAACGAAGTAACGCACACTAACTTAGTCTGTAACGACCCAGCCACCTCATTAACGAGTGAGCAGCTGGCGTCTCTTAGCAATAACGTATGGTTTAGTGATGCACAAACTAAGCTCGCCGGCGCGCAAGATGCTGCAAGTAAAGTGGTAACTGAATCGGGTAAAGCTAAAAATGTGATCTTGTTTGTTGGCGATGGAATGGGTATTTCTACTGTGACAGCTGCCCGTATTTTAGCGGGGCAATTACAGGGTGAAATGGGTGAAGATCACCAATTAAGCTTTGAAACCATGCCGTACTCTGGGTTTGTAAAAACCTATAACGTGGATGCACAAACGCCAGATTCTGCCGGTACAATGACGGCAATGGCCTCAGGTGTAAAAACCGATGTGGGTGTAATTGGTATAGACGAAGCGGTTGAACGTGGTAGTTGTGCATCAGGCAAAGGACATGAGCTTGTTACATCATTAGAGCTGGCTGAGATTGCCGGTAAGTCTACGGGTATTGTTTCTACTGCACGTATTACCCATGCAACACCTGCGGCAACCTACGCTAAATCGGCAGACCGTAACTGGGAAGATATTTCAGATATGCCTGCTTCTGAGTCAGCTAATTGTGAAGATATTGCCTCACAGCTGGTTAACTTTGAAAAGAACCTAGAAGCACGTTTTAGTGGTATTGATGTAGACGGAATTGAAGTGGTTATGGGTGGCGGGCGTCGTCACTTTTTACCAAAAGATGCCGCGTTTAACTCAGCTGATGCTGTTAGTGCTGTAGAGGGCGATCGTACAGATAATCGCGACTTAACCGCCGAGTGGAAAACGCAATATCCAAATGGTGCTTATGTGATGGATCAAGCGGGTTTTGCTGCGATTGATGCAACCACAACTGAGCGTGTATTTGGTTTATTTAATGAATCTCACATGCAGTACGAAGCCGACCGTGGCAATGATATTGCAGGCGAGCCTTCATTATCACAAATGACCGAAAAAGCGATTGATGTGCTTGATAACAACGATAAAGGCTTTTTCTTAACGGTTGAGTCGGGACGTATTGACCACGCGCATCATGCGGGTAATGCATACAACGCACTGAACGATACTGTAGAGCTGGCTAAAGCAGTAAAAGTAGCGATGGAAAACACCAACCCAGAAGAGACGCTAATTGTAGTAACAGCCGATCACAGTCACGTATTTACCATTGCGGGCTACCCTAAACGCGGTAACCCAATCTTAGGTAAAGTGGTTGGTGTAGGGCAAACAGAGCCCAGCCTTGCTGCCGACGATATGCCTTATACTACAGTTGGTTACACTAATGGTTTAGGCTACAGAGATCTAGGTGCAGAAACCGATGCTGATGCATCTTACTTAGCAGCACCCGTTACAGGGCGTGTTGATTTAAGTAATGTTGATACTACAACGCCAGGTTTTCACCAAGAGGCACTTGTGCCACTATCATCAGAAACTCACGCAGGCGAAGATGTAGGTGTTTATGCAATGGGCCCTGGGGCGCATTTAGTAACAGGTACTAATGAGCAAAGCTTTTTATTCCATGTTATGGACTTTGCCGCTGACTTTGTAAAAGCCGCGGATGAAAAAGTAGCGCAATAAACCTTGCGATATAAAACAACCCGCATACTGTGCGGGTTTTTTATGTCATTAAACTGCCATTATTTTTGGTTAAGTTAAAGGCAATTAAGCTAAAAGCGATTAACTAAAGAGATAGCCCAATGAAAAAAGTATTTTTAATAATGAGCGCATTATTTAGCGCAAGCAGCTTTGCTGAGCAGTGCGATATAAATCCACAGGTATTAAAAGCCACTTACACTATTATTAATAAGGCTCCACAAGCGCTTAAAAATAATAAGGAAAACAGCCAAACTCTCACCCTTTGGCGAAATGAGCAACAAGTGGCGCACCAAAGCCAAGTTATAACAGAGCTTTGGCAGCATACGAGCAACAATCAAATACGGCCTATTCGTTATTTTAATGCGCAGCAGCGCGGTATTGAATATCAGCCCTCAGAGGTGCAAGGAGTGCAAAAGTGGAGTGCAAAAGTACAGCTGGTAGATAATCATCTTATTGAAAAAATGACATTAGTGAGCACCGAAGGCGAAGGCTGCAACGAAATAAAAAATTACAGCTTAGAAGAAAATAACTCTCAGTATAACTTGGCATTTTTTACCCATTCAAAACTGGTAAAAACATTTAGTATTAGTAACCTAGCGAATAAAGCAAACACGTCACTTAGCTTAGACGCGGTGCAAAATGACACACCAGCGATTAAGGCTCAGTTTGCAAAATGGGATAACTTTCAAACCACCGACTATGCCGACATTGGCGATAACGAAAGCGACCCATTTTTAGCAAAAATGATTAACCTAGGTTTTATAGAGCACGGCGCCACCGGTTTTTATAATCCTCAAGGTGAGGCTATTCAAGGTGGACATCATCATTAGGTCGTTTTTTAGGCTTAGCAGAGTCTTCTGTTAAGCCATTTTCATAATCGTTTGCATCACAGGTATTTAAATTTTGCTGTGCTTGCTTATCTTGCTGTAATACCTGTTTTAAATCTTCCATACGTTGGCGTACTGCAACGCCGTAGCTGGCATCATCTCCCCAAAGCTCAGAAAGTTGTAACACAGATGCACGGTCATGATCCCTAAATAATTTACCAGCACGCTCAGCGTCTTCTTTGCTATTGCCAAGTAGCTGCAGTGACTCTATGGCTAAGTTAATGGCTGAGTCGACGGTTTCGCGGTTAAACGCATCCACTTTTAGATTCAGTAATTGATACGCATGGCGACGATCGATTGCGCGCGCCACTATTTTTAATTGTGGGTAGTTTTTATGTGCCAGCTTAATAATTTCAATGGTTTTATCTGGGTTATCAATCGCAACAACCAGCATTTGTGCAGTATGTGCACCAGCAGCTTCAAGCAGTTCTTGGCGAGCAGCATCACCGTAAAATACGGTGTTACCAAAGCGGCGCAGCAGTTCTATTTGGCTTGGGCTGTGATCAAGTACGGTAATTTCGTAGCCTTGTGCATGTAATAAACGCCCCATTATTTGCCCAAAGCGGCCATAGCCCGCAATAATTACGTGTTTAGCGGTATTTATTTGTTCTGGTTTATCAAACTCAGGCTTAGTGCTACTACTGCGTTTTTGTATTTGCTCATACAACATCAGTAATAAAGGGGCTATCAACATAGATACCGCAACCACTAAGGTCACTAGACTGGTTTGTTCTGGGGTTAAAATACTTAATGTGGTGGTCACGCTTAAAAGTACAAAAGCAAATTCACCACCTTGTGCTAGTGCCAATGTAAACAATAGTTTTTGCTTTGAGCTAATTTTAAATGTGACAGCAAGGGCAAACAAAATGCAGGCTTTAATGACAATTAATAAGGCAACTAAAGCAACCACGGTACTAAATTGATTAAATAATAGCTCAAAATTAATTGAAGCCCCCACAGTGATAAAAAATAGTCCTAGCAATAGGCCTTTAAAGGGCTCTATGTCGGCTTCTAATTCGTGTCTAAATTCACTTTCGGCCAATACTACACCGGCTAAAAAAGTACCTAAAGCAGGTGATAGGCCAATACTGTGCATTACAAGCGAAATAGCCACGACTAAAAACAATGCAAAAATAGTGAATATTTCACGCATGTGAGTTTGTGCTATGTATCTAAACAGTGGTGCCGACACATATTTACCGCCAGCAATGATAGCGGCAATAACGCCAACAGAGACGCCTACTTGTTGCCAAACAGGCCAGCCTGCAATGATTGAATCGCTAATTTGTTTTGAGCTACTTGGTGCAGCAAACGCGAGTAAGGGGAGTAGCGCTAAAATAGGAATAATGGCAATATCTTGAAATAATAAAACCGAAAATGCATTTTGCCCAGCTTCTTGCTTTAACCAGCCTTTTTCTTCGAGGCTTTGCAATACAATCGCGGTAGAAGAAAGTGCCAGCATTAAACCAATGGCCAATGCGGTTTGCCAATGCATGGTAAAAAACCAATAACAAAAGGCAAAAATAACCGCCGCAGTTAGCACCACCTGTAAGCCACCAAGCCCTAAAATAGAGTGCCGAAGCTTCCATAGTCGTGAGGGTTGTAGTTCAAGTCCGACCAAAAATAGCATCATCACTACGCCAAATTCGGCAAAATGCATTACATCGGTTTGATCCCCTACGACTCCCAATGCATAGGGACCAATCAGTATGCCAGCAATTAAATAACCCAGTACTGATCCTAAGCCAAGTCGTTTGGCAATAGGAACAGCCACAATGGCGGCGGCTAAATAAATTAAAGCAATTTCTAGCATGGGGTGCTCTCTTGAGGTTAGGAGTTATTTATATTTTGATACTACTATAAATTAAGTTTGAGTTAATTGTGAAAGAAACATTATTAACGCATACTAATCCGCAATACTATTTAATCATTTTGAAGGGGTAAACCAGATGTTAGTTGCGTTAAAAACTTCTCTTTTAGAACAACTAAATAACAAAGTTTTACCTTGCTATCGACACGATTGCCTTCCCTCAAAATAGCTCACTTAATTAAGCGAATTGGTATTACTTTATTGTGTACCATTAAATTTAATAATATGTTTTTTATAGGAACTAAAATGAGTATTAAGCTGCTTTTAAAAATTATGCTGACCACTGTGTTTGCTGCGGTATTTACACAAACGGTGCAAGCTCAACAGTACAAGGTTGAGTTTGAACCACAGCGAGCTGAGCTTGAACAGCAAATTACTGGTGATGAATTTAATGACTATTTAGTTAGTGCAAAAGCAGGTGATATCCTGAATGTGACTCTGACTCCTTCAAATTTAAGTAACTACTTTAATATTTTGCCCTTAGACAGTAATGAAGCCGTATTTATTGGCTCAATAGAAGGGCATGAAGCTAAATATCAACTCAGCACAGATGGAGATTATATTGTGCGAGTTTATTTAATGCGTAATGCAGCGAGACGTGGTGAAACAAGTGATTATAAGTTAACCATCATTAAACATGCAGGTGTAGCCGTGCCTGTAAAAACTATGCACCCAAGCTGGGATAGCGATGGCGATGGAATAAATGATTGTGAAAACGATGGCAGTTGTGACCACACCATTGATTATACAAAACCAAAAACGGTCAATTAATTGACCGTTTTATATGATTTAAAAGTAAGATTAGATTATTAGTCTAGCTTTACTGAACCAGAGATATTATCGATACTAACATCGCCAGAGCCTGCTTCTGTAATTGTTAGCCCTTTAGCGTAATTAACGCGAATATCGCCAGAGCCATCTTCAATCGTCACGCTTGAGCCAATATGTTCAATCAACATATCTCCTGAGTTATCGTCTACGGTGACTGCGCCTTTAATATGTTTAATAGTTATGCCGCCCGAGCCATCTTCAACATTTAATACGCCTGTTACGTTAGTCACTTGCATTTCGCCCGAGCCATCTTCAATAGCGACATTACCACTGACATTATCAATATCAATGCTGCCTGAGCCGTCATTTAATACTAAGTCGCCGACCACATTTTTTACGTAAATACTGCCCGAGCCATCATCAATATTTAGGTTTTTAGCACTATTGATAGATAAGCTGCCAGAACCATCTTTTACATCAATATTGCTTTGCATCTCGTTAATAACAATATCGCCTGAGCCGTCGTTAATATCTAAATTTAGGGTGTTAGGTACGGTAACAACTAAATTGATACTTGGTGATTGCCCGCTGTAAAAGCTAATCCCATTATTACTTTTATTTTGTGCAACAAGTTTTGCTTGTGTACCGCTTTTCTCAAGGGTGAGTTCGTATTCATCGTCAATGTCGGCGGTGTAAATGATGGCATCAACGCTAATATTGGTTGCAGTATTAGAGCCCTGAATATCGAGCGAACCGGCACCACTTAATATCGTTAAGTACTCAAGGTTATTGCTTGGTAGTGAAAGCTGCTGGGTTTGTTTAACTGATGCGACACTGGGCGATATGTGAAATACACAACCGCTGAGTAATAAAATGCCACTAATTAATGAAACGGGCTTAGTGAAGTTGAATAGAGTTGATGCGCTCATGTTTAGTCCTTTGATATTGATTATTTTAGTTAATATACAAAGTATAGAGCAAAATTGAGGCCGAAATGTAAGTTGTTGTTTTATATGAGGTGGCAGCAGTAATTAAAAAGTTAAAATGCCAAAATATGGTTAAAAATACTAAATGTTAATAAAAAGGATGCACACTGCATCCTTTTGTAATTACTCGATTGTTAATGGGCGTTTTACTTAAAAATTGTAAGTAATGTTACCGTATAAAAAGCGCCCATCTAAACTGTAGGGTGTGTAAGGCGTGTACGGAAATATTTGGCCAAAGTTAGAGTAGCCAATATTATCTACCGTTGCTTGAGGGTACTGATCGAACAAGTTATTTGCACCCACTGCAAATTTCCACGCTTCGTTAGGACGATAAGCGACTTCTAAATCAGCAATCCATTTAGCATCTAAATATTCATCACCCTCGCTGGTGGTTGAAATATCTGCCACTTCCCCATAGCGAGTTGCACGCAAGGTTGTTTGCCATTGGTTAAAGCTCCAAACAGCCGATAGGTTTAGTTTGTTATCGGGTGTGCCTTGCTCAAAACGGCCTACTTCACGACGGGCAAATACCACGTAGTCATCGCCTAAAGAATTTAGCTCGCTCGGGTTTGCATCTACATGAGTCACTTCGGTATCGTTAATGTTTGCCGCCGCATTTAAGCGCACATCACCCAATGTATTTAAATCAAGTGTGTACGTTGCCACAATATCAACACCTTGCGTGCGCGAATTGATGGCGTTGGTAAAGTAACGAACACTTTCGGTATTTAGCTCGCCAGCATTCGCTAGAATTTGCTGCACAGCGTTACCGCTTAAGTTTTCAGAGAGTACAATCCGGTCATCAATATCAATGCGATACGCATCAACTGTTAAGCTAAAGCCACCTTGAGTGTAAACAAATCCAGCGGTAACGTTAACTGAGTCTTCTGCATCGAGCTGTTTTGCACCTAACGCTTGCGCTGCAGGAGCAGAGCTTGGGAATAGACCAACTTCAAAAGGCTGGTTATTTTCGAGAATAGTCGATATTTGACGGTACGAGCTTTGTGCAAGTGACGGCGCACGAAAGCCAGTACTTGCCGCACCACGTAACGATAGGTTGTCGTTAATACTGTAACGCGTGGCTAATTTTGAAGTAAATGTGTTACCAAAATCGCTGTAATCTTCATAGCGACTGGCTAAAACAACATTCCATTTATCAGTTAAGTAAGTATCAAATTCAGCAAATACAGCAACATTATGACGACTTTCATTGGTTGCGCTTTGCGGCCCAAACCCAGGAAGCACTTGCGCACCGCCAGCAGCAATTGGGTTGCCGTTGTTATCAAGCGCAGTAATATAAGAGGCTTCTTCGCCTTGCTCTATTTTATAGCTTTCACGGCGGTATTCAGCACCAATAGTGAAAAACACATCATCGGGTAGACCAAAATCAACGCTGGTATTGGCATCAAAGTTAACTAAAAACTGATCGTAAACCATGGCGCCGTTATCAAACTCAGTTTGGCTGTTAGTACCTAAAGAAGTATTTAGGCTATTTACAACCCCTAAACCAAAGTCATTTCGTCCGTAGTTGGTGCTTACATCCCAAGTCCAGTCGCCACTATCGCCTTGTAAACCAAGTGCCAGCGAGTAATCTTTTACGTCGGTAGCAATTTGTGGCAAAAAGCCATTAGGGTATAGCTCTAAAACATTGCGGCTGTCTTTTGCACGACGGTAAAATCCGCCCGAGTTACCTTCACGCTCTGAGTAGCTACCAAACGAATAAACATTAAAGCCATTCTCTAAATCGTATCCCATATTGTAAAACAAAGCGTAGTCTTCCAACGCTGCTTTACCAAAACGGTGATTGTAGCGATCAATTGTAAATTCGCGTGGGTCTAAGCTGCCATCATCTAGGCGGCTGTATTGTTCGCGCGGATCAAAACCAGAGCGTTGAGTTGAGTCGTTATCACGGTATTCAATTGATACATTTACAAAACCATTGTCTGTTAATGAAAAACCTGAGTTTGCGCTAATTGTGCGGGTATTACCGTCGTTAACGTGACGATCGTCGCCTAAATTAAATGCAAGGTTGCCGTTATCATCCGCATAAGTGCTATTTAGTTGCGGTACACCTGCCATTTGGCTGTCGTATTGGCCATAAGTTACACTAACACTGCCGCCTTCGGTGGCATCTTTTAAAACAATATTGATTACTCCCGCAATGGCGTCAGAGCCATATTGTGCTGCAGCCCCATCGCGCAGTACTTCAACACGCTTAATTGCAGAGGTTGGGATCATGTTTAAATCAACCGCGGTAGAGCCGCGACCAACCGTACCCCCTAAGTTTAATAACGCACCAGAGTGGCGACGCTTACCGTTAATAAGGACTAAGGTGTGATCGGGTGCAAGGCCTCTTAAAACCGCTGGGCGAGCATGATCGGTGCCATCAGAGAGTGTGGCACTTGGGTAGTTAAAGCTCGGGACTTGGTTAGCGAGCACTTGGCTAATTTCAAGTTGCCCCGTACTTGCCATATCGTCACTGCTAATAATATCTACAGGCACAGTACTTTGCGCAATACTACGCAAACTGCGACGCGTGCCTGTTACTGAAATTACTTCGATATTTTCTTCGACTTGGTTAGTTTGCTCAGCCGCATTAGCAGCTGAAAAAGAGGCGCTAAGTGCGGTGGAAATAGCCAAGCTAAGTGCTAATTTTTTATTAGCTGATAAATGCTGAAAAGTCATTAAGCGTGCCTTGAAGATTTTGAAAAGGGCGCATCATATATAAGCGGCTAGTGCATCGCAAAGATCTAAATTGACTAAGTTATTCAACTATTTTCATAAAAATAAGTGATCGGAATAATAGATTGAAACAGGAACAGACAAGGAGGCTAAAATATAGGATTATGCTTATTTAGGCAGCGAAAATGATTAACTTGGTTTAAAGCTTTGCTAAAGGGTTTAAATTATAAAGAAGCTACAGGCCAAACGATTAATGTGGCCTGTAGGGAATTAAAAAGTTATTCAGGTGCTACTTCAAGGGTGGTAAATAATACATAGCGGCTGGCGTCTACACCTTTTTCGTTTACTGTCACTTTTTGAGAGGTTTCGATTAGGTATAGGCCTGGCTCTTTCCACGTTGTGCTAAACATGCCGTTTTTGTCGGTCGTTACTTTTATTTCGCCACGTTCGTTACGGTAGCGTGTATCACCTTTTAAAATGCTGACTTCAATGCCTTCGCCAACCGGCTTTCCATCGCTTATTAGCTGAAAGCGCGCTTGCTCGCCAACAAATAAATCGTTTGGATGCGTTGGGCCGCTAAGCTCTAAGCCTTGACCTAATTGTGCTGGTTTAGAGGTACCATTATGACTAACAAAGGTATCAACAGTAGAGATGGTTTTAATTGTAGTGATGTCGCTGGCGTCTTTAGGTAGATTGGCATCTGCTTTTTTGGCGAATACACGGCTTCGCTCACCTGCTGCATTTTTGTAGAAGGTCATGTACATAGGTTTTTGCGTCATCGCAATATGATAGGTGCCTTGTTGCTGAAGTTTTACTGCAGCAGAGCTTTTGCGTTGTAGGTAGTAGGCACGAATGGTATCGGTAACTTGCTCGCCATTTGGGGCAAGTGCCATAAGCAGAGTATCGTCGTACTCTGCGCCTTTTGTGCTTGGACGAAATGCTTTATCAGGTGCAAAAATTTCGTTAGAAATACTCGCATCAATCATTACATAATGGGCTTTATCCCCTGATAGCGAAGTATGCGAAGGTAGTAACCAGCGGCCATGTGCACTTGCAGCTGTTGATACCAGCGCTGATAAACTCATTACGCCAATGAGTGCTGTTTTTAATAAATTAACGTTCATTATTTTTCCTTTAAATTTGAATGATAAGTAGGGACTACCTAGCGGATACAGTGACAAAGCTGGTTGAAAATTCGTTTTTGCCATCAATGGTTATTTTTCCTGATTGGGTTAAATCAAGTTCAATACGGCTGTAATCACGCCCGCCTTCTTCACGAACAACTTCAATATTTAACAGGTATTTTCCTGCGATAACTGATTTGCCATTAAGATCGTTTCCGTCCCAATTAATGGTATAAGTGCCTGCGCGTTTGGTTGCGCTACTAACCCCATCGAAGTTTGCATCACTTTTACCTGCTTTACGCCACCATTGGCGTAGGTCTTTAAACCATTCCGCTTTTTGTACCCAAAGCGCTAAAGTTGTGACATGTTTTCGCTCTGGTGTTTCGAGCCAAACTGCAACATAAGGGCGATGATAGGGCTGCACATCTAACTCAGGTAGAGTTAATTCGATTTCTAATTGGGGCGATTGCGCTGCCACCGAAGTGTGAAAACACACGGCAATTAACAACAATACGGTGCTAATTAAAGATTTAAACTTGAACATTAAAATACTCCTTTAATTTGTGGAACCCAGCATAAATAAATAACCAATGGTGTTGCGATTCCTAATACGGTTATCCATATTCCTGCTAAGCGTTTTTTTCTGTTTTGAAATAAAATAATCATGCCGGTGATGGCAAATAGAATCATCAGCACCGCTGATATATCAATAACCCAGCTCCATACTTCTCCTGAATGACGACCTTTGTGCAAATCACTGATAACACTTAAAAAACCACCGGTTTGATAATCGAGTAACAATTCGCCACTGATAAAATCAAACTCTGCATAGGCATAGCCTGCTGGTAATGGGTAGTCGAGCATAACCAGTGAATCTTGCTTTTCCCATTCAATGCTTTTTACTTTATTAAGCCCATAGTGTTTGGCTAAGTAAGCTTCAATTTGGGGGTAAATAGCAGGCAGGCTAGTTAATTGTGTATTTGCTTGAGTAAGCAGATCTTGGGGGATTTGGACCGTAATTTGGCCATTGTTTTTATCGTTTTTTAACCAGTCAACATGGTTTAGCACTATACCGCTTACACAAAATAGAATAAGTAAAAAAAACAAAGCGGTGGAAATATAGATATGTAGAGTACGACTTGTACTATATAAAGTGCGTTTATTAACAAAGGGCATAAAAGGTACAAGCTTATTTAATTTATACGGATGATAATGATTTGCATTAGCTGTTACAAATTTATTTACCAAACTTTACACTTTATTTTTTAGGAGGAGCTGAGGGCTTAGAGATTAAGTAAGCCATAACCAGCACTTCAACAACAGTCACTAGGGCAATAATCCAAGCTGGAGGGCTGTTGTATAATAAAAATATAAAGCCTATTAGCATACCTATACCCGCAGCATACTTTGCCTTTACAGGAACCACTTGATGGGCGCGCCAATGTTGTAATGTTTTGCCAAAGCGAGGGTGGTTTAATAGCCAAGACTCAAGCGCCGCGGATGAGCGAGCAAAACAGGCTAAGGCTAAAATTAAAAACGGCGTGGTTGGCATAACCGGTAGGGCAACACCAATAATGCCCAGTAATACACACAGTAGCCCCAGCAATTTAAAGCCGAAATTTTTATAATAAATAAAAACGTTTTTTATGCTCACTTTAGCTCTTTTTTAATTAAACGGTAAAAGGGTAAGCTAATTAAAAGGTAAAATGAAGAGAAAATGGCTTAGTTGCATGTTATTAACTAAGCCATTTAGGGTTAGCAAAGGAAAAGAATTTCCTGATTGCACTACCTATTAAAAGTAATAGCCTAAATTAATATTAAAACGGCGCTCGGTATCGCCATCACCAATAATGGTACCGCCAATAAAGGGTTGATTGCGGGCTTGTACGAAATCAACATAACTAAAGAATCCGCCAGCAGTAATGCTCATACCGGTTACATTCATCCAAGTATTGGCGCTATTATCTGACTTGTTGTAGATGATCCCATAGTCGTTATAAAACTGCAGGTTGGTAACTGGGCCCCATTCTAGTGCGTAGTCATAGGCAATATTAAAGTTGGTCATTGTGGCTTGGCTCGATACACTGTCATAATAGTCAAAAGCACCCACCGCAAAGCGGTTATTACCATCGTCTAAGTCGTAGTCATATTCACCGTGTTGCAATTGAATATTCCAGTTATTAATGTTGCTGTTTAAGTGAACAGCCCAAGCACTGTAATTACCAGCGCGGTCTTCACCGTCGTGAAGTCCGCCACTGAGTAACGATACCCCGATGTCAGTGGTGATATTTTTACTATGCTCAAGCTGATAAGTAGCGCGACCAGCAAAGGTGTTGTATTCACCAAGCTGCTTTGCTGGTTCAGCATAGATGCCTTCATCTGCAGGACGACTACCAACAATATCATAAGAGTAACGATGATTTTTGTCTGATGCTGAGCCATCAACTCCACCCAGTTCATCATTTTTGAAAAAGCCTAAATCAAGTGTCCAGTTGTCTTTAAGTTTGCGCTTAGCAACCACACCTAAATCAAAATCATCTTCTAGGCCAACATAGTAGTTAGTGCTAAAAAAGTAGCTGTGAGAATTATAAGGACCGTTACCAAACGGCACGGCTGTTATGCCTGCCTGAGCTTCCCAGCCATCAATAAATTCGTACCCTAAGTAAGCGTACTTTACGACAGTCATATAATCGTAAAAGCGTATTTCACCATTGACTGAAATATCATTAATTTCGCCAGAGACATTTAACCGGAAAATATCAAAATCAAAGTCACCACCGCGATCTTCATTGTCTTCATCGTAAGAGTTTATACCGTAGTTAGCGCGAATAGCACCTCCTACCTTTATTCCAGATGATTGCTTTTCTTGCTGTGCAGTGTCTGTAGAAGTAGCTTGCAACTGTTTACTAACTTGGTCTACTTGCTGAGACTTTTTTTCAGCGAGTTTGCTTTCAAGTTTATCTACTTGTTGCTTTAACTGCGTTAATTGGCTTTGGAGAGGTTGAAGGTTTGATGCATAAGAATTGCTAGCAACACCACTTAAAATTAATGCGAGTGTTAGTTTTGAGAGTTTAGTCATAATAGCCGTTTTGATTGTGATTAAAAAAATAAAGGCGCAACGATGCGCCTCTTAGTGTGGAAAAAGGAGAAAATGGCAGACTAATTTAGTTTATTGTTTTTATACTGCGTTTTATTCTTTAGTAGAAGTTTGAAACAGTGCGCCTACTTCTAAAAGAGGAGAGGCATCTAGCTTATCTGCATCCATCATTGCGGCAATACGTTGCATTGATGAAAGTAGTAGGCTCTGTTCCCATTCAGCAAGCGCTGAAAATTTTTCGATAAAATGTTCTTGCAAGGGCTGAGGCGCTTTTTCGAGTAATTCTTTACCTTGTTCAGTAAGGTATAAGCTGACCCGGCGTTTGTCCATTTGACTACGAACGCGTGTTACCAAATTCTTGCTTTCTATTCGGTCAAGAATATTTGTGACCGTTGCCGGACTTAAATTGACGTTTTGCGCAATACGACTGGCGGTAATACCATCAGTTTGAGACACTTCTTGCATAATAAGCAGTTGTGGTCCAGTTAAACCCGCTGTTTTATTAAGTTGTTTTGAATGTAAGTCAATCGCACGGATCACCTTGCGTAAAGAAACTAGTAACTCGTCATATTTTTGCATTTGTTTGTCTCATGAAAGGCGAATCAGTTGCCGTAATCACGAAATGTTACACATCAAATAAATTGAATTCAAATGATATATATCATTTAACGCCGCTATTAGGGTCTGTTGACCTTTGTGGGTTAAAATTTGTTCAAACTAGGGGCGGTTTAATCGCGGCGCGAGGTTTGTAACCTAGCGGGCTAAGTCAAAACCGAGTAACAAAGAGTAAATCGCCCCTGGGCAGAACCCTTTGGGCAGCGCCTGTTTGGAATTGATGCTGCGTTATCGCCTATTTATGGGGAATAACCACACCACATAGGCTCCGCCTTGCCTAAATACCAAACAGACTGCTGCAAATTTAACCTTAAAAGGTCAACAGACCCTAATGGTTCTTATTAATTTGAGCAGTAATTAAAATGGCATTTATTATCTTTATTTTATTAAAAGTTAATAACACTCTGTTTGCTAAGGCTGCGCACCTTACGTAAGTTAAAAGCGATACGCAAGCCACAGGTTTAAAACTTTAGTCGTAATTGAGCCGTTGATGTGGCATAAAAATATAGTAACTAACTCAATTTAAATAACTATTCTATGTAGCTTATGCTTTAAGCATGCATTATTGTTTGTGTACAGTAACCTGAACTCAGGTTAAGTACTAAAAAATTAGTCTCAGTGTTAAAGGAAATAAAATGCAATTATCACCCTCAGTATGTATTGAGCGTACACATAGCGGTTTGGAATTTATTAGTATTAATAGTCGCCAATGTAAGGCGAAGATATTTTTACAAGGTGGGCAAATAACTGAGTTTACACCCAAAGGTAAATTGCCACTATTGTGGGTGTCTGGGGATGAAACCTTTAGTGAAGGGAAGGGCATTCGTGGCGGTATTCCTATTTGCTGGCCTTGGTTTGGTCAACATGAAAATAAAGACTTTCCAGCACATGGTTTTGCGCGCACGCACGTATGGCAAGCCGATGAAGTGCATGAAACCGAGAACGAGATTACTGTTAGTCTTAAATTACCAATGAAGCAGATAGATTCTACCTTTTGGCCTCATCAATCTTCTTTAAGGGTTGAGTTTATTTTATCTGAGCAGTTAGAGGTGCGTTTAACCACCTGTAATTTAGGTAACACCCCATTTAGTTATACACAGGCGCTGCATACTTACTTTCCAACTGATGATATTAATAATACTCGCGTAACAGGGCTGCAAGGAGCGCAATACATAGAATTTGGCCAAGGGCCTTATCAGCAAAGTGATGTGGTTGGTTTTACCCGTGAAACCGATATGGTTTATACCCAAGCCGCGGCTGTGCAAACCATTGAAACTCCTCAAGGGATGATCAGCGTTAGCAGAGAAAACTCGCGCTCGTGCGTGTTATGGAATCCATGGATTGAAAAATCAAAGCGACTATCAAATTTTGCCGATGATGATTATAAAAGCATGTTATGCCTAGAGGCTGCGAATGTACTTGAAGATGCGGTTACGCTTGAGCCAAAACAAAGTCATACCCTAGTAACAACAATTAAGTGGCTTGGTTAAGCCTACCATACGTGTAATGGAGCAAAGTGTGTTTACTAATCAACAAATAACCGACCTACCGCAACATAAAAGCATAGTGTTTGAGCCGCTTGCGGACAAAGCATTGTTGCATGCACAATTGAATTGGTTGTTATTTTTCATTCCTTTTTGCTTAGTACTAGCGGCTGTTTGCTATTTTAATACAGACTTTGCTGCTATGGCGCAAGGTTACTTATTGGTTGCTGTTCCGCTATTAATTTTACTGTGTATGTTATATAGCGTGTTCAGCATAAAATTACAGGGCAGCGCGTTGCGTACCCACGATATTGCTTTTAAAAAAGGCATTATTTGGCAGCAGGTGACAATTTTACCGTTAGCGCGTGTGCAGCATATTGAAATACACCGTGGGCCCATAGAGCGAAAGCTTGGTTTAGCCAGTTTAAGACTTTATAGCGCCGGCGGTATGAGTGCCGATTTACAAATTAGCGGCCTGACCCACGAAAAATGCAAAAATATTCGTCAGTTTGTACAAAGCTATCGCCACGATGAAACCGCAAGCGAGGTAGCTGCCAGTGAGTGTTGATGCTGCGCAAATAACGTCACCTTCACTTAATTGGCAAAAAGTGTCGCCTTGGGCGCTGGCTTATTTTGTAATGCATTTTAGTGTGCGCTTCATAAAAGACGGCTTATTTAATTTACTGCCCGTGTTGGTGGTATTTGTTACCCAAGTAGAAAATAAACTATTTTGGGGGCAAGTTGGGCTCGCGGTTGCTTTGACTTCATTGCTTGCCTATTGTTTTTTGTATTACCGTAGTTTTCGTTTTTGTATTACTGACGATCATGAAATTTTACTTAATAAAGGCGTATTTAAAAAAGAGCGACTTACCTTAAAATTTTCTCGAGTGCAAAACGTAAATATAGCGGAGCCATTTTACTTCACCCCCATAGGGTTAGTTAATTGTATTTTTGATGCGGCAGGCAGTGTGGCTCAAGAAGCTGTTTTGCCAGGGGTAACTAAAGATTACGCGCAACAAATGCGTAAACGAGTGTTTGACTATAAAGCGCAGCAACAACCATCAGCTGAGGTGGCTGATACAGCGCAATCTCATATTGAAGAGCAGAGCGAAAATAGCTTACTCATCTCAAATAAAGAAATAGCTAAGTTTGGTTTAATGTCGAATATGGCTATTTTAGCACTTGCGGCAATTGCCCCTTTTATGAATGTGGCCATCGACTTTTTAGAGCAGCAATTTATAACAAAAATAGAGAGTTATTATCAACAAGAGCTGGGTTTGATGGCTAATGCAGCTGTGTTTGCAATAATTACTCTGATCATTATTTTGGTATTTATAGCGGTACTTTTATCGGTAACTATGTCGCTCATTCGTTTTTATAACTATCAGCTTTACTTTAAAAATAATAAATTCAAACGTATTGCAGGGCTGTTAGAACGCCATCAACTATCAATTAGTTTAGACAAAGTACAGTCAATCGTTATTAAGCAAAACCTAGTTGCTAGGCTATTAAAACGCTTTACTGTGGAGTGTTTGCAAGCCAGTAGCGGCGGTGCTGCAAGCATGGCGAAAAAGAATAAACAAACCTTAGTGCTGCCTGTGCTCACGCAGGAGCAAGTTGATAATGTGTGTCAGTGGATTTATCCGTGGTTTGACAGTAAAAAGCTGGCATTCAATGCGGTAGAAAGGGCGTTGTTATATAAAAACACGGTGTTTTATGCTTTGCTACCGAGCGTTGCTTCTGGTTTTTTTATTAGCTTTATGCAACTTAATATATTAATTGCATTAGCATTATTCTTGGTACTAGCCGCGTTAGTGTTTTTATCTTATAAACGTTATGGATATTACCTTCATCAACAAGATGGGCGTTTTTATTTGGTGGTACGCAAAGGTATGATTGGTGTGCATTACCGGGTATTTGAGCTGTACAAAGCACAAAGCGCTCGCAGTGTGAGCACCTTTCTTATGCGTCGTTCTGGCTTAAAAAGCCTGTATATACAACTTGCTGCAGGCGGTGCGTATGTCCCTTATTTAAAACAGCAAGATGCTGACTTCATTATAGATTTTACACTTATGCAGGCTGAGTCAGACCCTCGCAGTTGGATGTAACTTCCTTTGTTCAAAACTCAGATTAAATAATAAAGCGGGTGTAAATACACATTTGCACATGCTTTATTACACTTTTTTACTGCCCGTTTTTTCCATTTGATAATACTCTAAGCATTATCAAATGTACTATTTAAGGGATTATTGTGAAAAAGTCACTCATTGCATCAGGCTTATTATTGGCTGCACCTAGCTTTGCTGCTAATTGGCAAACCATTCATACCGAGCATTTTAATGTTCACTTTAGTAGTGAGCATACTGATTTTGCTAAATCGACTGCTGTGGAGCTGGAAGTTGTTCGCACTAAAGTGCTTGAGCAACAAAACCGTGCGCTTGATAAAATCGTCGATGTGGTGGTGTTTGACCCTCTAAATGCAGCGAATGGCTTTGCCTTACCAACCTCTAATAATCCTGTTATGGCGCTTTTTACTACGCCACCGCAGTCGGATACCGTGATATCAAATTCATCGGGTTGGCAGCAATTGTTGGTGCTGCACGAATACATTCATTTAGTCCATTTAGCGCAACCAACCCGTAACGACTGGCAGCAAAAGATTCGCGGTGTATGGGATATATACGATTTAACCTATGGTGATACACCGCGCTGGGTAGCCGAAGGGTACGCTACTTTAATCGAATCAAAAATGACAGGTCGAGGGCGCTTATTTGATAACTATGCTGAGGCAATACTTAGAGAGTTTGCTCAGCAAGGAGCGCTTCCCACCTATGGGCAACTAAATAGCGATGAGGGCTTTATGGCGGGCTCTATGGCATATTTAATGGGAAGTCGTTTTTTATATTGGTTAGAGCAAAAATACTCAGAGCAGCTACTCGATAATGTATGGGTTCGTATGCGAGCAGTGAAATCACGAGATTTTGAAGCCGCATTTTCTGGTGTATTTGGGCAAAGCGCTGCCAAGCTATATCGTCGATTTATTGCTGAATACACTTATAAAGCAATGCAACAAGAGCAAACCGAGTCATCACTTAATAGCAAGCTTTGGTTAAAGCTAGATTTATACGCTAGCAATCCTGTCCTTTCAAATGATGGCAGCAAAATTGCGATAGTTGAACGTGATGAAAAAAGTAAAACAAAACTAATAATTTACAGTACAGAAGACAACATCAAAGCACGAGATAAGTTTACTAAGGTGCAAAAGGAGCTCCTAGAGAACGATAAGCAAGATGTTCCTGATACCCCACCAATCGTGTTTAAGCGCGAACAAAAACAAGTACTAAATCAAATTAATCGCGCAGGTATTGCTAACCCGCAATGGGTAAATAACAACACACTTTATTTTAATGCCTACAGTAGTGAAGAATCGGGTATTTATAACAAAGTGTCTGACATTTTTAGCTACAACACCGACACTGGCAACATAGAGCAACTTACAGAGCTGGCCGGTATTCGCCGTTTTACTGTTACCCGTGATGGTGAAACACTTTACGGTGAGCAAATAAGAGCTGGGTATTCTGAATTAGTAAAAGTCGATCTTAATACGCAAACAATCACGCCATTTTTTACTAAGAGCTTAAAAACAAGTTATGATTACCCGACTCTGAACCCCGATGAAACAAAATTAGCTTACTTATCAGCATCATTAAACGAAAATTGGCAGTTGTATATACAAGACTTAAACGGTGATGCCAGGCGGTCAATCCCAATGCCTAACGGGTATCAGTATTTAAGTCAGCCGAGTTTCAGTCAAGATGGGGAATCTATCTATTTTGTTGCTGGCCTAAATAATAAGACTGATATTTATAATTATCATATAAAAAACAACACCCTCACCCGCTTAACTAACGGGCAAGAAGCGCTCGCATACCCGATTGAGGCTGAAGATGGCTCACTACTTTATTTCTCCATTAATGCCGATGGCCCTGATGTAAAAACGCTAACAATAAAAAACCGTACAGTCGTAACGGATCTCGCTGTAAACAGTGAAGCTCCATTGTTGATGGTAAATAAGCATACCTTGCCACCGGCAAAAATATATACCGATGAGATAGCAGAACAAAGCGATTACGCAGTACTTGATCAGCAAGCGACGTTTGCCTTGGGATCACAGTATTATTCAGCGTCAACCAGTTTGCTAAGTGTAGGTATAAAAAGTAGCGACTTATTAAAACAACTTGATTTACAAGCGGGTTATAACATTGATTTGCATGACGGTGCATTACATGGCGGCTTTATACAAGCAAAATACAATGCGTTAAATACAAAGTTTAAGCTTGCGCTATTTGATTATAATTTGGATACATCACATCAATATCAACCTAGCTTAAACGCTGATATTGAAGCCCGAGGTGGTTATGCTGCAGTAAGCCACCCATTGAAGTTTGGCCAGTTACATTTAACCCCAGAATTGGCCTATAACTATACAGATTATAAAAATAGCCATAAAAATTGGACACGGTTGAGTATTGCTCAAAGCTGGCAACATGACCGCCAAGCATTTGCTATTGGGCAGAGTATTTATGCCAGCATTTATGATGGGCAGAATCACAGTAGTCATTGGCAAGGTTATGACTTGGCAGCAAAAATATTTGGTAAAGCATTTAATATTCCCATGTTTGTGAGTTTTGAACAAAAACAGCGAGACGATAGTGATTTAGCTTTAGGTGGGTTTAGCTCTAACCTGATTAATCAGCAACAAAGTAGCGAGTTTGTGCTTGCTGCTGAACTGCCTTTTTATAGTGCAACCACTGAGCGCTACCAAGGGTATGGTGGTGGCATCAGCTTTAAAGAGGGGATGCCTTGGCTTTATTACAAGCAACATCAATTAGACAGCAACGTTTATGCACAAAGTTACGGCTTAAAATACCAAGGTGACTTTAGCTTCGGGATGGGGCCTGCGGGCGTTAATGACTTAACCTTTGATATGGGGTTGTCGCGAGTAGAAGGTGACAGCTTTGAAGATGAAATGCGCGCGTGGTTAAGCTTTTACTATTCATTGTAAATAGCACATTGAGCTAAGTTACTTACTCGCTTTTAAGGACAGTAACTTAGCTTGATACACATTTAACTTTTGCTTGTCTTTTTCGAGCTCTATCGCTTTCTCAAGTAATTTTTGTGTTTGGTGATTTTTTCCTTGTTGATAGCGAATTTTAGCAAGCTCTAAATAAAGTTCTGCAATATACGGCGCTTTTGTTATGGCTTGTTCAATATGCTCTGTAGCGGTATTAATTCGTCCTGTTTCTAGGTCATTTTTTGCAATAACTAAAAGTTCATAAGGATCTTTTTCTACTTCAGCAAGTCGGCTTGCTAATTGTTCAACAAGTTGCTGATCACCAATTTGTTTGGCTAAAACTTGATAATTACTAAGTAAATTTATATTTATCAGCTTATTATCTAAAGCAGTTTGGTAAATAAGCTGTGCACTTTTTAAATCGCCAGCTCGTCGATGTAAAATTCCAGCCATATTAAATAGCTCAGGATCATAAGGGGTGTATTTATTTGCTTGTAAAATAAGAGAGTACGCTTGATCAAGTTGCTTATCTAAAAGCGCGTCAGCAGCTAAGTTACTATAAAAGTTAGAGATTAAATCATTATAATTAGCACTATCAGAATACACACTACCTCTGGTTGGGAAGTAGTCTATTAAGGTTCCTGGGCGAAAAAAAGTGATCACATTTTCTTCTTTTTCAGGCAGTTCCTCTTCTGGGGCATAAACTTTAGTTCTAAAATGGTTTGCTACATAAACCAAGTTATCTTCCTGTGCGTAAACTGGCTCGCTAGTCATTTCTTGAAAGCTGGTTTTAAGCCCTAATGTTTGTGCATAACTTTGGGTAAGAACAGCAAGGCTGATACAGTTACCTTGTGCAAGGTTGAGAGATTGAGATGATGTAAGCGTATCGCCATGATACTTAAAATTAGAGAGCTGATTTTCAAGGTAGTTATAAATAATACGGTCACTACGAATATTAGCTGTTTGTTGTTTTGTTACGAAGGCTAAAAAGCGTGCTTTTTCTGCCTCGGGAAGTTCAAATATAACCTTTTCAGAAGGTGTGGTTTGTTGTACAAATAATGTGTGATTAATTAATGAACTTAATTGTACGCGCTGAGTTTGCGTATTGATTTTGCTGCTGCACCCCACAACAAATAAAAAAGTTAAACTTATTATTACCTTGAACATATTCATTAACTCACTCCCTCGTTGGTTTCACTTTACAAGGGAGTGATTGTTTTATCAAGCATTCGCGCTTCGTCGTTGAGTTAAGCGATTTTTGTGTGATTGCTTTTTACGTTTACGGCGTGTGAGCCATAAATAAAAGCCTGTACCAGCGAGCCATACAGGGCTAAGGCCAACAATACACCATAGTATTTTACTGATAAGCCCAGCAAAATAACCAAAGTGTAGTTTTCTAAAACTGTCTATTACTTGCCAACCAGCACCAGCCTCTCGAATATCCCAGTTAGCCATATGTTCACCTGTTTGCTTATTATAGGTTATGGTATTGGCATATTCACTGGTAAGTGGGTTACTGGTATTTACTTCGCCATAAAGAGTGATATTTTCATCGGGCTCTCGTGGAAAAACTAAAAAAGTTGTATTAAAAGTGGGTATTTGCAGCTTGCTATCATTAAGAATCCGCTCAAAAGAGATGTCGTCACTATATAATTTATTTGTAATAGTGTGGTGCTCTTCTTCTGCGTGTTCTATTACTTCGTGATACCACACTGCACCATTAAAATAACCACCTGTAATCGCTAAAACGATAAGAATAGGTGAGCCTAAAACACCGGTCATCTTATGAATGTCACTGAGTACTATTTGTAACGTTGCGCGCCAGCGTACGCTAAATAGTCGCTGCCAAAATTTGCGGTAAATAATTAAGCCAGTAATACCTAAAGTTAATAAAAATAAAGCAAAAAAGAACCCTAATACGGTGCCTGTTTGCCCTGGTAAACTTTTTAAGTCGTTAAGTAAAAAGGTGTAATGGAGCTCTAAAAACCAGTCGGTAAAATAATGAGTTGTGCTTACGGGTTCTGATAAAACTTCTCCCGTGTATTGGTCTAAATGCAACTTATACCAATCGTCAGTGCCACGCTTAACCAAATAAAGCCGGTCGGCGGTGGTGTTATTAAAAAGCTCCCAGCTTCCTACTACATACTCAGGAAAGGCTGCTTCGGCTTTATCTATTAATGAGTCCATAGGTAAGCGAGCAGCTTGCTGCTGTACCACAAAGTGTTTGTCAGGCATCAGTAAGCCGTCTATTTCACTTTTAAACACTAAAACACTGCCAGTAATGCTAATAACAATTAACGGAATAATGGCAATTAGCGCCAACCAACTATGAATTTTAAACAGTGTTTTTCTCATTATTTTGCTTGTATATTAAATTACACGTATGCGCATGATAACAGTTATCATTTGTATTGCAATTAGTTGAAGTGGCGTGCTGTGAAGTTTTAGTAACGGTTTTTGTATACTCAAGTTGCCATCACTAAAAACTAAAGTAAGCGTTAAGCTTGTATAAAACCTAGCCAGCCCTACAATGCGCGCACACAAATAAAGCCTTTAAAAACAGATGTTTAAAAAATGTTTTATTTCTTCCTTTTTATTAACAACAATGTAACGAGCGAGGTTTGCTTTGGCGTATTATTTGCCTATTTTGTCAGTGTTTATTTTGGTTTTTAGTTTTTTACCGCTACTTAATAAAATTATTAAAAACCGCAGTGTATCGGGTGTATCACTGCTAATGATGACATTTGGTTTAGCGCAAAGTGTGTACTTTATTAGCTACAATCTTTATTTTGCTCGCTTTTATATTGCCTTGCCGTTTTTTGCGACAGGATTGTTGAGTGGTTTAATTTTATACTTTTTTGCCCGTTATAATGCCGCTAAACGTCAGAAGCTGCAGTTACTTGGCATGCTTAGCTTTTCGTTATTACCTTTTTTGTTGCTGTTAAACCCTAACCTAGATACTGCCTCTGTGCTAAACGGCTTAACTTATGTGGGCTTAATTATGAGTTCGGTTCGGGTTATGCCACAAACCTATAAAACACTGCGAACAGGGAATATTAGTAACCTGAGTGCGCGCTATTTTAGTTTGCAATTTATAGCAGGTATCTGTGGTTTGTTTGCAGAGCTAGCCATGCCAGTGCAAAGTACTTCGCATATATTAATGTTTATTATGATATTGCTAACTAATGCGCTGCAATTTGCGTGTATGCAGTATTATCGCGTACGTCCTGTGTTGGCATAAAATTATAGTGACCGTTAATTTCATTTGTGGCACTTTGAGTGACCAATAAATAAAAAGTGCCCACTATGAAATTAACTATCCATCAAATCGATGCGTTCAGCAGTGAACTGTTTAAAGGTAATTATGCTGCCGTGATCCCATTGGAGTCTTGGCTTAGTGATGATCTTATGCTGAATATAGCTTCGGAAAACAATGTGTCTGAAACCGCTTTTACTTGTCAGTCGGCAGATGGAAGCTTTTCGATACGTTGGTTTTCGCCATTAATGGAGATTGATTTTTGCGGCCATGCTACTTTAGCGGCGGCCTATGTGCTTTGTGAGCAACATAGTATATCGCAGGTGTGCTTTAGCGGAGAGGCGGTGGGCAAACTGATTGTTAATAAAAATAACGATGGCAGCTTTGCTATGACCTTTCCTAAACAAGCCCCTGAAGAGGTTCAGCTCATCCCTGATGCTCTATTAGCTGGCCTGTCTATACAACCTGTTAAAGTGCTGAAAAACCGCCAAGCTTATTTTGCTATTTATGATAATGAGCAGCAGGTTGTAGATCTGAAAACAACCAATGAACAACTAAAAAAATTAGCCCCATTAGATGTGGTTGCAACAGCACCGAGTGTTGAGTATGACTTTATTTCTCGTTATTTTTGGCCTGCCAGTGGGGGTGATGAAGACTTTGTAACCGGCTCAATTCATACTGGGCTTGCCCCTTATTGGGCAGGGCAGTTTGGAAAAAATTCTCTCAGTGCTTATCAAGCCTCACAACGAGGTGGGAAGCTACACTGTGAAGTGGGCAATACAACAGTGACATTAACGGGTCATGCCGTAAGGTACCTTAAAGGCACTATTTACCTTTGAGTTAGTGTAAAAAAGGCCACGTATGACGTGGCCTTGGTTTACTCAGTGTTATTTATGCTTCTAGCGCTTTGCTAATTAAGCGGTCGATATATTTTTTATGTGCTTTGGTTGCGGTATCAGCGCCCCATGCAACCTTTTTATCGGCTATTTGAGTTAGCTGATATAGCGCGGCTGTTTTCGCTAAGTTATCGTATTTACTTGCTTTTTCTAGGCCTGCAATCGCAATTAACTGATTAACATATTCAATCTGTAAATTATGACTGACTGAATTAGCGGTTTTACTATCAACAAAGATACTTGCAGTTAAATCCTCCATAAATTGCATAAGGCTGTATTCATTACCATATAAAGCAGTATCTGAAATACGCAGTAACACAGCAGGATGTAGTAGTTGCGCTAGTACACTCTTTTGCATACCTAAAATCATTTTATGCGGTTTAGGGTCTTCGTTTTTACCGTAATGATTAAACCCACGACGCTGCTGCTGCATAAAGTTATACAATGGCTGCATGCTTTGCAGTACATTTGGAGCAAACACATACTCAGCTAAAATAGCCATTGCTTGGGTTTGACGCTCAAGTGGTACCGGTGTAAAAGGCTTTGCTGCATTTTCATCGCCCACGACGGCACGCTCTACATACACGCCACCAATTTGACGAGATACCACGCCTGCTTGTGCACGATACTGGCCAAATAGGCTGTTAGCTGAAGTAACAAGCTGTTGGTAAGACTCACCTTTTACTGTAGCTTTGTCTTTAAGTTCTGAAAAGAGTGTATTGATCAGTGCCATTCTATCTGCGCCGTAAGCTGCAGGGTTAGACGACAAGTCACCTATCATCACGCGAGGGTCTATGTGGCGGCCAGGGGCACGCATGTCGTCGGCATCGTTACCAAAGGAAAGCGCATGTTCGCTTGAGCGAGCGAGTATTTTATCAAGGCGAGCTTGCTCTGCAGCTTCATCTTTAAGCGCTGCGCTGTAGCCGTAATTTATTGCCCAATCATCGTATGGACCTGGTTTAGTTTGGAAAATATCGCCTTGAGTCACACCCGTTGGCGCTATATTTGCTGGCGCATAGTCCATTACCGAGCCGGTAACTATGCCTTGGGTTTTACTTTTGTCGTGAACTTCTTTCTCATCCCACAAAATAGAAGACTTCATGTTGTGATTAAGGCCTAGAGTATGCCCTACTTCATGTAAAACCAGCTGAGTTAAGCCTTGGCGTAACATTTGGGTATCTTCAATATCAGCGCCATTTGCTAAGCCCTTGGCCATTATTAGGCTTTGCTGTAATTCATGACCTAAAGAGCAATTGAGTTCTGAATAGTTGGTTGGCTGTGTATGGCTCATCGTGCCTTGAGTATACAGTGTGTCGTATATCCAGCGGTTTTTCATAAATACAAACTCAAGCATAATGTCTGAGCCTAAAATTTCACCGGTTAACGGGTTCGCTAATGCTGGCCCATACCCACCAAACGGTGGTTTGGGTGATGAAGTCCAACGTAGTACGTTATAGTTAATATCGCCGGCATCCCAATCGGCATCGTCAGGTTGTATTTTTACTTCGAGCGCATTTTTAAAGCCTGCTTTTTCAAATGAGGTGTTCCAAGCAAGTACGGCATCACGCACGGTGTCACGCCATTCAACCGGTGTGGTGTTTTCTATCCACCAGGTAATCGGTTTTACTGGTTCTGAAAGTGCAGCGTTTGGATCTTTCTTTTGTAAATCCCAGCGCTTAATGACATCTTGGTATGGCGCCCAGTCGGTTGACGTCATTTTATCAAACTGATTGGTGAAATAACCAATACGTGCATCATCAAAGCGAGGTTGGTAATTGTTTTTTGGTAAAGCCACAAATGAATGTTGTACTTTTACCGACACACTTCGGGGGTCGCTTATCGCACCTGAACCTCGAACGGTTGGGCTGCTATTGGTAAAAACATAATCAACAACCACATCTAGGTTGTTAGGGTATGGGCGCTGTTTGATGATGCGTGATTTTTTATCGTCTAATTTACCTACTTTAAAACGCTTTTTAGCATTTTTATCGTTCGGGTTAGGCGTAGGAGACACTTTATGTAGCGCTTCACTTAAAAAAAGCTTATTTACATTAAAGGCTATTTTACCTTCTTCTTGTTTTTCTATTTTTATACTTGCAAGCACGGCTTCGCTGATATTAGCTTCACTGGCTTTGGCAAGTGCGCTATTTTCGTTAAATAAGTAGCGAGGGGTTTTACTAATAATATCAATACGATCAAAGTATTTTCTAAATTCAATCAGCTTTGTTTCACGATACGACCCACGAAAATGACCCGCATCAGTTACACCATCAATGGTATGCGCAAAGTACACAAAGGGCGTATCGAGCTGTGACTCATTTATCACCATTAAGTGATCGCCGGTTTTTTCATCTTGGTAAAGATTAAAAATACCCGCAAATTCGGTTTGCCCTTTAATCATTTCAGTTAATGTTTGTGGTTTCTTTTCTTCTTTTTTTTCTGCTGCAACAGCATAGCTGCCACTAAGCGCTATACTCAGCGCCAAGGTAAGTGTGGTTAATTTCATCGTTTAGTCTTTTTTAGTTGTTAATGTAATTTTACTGTACGGTGTGTCATGCTTTTTCGCACAGTATGATTAATAAATACTAACCTAAAGTGATTAGCTTTATGATTTATAATGGTAAAAGATTGTAACAATACATTTATAAAGCGGCTTAACAGTGCTTTTGACTTACCTTTTATTTGCTGAAGAAGACCTTATTTATACCTTTTTGTAACAGTTGCTTACAAATGTCACGTTAATGTTTCATTAAGCTTTGGTATCATAGTGCTAATAGTAATTTGGGAGAAATAAACAGATGCAAGGTAATGTACTTAGATGGGCTTTTCCATTTGTAGCACTGGCATTAGGTGTTGCTGGTTTTGTTGCAATTAATGCGATTGCAAAAGAGTCAGACAAAAAAGAAGTCATAGACACTCGACCAACGGTGCAAGTTGAAGCCGTTTCCGCTAACGATCATCAAGTTATCATTAATAGTTATGGTGAAGTGCAGCCACTAGAAAATACCCAACTTTCAGCGCAAGTGTCAGGTGAAGTTGTCAGCTGGCATCCAAGCTTTGTGGCGGGTGGTGTTGTGGGTCGCGGCGAAACCTTATTTACTATTGAAAAAGATAACTACGAGGCTGCGGTATTGCAAGCTGAAGCTGAACTTGCCCGCGCTCAAGCGATGTTAATTGAAGAGCAAGCGCAAGCCAAAGTCGCAGAAGACGAAGCAAAACGTTTCCCAAATAAAGCACGTACAGATTTATTTTTACGCAAACCACAAGTGCTGAGTGCGCAAGCATCAGTTAAGTCGGCGCAAGCAGCATTAAAAAGAGCCCAACGCGATTTAGACAATTGTGAAATCACCGCACCTTACGATGCATTAGTGGTTAGTCGGAATGTGGGGGTTGGCCAGTTTGTTAGTATGGGCGCTCAAGTTGCTGAGCTGAATAATATTGAAACCGCTGAAGTGATTATTCCGATCGCTGGCTTTGACAGTGTGTTTTTACCTGAGCGCGTTAAAGGGGTAACGGCAACCGTTATCAAAACAGGATTCAATGGGTTTACTCGCCAAGCAGTAATAGACCGCGATTTAGGGATTGTTGATAACGCGACTCGCATGAGCAGTTTAGTGGTAAGAATTGAAGATCCTTACGGACTGACTAATCAGCAGCCTGCAATTAAATTTGGCACTTATGTACAAGTAAACTTTGCCGGCACTATGCTCAATAATATTTATCGTTTACCGCAAGAGTTAGTAAATAACCAAACCGTGTGGATAGTTAATGATGAGCAACAGTTAGAGCCGCGTAAAGTAAAAGTGATTCGTGAAGAAGGCGAATATTTTTATATTAGCGATGGCTTACAAGCCAACGATAAGCTCGTTACCACCTTACCGGAATACCCTCAAAAAGGCATGGCAGTAAAAATAGCCGGTTTAACAGAGACTAAAAATACAGATGCAGCAGAAAATGCATCCACTGAAAAACTTTAAGGTAGGGTGAGTTATGAATAACACAGAACAGCCCAATACAACCAAACAAACAGGGTTAATTGCTTATTTTGCTAACAACTCTGTTGCTGCCAATTTAATGATGTTTTTTATTATTGTAATGGGGCTTATAAGCTACTTTACCATTCAGCGACAAATGTTCCCTAATATAGAAGTTAACTATATTACTGTAAATGCAAACTACCCGGGGGCGTCGCCACAAGAAATTGAAGAAAGTATCTTAATAAAAATTGAAGAGTCGCTAAAAGATATAACTGAGATAAAAAAAGGGGTATATCGCGCTTTTCGTAATGGGGGTTCTGCCAGCCTTGAAATTAATACTGACGCAGAGCTTACCGACGTTCTCGATAAGGTAAAACTGCGAGTAGATGGTATCGCGACTTTTCCTGCAGGAATGGAGCCGGTTACCATTAGCCAAATAGAGTTTCGCCAAGATGTAATTGGCATGACGCTCGTTGCCGACCTACCGCTAAATGAGCTTAAGCCAATCGCAAATCAGGTTGAAGATGAACTCTTGCAGTTATCGAATGTATCTTTAGTGGTAAACGATGTGCCACTGGATGAAATTGCCATAGAAATAGAACCCGATACATTGCGCCAATATAATTTAACCTTATCGGATGTAGCGAACGCGGTACGTCGTTATTCGGCTAACTTTTCAGCCGGACAATTAAAAACTGATGCGGGTGTTATTTCGGTTCGAGTAGAAAATCAGTTTTATTCTGGTGAAGAGTTTAGGCAAATTCCGGTAAAAATTGGCGCCAATGGTGCCAAAGTGTTGCTACAAGATATTGCTATAATCAAAGATCAGTTCGTTGAAGGTGAGCGTTACTTTAAATTTAATGGCGAAAACGCGGTTTATTTATCGGTAAAAGCCACCGAAGATCAAAACATTATTCCGGTGGCCGATTCGGTTAAAGCGTATATTGATAAAAAAAATAAAGAACTGCCATTGGGTGTACGTATAGAGCCGCTAATGGACTTTACTTACTATCTAAATGCACGCTTAGACATGATGAAAGCTAATTTGCTGCAAGGTGCAATTTTAGTCGCTATTATGCTTTCGTTATTTTTACGTTTTAAGCTCGCACTGTGGGTAATGATTGGTTTACCAGTGTGCTTTTTAGGTGCGATGATGCTGATGCCGTTATTTGGTATCACAATTAATATTGTGTCTTTATTTGCCTTTATTATGGTGCTGGGGATTGTGGTGGACGATGCCATTGTCATAGGTGAAAGTGCCTACACCGAAATAGAAAAAAAAGGCGGCGGTGTTGTTAATGTGGTTAATGGCGCTAAACGAGTGGCAACCCCTGCCACCTTTGGTGTACTAACAACCATTGCGGTATTTGCGCCGTTTACGCTTTCAAGCGGCCCTGAAAGTTCCTTTTTTATAGGTATTTCAGTGGTGGTGATTTTATGTTTAATATTTAGCTTGATTGAATCTAAGCTGATATTACCGGCGCACATTGCGCATACTCACTTTTCTCCTATTAACCCTGACGGTTGGCGAGCACGCTTTAATAAGCGCTTTTTTGGCTTTGTAAATGGGCCGTATAGGCAGTTTATTGTTAATTGTATAAAGTGGCGTTGGACGGTGCTGTTTAGTTTTATTGCGCTACTAATTTTCACCTTTGCGTTAATATCGTCAAATCAGGTGAGAATGATCCCATCGCCTAAAGTGCCGCATGACTTCCCGCAAATTAATGTTGAGATGAACGATAACGTATCAGACATCCAAACTATTAATGCTATTCGCCAAATCGAAGCCATGGTGCTTGAAATAGATAAGCAAACCGAGCGCGAAGAAGGGCAAAAGATGATTCGCGATGTATTGGTATTTAACCAAGGTCGTACAGAGGCGCAGTTATTAGCGCCATTGGTTGATGAAGATTTACGCCCTTATAATGCCTTTGAGCTTTCGCGCCGCTGGCGTGAAGCGATGCCTAATATTGCGGGCGTTAAATCGTTAACTATTCAGGATGATGTTGGCGGTGGAGGTGGCGGCGGTAACGGTGAGTTTGGTTACTTACTGTATGGCTCTGATATCGATACATTGAATGAAGCAGGGCGTCGCTTTATTGGATTATTGCAGCAGCAAGAAGGCTTATTTGATATAAGCTCTACCATTGACCCTGCTAGCAAAGAAGTACAAATGAGCTTAAAACCAGTCGCCTTTGACTTAGGGTTAGATTTGGCCTCAATTGCAAATCAAGTCGGTGCCAGTTTTTATGGTGGCGAGGCGCAACGTGTTATTCGTCGCGGTGAAGAAGTACGGGTGATGGTACGTTACCCTAAGCTTACTCGCGAAGCGTTTTCATCGCTTAAACACGCGGTTATCACTACGCCCCAAGGCAAAGAAGTATTGCTAGGAGATGTGGTTGAGCTAACTGAAACCCCTGGTATTAGTTATATTCGTCGTGAAGGCGGTTATCGCACTGTTTATGTGTATGGCAACATTGATGAGGAAGTGATTGAGCCAGGCGAAGTGGTTAAGCAAGTAAAAGAAAATTTACTACCACAACTGTTGGACGAATACCCAAGTGTTAAGTCAGAACTAGGTGGCGCAATTGAAGAACAACAGGCGCAAGCTAATGAGCAACTGCTATTTTTTGCTGGTGGTATGATTTTAGTTTATATACTACTTGCCGTACCGTTAAAAAGTTACTCACAACCTCTCATTGTAATGTCGGTTATTCCATTTAGTTTAACGGGGGCAATATGGGGTCATTTTTGGTTTGGTTTAGATATTAGCTTAATGTCGGGCTTTGGTTTAATTGCTGCTGCAGGGGTGGTTATTAACGACTCCTTAGTGATGACTGATTTTATTAATCAGGCGCGTCGTGCTGGTATCAGTATAAAAGATGCGGTTATTGAAGCAGGCTGTGCACGCTTTAGGCCCATATTACTTACCTCAATTACGACCTTTGCAGGGGTATTGCCGATTATGTTTGAAACCAGTTTACAAGCCAAATTTGTAATACCTATGGCGGTAGCTCTGGGCTTTGCGGTTATGTTTGCAACACTGATCACCCTTATTTTGGTGCCGTGTTTGTATATTATTTTAACCGACATAGGCGCGCTATTTAAGCGCCCGTTCGCAAGTAAAAAAGCGAGCGTAAGTTAACATCACCCAGATCATGTAGCTGAAAAAAGCCAACCGTTTATAAAGCGGTTGGCTTTTTTGTTTTATGCTCATTAGTGCAAACTTTAGTATTGTTTTTAAACTCTGGTTACATTCTTTTGTTTGATTATTGCAACATTGCGAATTACAATCAGTCGGTATTGGTATTACACAATGGTTTTTAACCTAATACTTTAGTTAACGCATATTAGCTCATGAGCTAGTTTGCCTGTTGAAAGCCATATGATATGGGCGACGTTTGACTCTTTAAGGTGTTGCAGTGTTTATACATTCATCATTAACATGTGGAGAATGGTTAACTATTGGCTGTCTTGGGCTCGATCAGTATAGCCAGCTCTTTGTTGGTGATACGGTTAGTGTGAGCTTTTACGATGAGCATGGCGAATTAACTCAGCTAGCGTTTGATTATGAAATACTCTCTCCAGAGCAGGGCGAACCGCATGCTTGGAGTTTGCTGGTGGTTGAGCATATTAATATGCATATTCCGCTTGTGTGCGCTGGTAGAATGACAGAGCAAGGATTGGTGGTTGCGTACCGACATAACAAAATATTTGCACTTGAAAGTAGTGGTATTTGTAGCGCGGTGGTTCACTTTAATCGCGCTGAAAAAAATAAAAAATTAATCACAGTCAATAGCCTTGGATACGACGCGGTTTATCCTCAAAATGGCGATATGTACAGTGCGGGCACCAAAGTATTACAGCCAAAAACAGGGCATATATACCAGTGTAAGGCATGGCCATTTAGTGAGTTTTGCCGTGTGAATGAGAATAGCGCTATGTTTGAGCCAGGCGTTGGTGAAAGCTGGGCGATGGCTTGGCAGCAAATACAGTAAATCAACTTCCCTTAGGTATAACGACAACAATAAAAATTCTCGTAGTTTTTAGTTATCGAATTTATACCGCTTTAGCCCACTCAACTATGAGTGGGCTTTTTTATTTTTATGATAAACTGACCGCCATTGTTATTTTTTAAGCGGTTTTTTTGTGTCTTCTTCTGATTATTCTTTAAGCTTATTACCTAATTTCCCTGTTGCTAAAAAGCAAGCTCATGCGCTGACTACTCATGCTAAAACACGCAGTGATGATTATTATTGGATGCGCGATGATGAGCGAAAAAATGCCGATATACTCGCACATTTAGCGCAAGAAAATACCTATTGTGATGCACAATTAGCTGCCATTAAGCCACTACAAAATACATTATTTGACGAGCTTAAAGGTCGTATTGTAAAAGACGATAACACTGTACCGGTAAAAGACGGCCAGTATTGGTATCACTCAGAGGTTCGCGGAGATGATGAATATGCGCGTCATTATCGCAGCCGCAGTATGGCAATGGTTGATAAAGAACTACTACTTGATGTTAATGAACTTGCCAATGGCTATGAATTTTATGAGTTAGGGGAAGTGGCACTGAGCCCCAACGAGCAATTAATGGCTTACTCTGAAGATACCGACGGCAGACGTATATACACAGTACGGTTTAAAGATTTAAGCAGCAATAAAATGCTCGACGATGTACTTGAGATTACCGAGGGGCAAGTGGTTTGGGCGAACGACAATAAAACCGTATTTTATGTAAAAAAGGATTTAAAAACCTTATTGGGTTATCAAGTTTTTAGACATGAACTAGGGACTGAGCAACACCAAGATGTACTGGTATACGAAGAGCAAGACAGCAGCTTTTTTATGGGCTTAGGTAAAAGCCGTGATGAAAGCTTAATTATTATTGATTTGGCGAGCACAGAAACTAACGACATGTGGGTGCTTGATGCCAATCAACCGCAAGGTGAGTTTACCGCTTTAATGCCGCGCGAAGAGGGGCATGAATTTGATATCGATAAGCTTGGTGATATTTTTTATATAGTAACTAACTGGCAGGCCAAAAACTTTAGATTAATGACCGCAACAAGCGACACCATTGCTGATAAAAACCAGTGGCAAACACATACCCCTCATCGTGAAACTGTATTATTAGAAGGCGTTGAACTATTTAACGACTTTTTAGTGCTTAGCGAGCGCGAACAAGGCCAAGCACGCTTTGTTGTGGTTAATAAAAACGGCGAGCGAATGAACCTTGAGTTTGATGATCCTTGTTATTACGCCGCTATTGCGATGAACCCAGAGCCAAGTGTAACCCATGCACGCATTTACTATTCAAGCTTAACAACGCCAGGTTCGCTCTATAATGTTGATTTAACCACAGGCGAAAAAACCTTACTTAAACAACAAAAAGTACTCGGTGATTTTAACGCAGAAGACTACCAGTCAGAGCGGCTTATGGTAAGCGCTCGAGATGGAGTAAAAGTACCCGTGTCGTTGGTATATCGTAAAGATAGCTTTAACAAAGATGGCTCAAATCCGTTGTTTCAATATGGTTATGGCGCGTATGGGATCACCATAGATCCTAGTTTTTCGAGTACATCACTGAGTTTACTAGACCGTGGCTTTGTGTATGCGATTGCGCATGTGCGTGGAAGCGAAATGCTAGGACGTTCATGGTACGAACATGGTAAAAAACAGCATAAACAAAATAGCTTTAATGACTTTATAGATGTAACCAAAGCGCTCACTGAGCAAGGATATGGCAACAAAAGTAAAGTGTTTGCCTCTGGTGGCAGTGCTGGGGGGTTATTAATGGGAGCTGTGGTAAATCAAGCGCCTGAGCTTTACTGTGGAGTGGGCTGCCATGTGCCATTTTTAGATGTACTCACCACAATGTTAGATGAAAGCATTCCGCTTACAACAAATGAGTATGATGAATGGGGTAACCCAAATGACCCCCATTTTTACGACATTATTGAAGCGTATTCACCGTACGACAATATTAGTGCGCAACACTACCCCAATATACTGGTGACAACCGGTTTGCACGACTCACAAGTACAGTATTGGGAACCAATGAAATGGGTGGCTAAAATGCGTGAATATAAAACCGATGATAATATTTTAGTGTTTAAAACCGACATGGATGCAGGACATGGTGGGGCATCGGGTCGCTTTAAGAGCTTAGAGGAAAAAGCGCTAGAAATGGCCTTTTTTATCGCTTTGTCATAGCCCGTAAATGATTTTTACAAAAAAGCCTCAGTAATAACTGAGGCTTTCTATTTTTTAAAATAACTTAATCTAGGTAGGCTTTTAACATCCACACTAGTTTTTCTTGCTCTTTAATGTAGTCACTCATTAATGACGCGGTACCTTCATCATCAGCTTCAGCGGCTTGTGCAAGAATATCGCGCTGCATTTTAATTAAGCTGCTGTATCCGGCAAGTAAGTTCTCTACTGCGGTTACGCCATCGCTGATCCCTTTTGCTTCTTTAATTTCACTTACTTCTAAGTAATCTGAAAATGCATGTAGCGGTGCACCATCAAGCGTTAAAATACGTTCTGCGATTTCATCTACTTTTAACAGTAGTAAGTTATAAATTTCTTCAAACTTTAAATGTAATTCAAAAAAGTTTCGGCCTTTAATATTCCAGTGAAAACCACGCGCATTCATATATTGAATTTGATAGCTGCTTAAAAGCGTATTCAGTGACTTAATAATATCTTCACTTTTTGTACTGTTTAAACCAATTGCATTTACTTGCGACATACATTGCTCCTTAAAGAACCGTTTTATGAATTTGTTTACACCTTGCTCAATACAGTCAGTATTACCTAAGATGGTGTATTAATAAAATCGTTTATACATATTGGTGTCATAGCTAAAAGCTATCACCGTAGCTCGACTTTTTAAATAAGTTAGCTAACGCTGTTCAATAGATATGGGTTGTGTTTATAAAAATACTACCTTGAGCAGCGAAATTGTTTATTTTGTGAGTACAAAATATGATCTAAAACAAGCTTTTGACAGGCGCAGCGCACACTTATTTTATTTATTGATGTAGGTCAAAAAACGCTCATAAGTAAAGCGCATAATCACTATAACCCAACTTGATAGGGATCACTTTATTGAGTTAAGGGGCTACTTGATTAGATGCGGAGAGAAATTATGGAAGCTAAAACACGTAAAGAAAATAAAGCTGAACTCATCGTTATTGGTATTGCTTTGCTAGGGTTTGTATTAGGGTTAGTTGCGCACTTAGCGGGTGCAAGTTTTGCAAACTCTGATGCCTTTGGCTATATTGCTGCACCAATGCCCTTAGTGCTAGGTATTATATTTTTGATCAGCTACAAAGTGGCGGCTGCAGCCGAGGACTAAATGTCCTCATTCAAGCGCTCAAGAATATAATTAACGACTTGGCGTGAGTAAATCATACTGGTATGGCTTAAGTGAAATACCTTATGTTCGGCCATACCCTTTAGCTTGGTTTCATCTAGTAATACGGTGCCATCAGAGCGGCTGCCTTTTACAATGAGTGGCATTAAGCCAATCGGTAAGTCGCCGGCAATGCTATATAGCTTGGCTTTAAAAGGCCAATCACCATTCTTAGAGAGTAAAAACTCAACGCTATTTTTTAATAATAGCTCGAACCCTTTTTGCTGCATTTTTTCAGCAATATGGCTGCCAGTATGTGGCGTTCCTAAGGTGATTACCTTTTCAACATGATGACTTGGCGCTGAGTTTGCCTCTAAATAGGCGCGAGCAACTAAGCCCCCCATAGAGTGACACACTAAAGCAGAAGGCTCGTTGCCAATAAATTCATCTATTTGCGAAAAAATAGCATCCCGATTAGGGTCACGCGTATTGTAGGTTAGGTTTAAAACTTTCACCCCCGACTCCTCCAAGCGTGAGCACAACGGGCGCATCACCAAGCCAGACATATATAAGCCATGTAAAACAATAACGTGTTTAACTTTCATACGCCCCCTAATACCAATTTTATTAAAAACATGATCATTCTAGCGTATTAAATAATCCGCTACCTACGTTAAAAATTATTTATATAGAACAACTATATGTCACAATTTTCGCCTTGTTACCGACTTATTTATTTGTCGCTATAATAGATAACTAATTTAATGTAATCAGGGTCTGTTGACCTTTCAAGGTTGAATTTGCAGCAGTGTGTTTGGTATTTAGGCAAGGCAGAGCCTATGTGGTGTGGTTATTCCCCATAAATAGGCGATAACGCAGCATCAATGCCAAACATCCGTTGCCCTTCGGGTTCTGCCTAGGAGCGATTTACTCTTTGTTACTCGGTTTTTACTTAGCCCACTAGGTTACAAACCTCGCGCCGCGATTAAACCGCTCCTAGTTTGAACAAATTGTAATCCGCAAAGGTCAACAAACCCTAGTATAACTACCGCAATTACATTAATTGCTGAGGTTTTATCTCAATGTTAGTGGTGTCGGTATTAACCCAAACTTCACCATCTTGAATGGTAATTGCCAATTTAATATTACGATCAATCAACGCAGCTAATAGCTGAGTAGCAGCATAATCAAGACTAAAAATGCTTAAGTTTTTAAACTCATACAATTTAGGCTGATGCTTTTGCCACCAAATAGCTTGGTTATTCTCGCCATAGGTATATAAAATTACTTTTTTAGCTTTATTACAGGCTTTTTTAAGGCGCTTTTCATCTGGTAACCCCAGCTCAATCCACAGCTCTATTTCTTCACTGTAATTGACATGCCAAAGCTCCGGCTCATCATCAGCGCTTAACCCTTTGGTAAACTCTAAACCATCACAGCTATTAAGTGCAAAAGCGAGTAAGCGGATCATCAACCGCTGACCTGTTTCTGATGGGTGTTGTGCCAAGGTCAGGTTAAAGTCTTGGTATACGTGACGGTCCATATCGCTAAGCGATAACTGCGCCTTCATGATGGTAGATTTGAGAGCCATAGTGTCTTATATGAAAAAATTTGCGTCAGTATAGCGCAATTAAATGAATTGCCAGTTAAAATAGCTACAAATTATATGTTAGGAGTTAAAAATGGCTATCCAGTGGTTCCCTGGGCACATGAATAAAGCCCGAAATGAAATTAAAGAAATAATGCCACAAATGGATGTGATCATTGAAGTGCTAGATGCGCGCATTCCTTACAGTAGCGAAAACCCGATGGTGGCTACCTTACGAGAAGGTAAGCCGGTCATCAAAATTCTCAATAAAGCCGATTTAGCTGATCCTAAAATGACGCAAACCTGGAAAGACTATTTTGAGCAAGAAAATGGCGTAAAAGCCATTGCGTTTGGTAACGATAAAGCCGCAGAAGTGCATCGAATTAATGAGCTGTGTAAAAAGTTAGTGCCGCATAAAGTCGGTGCCGATAAGCAAATTAAAGCCATGATCATGGGTATTCCTAACGTAGGTAAATCAACACTCATTAATGTGCTTGCTGGGCGTATAGTGGCTAAAACGGGTAACGAGCCCGCAGTTACTAAGGCGCAGCAACGTATTAAACTTGATGATGGCATTATGCTTTACGATACGCCAGGGATGCTGTGGCCAAAAGTAGAGAACGAAAACTCAGGTTATCGTTTAGGCGCAACCGGTGCGATACGTGATACCGCTATTGAGTACGAAGAAGTGGCAAGTTACACCGCTGAGTATTTATTGCATGCTTATCCTGAGCTTTTAAAAGCGCGCTATAAATTAGATGAACTGCCAGAAAGCGATTGGGAGTTTGTTGAAATGGCGGGTAAAAAGCGCGGCTGTATTCGCGGTGGTAACCAAATCGATACGTATAAAATGTCGGAAATTCTAATTAATGAATTACGAGATGGCATTATTGGTCGTATTACCATGGAAACACCTGCCATGCGTGAAGAAGAAGAAATAATGGTGGCTGAATTGCGCGCGGCAGCAGAGGCGAAAAAGCAAGCCAAAGAAGAAGAGAAAAAACAACGCCGAGCACGTGCACGAAAAAACCGTCGTTAATTTATAAAAGCGCAGGTTAAGGCCTTACGCACTAAATTACAGACATAAAAAAAGCCCGTAAGGGCTTTTTTAGTTTCATATCTACCGTCACCGATATGAGCAATGTAGCAAGTAAATGAGTAGGGCGGAAACAGGTCATAAACAGCAAGGGGCGTTGTGGTTTATAACAGGTTTCCATAGCTGTTAACGTGCGCCACACGTTGTTTCAGGGTCGAGAAACAAATGAACTTTTCCGTCACAAGAAGTATGCTTCGTCTTGTTGATAGTGATTATCAATTAGATTTAAATAACTGTCAATACCTAAATGCAAATAATTCTTATTTTACCTTTTTGTTCATTTATAGCACTAAAGTAAGGGCTGCTTTTTGCTACACATCCCCTTATGCTAAGTTAAGTATTATAAAAATAATAACAAGAACAAAAATATGTTTTCAATTTGGTTTATTAGCCTTATTGCTGTGGTGTATCTAGGGATATTATTTGCAGTTGCGGGCTGGGCGGATAGGCGTAAGGTACTTCCTTTCAAAGGTTTAACCTACGGGCTGTCATTGGGTGTTTATTGTACCTCATGGGCTTTTTACGGCACCACAGCACAAGCGGCTAGTAATGGCTGGTGGTTGGCACCTACCTATGCGGGCACGATTATATTATTTATTTTTGGCTGGCAGCTGTATTGTCGTATTGCGCATATTTGTCGACAGCAAAAGCTTACCTCTATGGCTGACTTTATTGCTACTCGCTATGGGCAGTCGTCGAGTTTGTCAGGGCTTATCTCACTTATTTCAGTGATAGCAATTGTACCGTATATTTCTTTACAACTTAGTGCGACCGCACAAAGTATTAATTTACTCACCGACCGAGCCCCCACTCAAAGTAACCAAGTATGGGCAGACAGTACGTTTTATATTACGTTATTGCTGGCTTTATTTGCTATTTTATTTGGCGCTCGCAGGCTTAAGCCCAGTGAGCATAACCCCGGGTTAATTGCCAGTATCGCCTTTGAATCAATTGTTAAGTTACTTGCCTTTATTGCGGTGGGCTTGTATGTGTGTTTTTCTATATTTGATAGCCCTATAGCTCTGTATGAACAGGCGCAAGCGCTAAACATACCAACACACGTTGCCGCGACTCAAAGCCCCGTTTATGTCTATGTTGCACATACCTTGTTGGGGATACTAGCAACGTTATGTTTGCCGCGTCAGTTTCATATGAGCTTTATTGAAAACAATAACAATAATGAGCTGGCAACTGCTCGCTGGTTATTTCCGTTGTATTTATTACTGATCAACTTATTTATTTTACCTATAGCTTACGCTGGGCTGGTTTATTTTAGTGATAGTAGCGTTGGTCAAGATACCTTCGTATTAGCGCTGCCAATGGCGACAGATAATAGCGGGGTAACCTTACTGGCCTTTTTAGGTGGCTTTTCAGCGGCCACAAGTATGGTGATTGTGTCGGCAATTGTGCTGTCGGTGATGATCACTAATGATTTTATTAATCAGTTTATTTTGCGTCGCTCACAGTTAACGTCAAGCAGCCGAGGATTGGATAAAAACAACTTATTGCATGCGCGTAAAATTGTAATTGTACTTATTTTATTACTCAGCTATTTCACTCATAGAGTGCTGGCAGAAACCACCACTCTTGCAACCGTTGGGCTTATGTCGTTTACCTTGGTTGCACAATTTGCTCCTGCGATGATTATTGGTTTATGGTGGCGCCACGCATCGTGTCGTGGTGCACAGCTCGGTATTTTAAGTGGCTTTGTAATTTGGGGTTACACTTTACTGCTACCTAATTTAGCCAGTGGTTTTGGCAGCCAAAGTAGTTGGTTAATAGAAGGGCCATGGCAAGTTGCTTGGTTAGCGCCCACTAATTTACTTTCATTGAATTTAGAAAGTATTAGCCAATCATTACTGTTGTCGTTAGGGGTTAATACGTTAGTGTATTTGCTTGTACCACTATTTAGTCGTGCAACGCTTGCTGAGCGCCTGCAAAGCAATAAGTTCATATCTCAATTAAACGACTCGCGATTAAACACCACATTACAGCCACTCAATTATGAAGATTTAGGGGCATTATTACAGCGTTTTGCTGAAAAAGACGCGAGCCATTCTTTAGTGCAGCAGTATTTTCCGCATGACAAAAGCCAATGGAAACGGATTGCTAATGTTGAGCTTGAGTTATTAGTTGAGCGTGAAATGTCAGCGGTTATTGGTGGTGCATCAGCACGGCTAATTTTAGATGTAGCGAAAAATGAGCAGCGCCAGCCTTTAGAGCAAGTTGCTGAGTTTGTCGATGAAGCTAGCCAAGTGCTTAAATTTAATCGTGATTTACTGCAATCTACCATTGAAAACATTCAACAAGGGATTAGCGTAGTTGATAGTGAGTTGCGTTTGGTGGCATGGAATCAAGGCTATAAGCACATGTTTAATTACCCCGATAGTGCTTTGTATATAGGTCGACCCGTTGCCGATATTATTCGCTTTAACGCTGAGCGAGGCTTATTTCGTGGTGAGGATATTAATACAGAAGTCGATAAGCGTTTAGCTTATTTAAAACAAGGCAGTGCGTATAAATATCAACGCGCACATAGTGATGGCAGAGTATTTGAAATGCAAGGAAATCCCTTGCCTGGTGGCGGGTTTGTAACGACCTACACCGACATAAGTGAGTTTGTAAAACAACAAAAAGCACTCACCGAAGCGAATGTTAGTCTTGAAGAAAAAGTGGCTACGCGCACTGCAGCATTAACACAGGCTAACCAAGCGCTTTCTAAAGCTAAGCAAGTAGCAGAGCAGGCAACAGTAAGTAAAACGCGTTTTTTTGCCGCGGCGAGTCACGATTTATTGCAGCCATTTAATGCCGCAAGTTTATTTTGTTCGCTAATGAACGAAAAAGCCCAAGATACTGAGCTTAAAGATCTAGCTATGAATATTAAAAATTCCTTAGCAAGTGCAGAAGAGCTACTTTCGAGTATTTTAGAGTTAACTAAACTCGATTCAGGTTCGTTTAAAGTACAGTTAACGGAATTTAATGTGAGTAGTTTAATAGAGCCACTGCGTAATGATTATTTAGCACTAGCTCAAGAAAAAGGCCTCAGTTTTATCGTTGAGTCGTGCGATGCGCGAATTTATACCGACAAAGCATTACTTAAGCGTGTACTAAGAAACTTACTTAGTAATGCTATACGCTACACAGAGTATGGTGAAGTACGTTTAAAAGTTTTACTTGATGAACATCATGTATCGTTTGTGATTGAAGATACAGGCATAGGCATTGCTACCAGTGATCAGCAGAGTATTTATCAAGAATTTAAGCAGCTGGGCGATAAACCTAACGCCGAGGGATTAGGATTGGGGCTTTCTATCACCAAACGTATTTGTGATTTATTAAATATTCCTTTGGTAATGGGCTCTCAGCTTAATAAAGGCACTCAATTTACTTTAACCATGCCATGCAAACCTAGTTTAAAAACACCAGCCACTGCGCATGTACCTGCCAATTCAGAAACTGAATTGGGTCGTTTATGTATTTGGCTTGTGGATAACGATCGTAATGTACTTGAAGCGCTAAAACAGTTGCTAGAAAACTGGGGCTGTGAAATTGCCACCGCCACTAACTTAATTGAACTTGAGCAACTCAAAGCAGAAAATACACTACCACAACTACTTATTGTTGATTATCAATTGGATGATGGTGTAACGGGGCTTGAGGTGATTGAACAAGCAGGATTAATGACGTTGCCTGCCATTGTTAATACTGCAAACCACGATGAGCAAATACGCGAGCGCGTACTCGATGCAGGTTATCCTTTATTGTACAAACCACTTAAAGCACCGGCATTAAAAAGAATGATAAAACGACTGACTTTACTTTAAGGCAAGTGGGTTAATAACACACCAGAGCCTTGTTTTTCATGATTTTTAGCTATGTTTGAATCACTAATTGCGGGTGAAAGGCATGACTTGCTAATTATTATCGATTAATTAAACTTACTCGATAACATATCACAGGTTTGCTGATAATGTTGCCAGTAGCCAATACTCTTACTATTGAGTGGTTGGCGAATTTGCACTTTGCTAGCAGTAGCCGAGGCGCTGTTGCTTTTATAAAACGCTAAGCAGCTGGGCTGCCATTGTAAATTACAAAAATTAAATAATGTTTGAGTTTGCAAGGTGGCATCTGTTACTAGCTCTTCATAGTGTTGAATCATTACATTATTAGGATACTTTTTCTGAAAGTGGTTGATAAGTAACTTATAATCTTGATAAAAATGAGCAATATCTTGTAAGTCATAGCTGTAATGATGAAATGCACTGTGCGGGCTATATAGCTGCCTGTAATTTGCAATACAGCTATCCACAGGATCGCGCAGCATACAGACTATTTTTGCCTCTGGAAACGCAGCTAAAATAAAATCAATAAAGTAAAAATTAAAGGGTTGCTTGTCACAGCTTCTAGGTGAAGTCATCATGCTTTCGCAGCGCGATTGGTAGCCATTTAAGGGGTTATCAAGCTTAAGCTTTTGAAATGCCTGCTCAATCATACGGATATCTAAAACATGTTTTGACGCCGCAGTGCTTTGTAGTAACTGTGCAATGTCATTTAGCTCCCCAAGGCCGGTCACCTCGGTACTTTGATTAATAATTTTTTCTACTAATGTGGTACCAGAGCGAGGCATACCCATGACAAATATGGGTGAGAAGTCAGCGTTTTTTGCTGTTAATTGAATCTTTTCACTTAATGCTATTAATTGTTGGCAAAATATTTGGTGTTTGCTGGCTTCATAGTTTATCTGATGTTTTATAGCCAATTTACTATCACGAAAGTAACTAAAAGCTTGTTCATAATCACCAATATGTTCGTGATTTAGTGCCAAACTGTGATAAATCATTTGCTGTTCTGTTGCAGTTAAGCTACTACTAAGTCGTTTTTTTAGCTCGGTAATGTGTGTTTTTGCTTCAGTTGAGGTATTTAGTTCTGCAAGAGAGTAATGTGCTTGTAAGTAACTTGGCTCGCGTTTTATAAGCGCTAATAATAGCGTTTTTGCGTGATCTAATTGGCCATTTATTTTATAGGCAATGGCTAAGTTGTAATTAATTTTGGGGTGTATAGGTGCGGCTTCATAAGCTATTTTTTGCCATGCTAAAGCATGTTTATAGTCACCAAGTCGAGTCGCTATATTAGCTAAGGTATCCCACTCTAGAGGCCCATAACCTTGATACTTGATAGCTTCCTGATAGTAACTGGTCGCCATTGTTACGTCACCCTTTAGTATCATTAGCTTAGATAAATGCAGCACATATAAAGGATGGTTATTGATTGTTAAGGCTTTTTCTATCAGTTGTATGGCTTTGTAGTTGTCGCCTGCAGCAATATTCACTTCGGCTAGTAGGTAATAGCAAAAATGGTCTGTCGCATCGTACTGTAATTGCTTAACTAGCAGTTGGTGAGCGGCGGATAACTGGTTATTGTTTATTGCTGTAAATACCTGTGTTTTTAACTGATGTTGATGTGCTGTTAGCATAAATAACCTTAACGAGAGGTAATAATAAAGCCTTGCTGATTATCAACAAGGCTTTTAACTATCGCTCAGTTTTATAGTTCAAAGTTATAAGTAAACTTCATACCAATAGTGCGAGGCGTTGTTGTATAGTGAGCGTATACGCGTTGTAATTCAGGTAACGCTTTATTAGCGCCAGAGGTCGACATACCAGCCCATGACTTATCACGGCGTACCGAAGTAAAAGCATACTTATCGAACAGGTTGTCGATATATAATGTAGCTGACCACATATCACCTGTTAACTTAGCTGATAAGTTGCTTAATGAATAGCCAGCTAATGTCTCACCATCGTCTCTTAAGCCCACTTTGGTAATCATATCGCTTTGTGCAGTCATACCGTAGTTAACGCTCAGTAGTTTATCGTCGAGCACATCTTGCTCATAACGAAGGCCGAATGAAAACTGATGCTCAGGGGCGCCGGGTAATCGATCCCCATTCATAGCGCCAATGCCAATACCAAATAAATCTGGTGCATCTTCAGTTAGTTCTGCTTTTGCATAAGCGTAAGTCGCGTAAGCTGTCCAGTGATCGCCAATGATTGCACGAGATGAAATTTCTACGCCTTTTGAGTTTGCTGAGCCTGCATTTGATGTAATAAGCTCTTGGCCATTAACAGTAGAGCTACCGACTTGGGCGTCATTCCAGTCAACATTAAAGAGTGCAGCATTAAAGTGCAATCGATTTCTGAGCCAGGTTGATTTAAAGCCAAGTTCATAGTTTACCGTGGTATCAGCCTTATAGTCTTCTTCACTTGGAAGAGCACAAACAATTTGCTGTTCTGGTAACACATCTGGACACGGCGCAATACCATTACCGCCACCAATTCGAAACCCTTCACTGACAGTAAAGTAAGCGAGTACACCAGAATCAAACGTATAGTTTGCATTAAACTTAAATAGATTACCGTTATCATTGGCGCTAACATTTTCCATCTCAATTTGGTCAAGAGACGAGAAATTGCCAGAATAAAGTGGTGTAGCTGACCCTGCATTGGTGGAGATATCATATTCATATAAACGCGCGCCCAAAGTGATATCAAACTGATCAGTAAAGCTATAGCCAGCCTCACCAAATAATGCTTTTTCTGTTATTTCTGAATTACTAAGGGCGATATATTCTAGATCTTTTTGTACGTTCGCAATACCACCGCCCCAAAAGTCAGTTAAGCCTGGGGTATATTCGCGGTCATCTGATAAGTTTTCTTGCTTATTATAGTAGCCGCCTACAATCCAACTTAATGGGCCCTCTGAAGCCGATACTAAACGCAATTCTTGAGTGAAGTTATCTTGATCTGAAGTATCTAAAGTTTGACCAACAAATGCAGGAAAATCAGCGTAACCAGTCCAAATATCATAAAGTAAGTCGGTTTGATCTCGCTGCCCAGACTGCTCATAGCTTGACCAACCAGAGGCTGATACAAGTTCAGCAAAGCCTAAATCAGCTTTGATTTCTAAGCTAAGTAAATCGTTTTCTTGCTCGCCCGGTTCAAGCACGCGAGCTGCGTTTTCATATTTACCTACAGTACCTTGAAGTGCGCTGCTATTTGCTAATGCGCCATATTGTGACGTTGAGTTGCCGCCATTTTCTTGTTTTTGATAAAAGTAATTGAGTGTTGCATCAATTGATGAGTTTGGCTGCCAACGAACAGAAAAGCGTCCCGTAGTGATTTGCTCATCGTTAACGTCATTAACGCGTTGTAAGTTTTCATCAATATCATCTTGGTTTGTAAAATCTGGATTAGGGTTTGAGACCCCTGGGTTTCGTACTACGTATTTATAATCAATATAACCAGGTCTGTCATAATGATTAACGCTGGCACGAACGGCTAATACGTCATCGATAAGCGGGGTATTAAATACCAGACCAAACTCACCCCCAGTATCATCGCTTTCATTAATTGCGAATAAATCGCCACTCACGCTACCTTCAGTAATGTCTAATTGTGGTTGCTTTAATAAATAGCGTATAGCACCACCTAAAGTACCAGCACCATATAAGGTACCTTGCGGGCCAATTAATACTTCGACTCGATCAATATCAGTCAAGCGAAGATTAATATTAAGCGGTATTTCACCAACATAAGTAGCTACAGTGCCCCCATCAGAGCCGCGATCTGACGAGTTAGTATTTAAACCTCGAACAATAATTGGAGAGCCTTCACGACCACCTTGATCTGAAACTGTTAGGCCTGGGACCCAACGAGCTACATCTTCTAAATCACCAATGTTTTGATCCTTTATGACATCACTATTAAGCGCTGTAATATTTAAAGGAGCCTCTTGAATTGAACCTGAGCGACGTGTAGCAGTAACCTCAATCTGTTCAATTTCTTTATCAACTTTAGGCTTTTCTTCTGCTGAGGCATGATAAGAGGTGATTAATTGAGTTGTAATTGCGCAAGCAAGAATTTTTCTTTTAAACTTTTTCATTTTGACCCTGTGAATGTTTGTTTGATTATTGTTTTATACCAAGAAAGCATGTTAATGAAGTGTAATCAAGTGCGGTGAGTGCGGCTTTAAAATCAATATTCATTAATCTAGGGAGGTTATTCATTAAAAAGGTTTTTTCGGTGTTTTTTAGTTTTTTATTGCATAAAAATATCAACATGAAATTTTTTAAATTTGGTTTGTTTTTTGCAATTTTACATCATTTGTTAACTTTTTGGTTGGCGCGTTTGGTGGGCAGTACAGTCCGCATATGAGCCAGCTAGTTGCCAGTGCTAATGTATGTATTAATAATTTCAGCTAGACAGCCTTAAAAAAGATTATAAAGAAATACTTAAAGTGTATTAATTTATATTAGCTCGCCTCTAACTTACCAACTTGAGATAGCTGATTAAACAAAATGCCTGCTTGGGTACGGTTATACACATTCAGCTTTCGCAAAATGGCCGATACATGTTGTTTTATGGTGGTTTCTTGAATCGACATTTCAAAGGCAATTTGTTTGTTCAAGAGCCCGTCGGCTATCATCGCGAGTACACGGTATTGCTGTGGAGTGAGTTTTTCTAGGTTGCGGGCAAAATTGCTCTGTTCGTCATTAACAACCACATCAGTTAAGTCAATATCTGTTGGCAACCAAGAGTCTCCATTGAGTACATGTTCAATGGCTTCACTGATCACATCAAGGGATGATGACTTTGGAATATAGCCTGCAGCACCTAAGCTCATGGCTTGTTTTATGATAGTGGGGGTTTCGTTAGCCGATACCATAATAATTAATATATCAGGGTATTGATTTCTTAGTTGCGAGAGCGCTTGTAAACCATTGGCGCCAGGAATTGTTAAATCTAAAAATATCAGCTCTATCTCGGGGTGTGATTTTAATAAGCTAAATAACCCATCGATATCGCTGGTTTCTTTTATATATTGTTCTGGTACTGAAGTCGCTGCTGCTTGACGTAGCGCACTTCTGAATAAAGGGTGGTCATCAGCAATTATGGTATTCACAGCACAAGCCATTTCAAATAGTCTCCAATGCATTAAGTTATATGTGATTTTGCGATGTGAAACAAGGTTTGTCTGTGGGGATATACAGACAAACCTTAACGCTTAAATTAAATTTTAAAAACGATAGCCCACAGTGAGTGATATTGTGCGGGGGTCACCGTAATAACCAATTAAGGTATTATCGCCACCAAGACCCGGTGTGTATTTGCTGGTATCAGTTGGATCTGACGGGTCGGGTGCTACAAACTGGTAACCTCCAATCATGTATTCTTCATCGGTTAAGTTTTTACCATAAATACCCGCAGTCCAATGGCCATCTGCGCTATACCAAGTAACACCAATATTTAATAATCCGTAGGCGTCTTGTGTTAAGAGGCTATCTTCTTCGAACAGTGCGTAATCACCTCGGTGATAATAATTACCGTTTATAACGAAGTCGCCCATTTCTGTGTATAAACGATAGGTAGCGCCCAAGTTAAAAGTTAGATCTGGGGTGTTTGAAACACTAAAACGGTCTGATTTATCAAATGTTTCACCGGTATCAGGATTGGTATCAATTACATTTTCAAAACTACTGTCGATGTAACCTATTGACGCGTCAATAGTTAGTGCATCGTTTGCAACATAGCTAAGTTCTAATTCAACGCCATCAGACTTAGACTCGCCAATATTACCTAAGCGCTGGTTTAAATCGGCGGCGCTGTCACCGGGTAATACCGATATGTATTGACGGTCTTTATGATCAAGTGTGAATACAGTTAAATTTGCGCGTAAATTATCATTCCATTCGCTTTTCATGCCTAACTCAATAGAGTCAACCACTTCGGGCCTTGCTGCAGGTTCTGCTGTTGTAGCTCGTGGATTAAATGTCCCTGACTTAAACCCTTGCGAGTAACTAGCAAAAAACATGATGTCGTTATTATATTGATATTCAACACCCGCACGAGGCGTAAAGCGTGACCAATCTTCGCTGTCATCTAGTACCGTAGGCACGAGTTGTCCTTCTGGGCGAACATAACCCGGGATCCAACCTGATTCAGGGTAAACAATGTCAAAAATAAGACCATTATTTACAATCGCTTCTTTGCTGTCTTTGGTATAGCGAGCGCCAAGTGTCATTGACCATTTTTCATCAAAGTCGTAGCTTCCTTGTATATAAGCCGCTTTACTGGTGGAATTGCTGCAACCGCTTACTTCACGCGTAAGCCCTGGGGCACCTAAACTTTGACCAAGCACACCTAATATTGCTTCAAACTGGCCACACGATTCGCCATCATAGTAATAAAGCCCTGAGACCATTTTATAGTTATCGCCATTGTGATTTAGCTGCAACTCATGCGTGGTTTGTTCATCGTCATAAATGGCTGGAACATCAAAAATAGGTAAAGAGGTATTATCAAAGTCGATGTTAGTTGGTGAATAGCTCTCTCTTGTTGCTGCAACGTATTTAATACTCGTGTTTGCACTCATATCCCAACGAGCAGTTAAGCTCATACCTTCAAGCTCTACTTTGTTCCATGTAGGTAAACTAGTATAAGAGTCATACACGCTATCGGGTACAGGCGCATTCGTTAATAAGCTTGGAAGTAAGCGATACCCGCCTTTCGCGTTGGAGTCATCATCAGTTTTATCCCACGCGAAACGAAAGAATAAGTCATCCGTAGGGGTGTACTCTAACGTAACCCGTGCTGCGGTAACATCTTTGTTATAGTTTTCGCGGTCTTGATTATCAAGCGCTGACGTTAAAAATTCACCATAGCCATCACGGTTCAATGTGGCAAAACCAAAACCAACATAGAGTTTTTCGTCAATAAGCGGGAGCTGCCCAGTGACTTTTAAATCTTTTTGGCTGTAGCTGCCTACGGTGCCTTGAATATTTAGCGTTGCATCTCCGCTCATTTCTTTGGTGACATACTTTACTGCACCACCAATAGTGTTTTTGCCATATAGCGTACCTTGTGGGCCACGTAACACCTCAATTTGTTGTACATCAAGTAAGTCGAGCACGGCACCTTGCGGGCGGGCGATGTATACATCATCAATGTAAATACCTACGCCAGGTTCATAGCCCCAAAGCGGGTCTTGCTGACCTACACCGCGAATAAACGCAGTGATGGTAGAGTTAGTGCCTCGGCTTGATTGTAGCGTAGTGTTGGGTGAAAACTGCTGTACTTCAGTCATTACGCTGATGCCGTTTTCTGCTAATTCCTGTGCGCCAATTGAGGTCACCGCAACCGGAACTTCTTGTAAGTTTTCAACGGTTTTGCGAGCGGTTACTTCTATTCGCTCTAACTCTGCTTTTTTTACTTTAGGCGCTTGTTCAGCTGCCACACTTGTTGCACTTAATAAGGCGAGTGAAACAGCGAGTGTAACGGGTGTGATATTTTGTTTGAGCTTTATCATTGGTGTGTTCCTGTTGTTATTAGTTGATTATTTGTTTGCTCATGTCACCTGCACTTAATGTAGAAGATAGTGTTAAAAAATGAATTAGTACCATAGTGCTATAAAAGCTTAACACCTTGACTTATATGATTTTTATGTAAGTTTTATAACGTATAGTACCTTAGTGCTATGTCTTTATTTGCGCTGAGCGATAAAACTAACAACAGTTACTGCGATGTCACCTCATCTGGGTAATAACAATAATTATAGGAATGTCTATGCTGAGCATGATAGGGCTGTTAGGCGGTTTAATACTGCTAATAATTTTAACTTTGCGCGGGGTCAATTTATTTATTGCCGCGCCAATATGTGCATTGTTGGTGGCACTAACAAGCGGGATGGCTATATTCCCGGTGACTGCCGACAGTAATTTTATTAACGCGTACATGGATGGCTTTGCTGGATTTTTAAGTGCATGGTTTTTTATGTTTTTACTGGGCTCGTTGTTCGGTAAGTTTATGGAAGATACTGGTGCAGCAGATAGTGTAGCCAGTTACATTGTTGGCAAGTTAGGTATGAAGCATGCGGTGCTGGCGGTGGTGATTGCTTGTGCCGTGCTGACTTATGGCGGAGTCAGTGTATTTATTGTGGCGTTTTCGGTTTACCCGATGGCGCTCAGTTTATTTAAAGATGCCGATTTGCCGCGGCGCTTTATACCCGCAACATTAGCGTTTGGCTCAGTGACATTCACTATGACCTCTGCGGGCTCGCCTGAAATTCAAAATTGGATACCCGTAAAGCATTTAGGTACCTCACCCTATGCGGCATGGGAAGTAAGCTTAGTAGTGGCCATTTTTATGGCAACAGTCGGTTACTTTTGGCTAAATAAAATGATTAAAAAGGCGGTTGCCAAAGGTGAGCGTTTTGATGCTAGAGAAGACGACCCAATTATTTTAGAGCGTGAACGCCCTCATCCAATCACCGGCGTAATTCCTTTGCTGGTGGTGCTACTCTTATCATTTATGTTGCATGATGTTTTACAACAAACCGCACTAATTGTGGCGTTGCTTGGTGGTGTTTTAAGTATTGTGGTCATCAATTATAAGTATTTTCATAACATGGCAAATGCCATCAATATGGGGACCACTGGCGCCTTAGTTGCTATAGGTAACACTGCTGCTGTAGTAGGGTTTGGCGCAGTGGCTAAAGTATCACCGGCGTTTATAGCTGCTGTTGATGCTATGACTCATATGCCAGGTAATGAGTTGGTGGGGGCTGCTGTTGCCGTGAGCGTAATAGCCGGATTAACGGGTTCAGCATCCGGCGGGCAAGCGATTGCACTACCGCTTGTGGCTCCTGGATATTTGGATATGGGGGTTAATCCAGAGCAATTACACAGAGTGGTTGCTATTAGTTCTGGTGCATTAGACAGCCTGCCACATAATGGTTACGTGGTCACAACTATACGTGCCATTTGTAAAGAAACACATCAACGCGCTTATTGGCCATTAGCCGCATTGACGGTGGTTATCCCATTGGTTGGGGTGGCTCTTGCGCTGAGCTTATTCATCACTTTTTAAGGAATTGCAATGAAAACAATATTAATAATAGGGTTGCTGTTTTTATTTAGTAGTACGGTGTCTGGCGCTGATAAAGCAGAGCCGTTACTAGTAGAAAAGCAACATTTCAGCACAGAAAACTTCACAACGGTTTCTGGCACAACGTTGCCACAGGTTGATATTGGTTGGGAAAGTTATGGTGAGCTTAACAAAGCCAAAGATAATGTAATCTTGATCACTCATTATTTTTCAGGAACCTCTCATGCAGCAGGTAAATATTCAGCCGACGACGCCGTAGCAGGCTACTGGGATGCGTTAATTGGCCCAGGAAAAGCCATAGATACTAACAAGTATTTTGTGATCAGCTCTGACACCTTAGTCAATGCTAATTGGCATGACCCACACGTAATCACTACGGGGCCTGCATCAATTAACCCTGCGACAGGTAAGCCTTATGGCTTGGATTTTCCAGTGGTCACTATTAGTGATTTTGTTAACGTACAAAAACGCTTATTAGAGAGTTTGGGTATTACTAAATTACATGCCGTGATGGGCGCATCTATGGGCTCTTTTCAGGCGTTAGAGTGGGCAACGCGTTATCCAGATCAGGTTGAACGCCTAATCCATGTTATTGGTGCAGCAACCATGGATGCATGGACTGTCGCTGCGCTTGAAAAATGGGCTCTACCCATTCGTTTAGATAAAAACTGGCAGCAAGGTAATTACTACGACAAGGAGCGCCCATTAGATGGACTTGCCGCAACCATGCTAAATATTACCCAAGATGCGATGCATCCAATTATTTATAACGCTAGCTTCCCTGACTTTAACGTACTTGATGAAGGCGCGTTAAAAGACATTCGTACCTTGCCTAAGTTAAACCAAGTACTAGCACAGCGTGCAATGGCGCGTGCAAAAACCCAAGATGCAAATCATGTGCTGTATTTGGTACGGGCATCGCAACTATTTACTGCCGGTATGGAAGGCAACTTAAGCGCAGCACTTAAAAAAATTAGCGCTAAAACACTGTTATTGCCTGCAACCAATGATTTACTGCTACGCCCTGAAAATATGCGCACTGTATATGAGTCAATGAAGTCGCTTGGGAAAGAGGTTCAGCTTTCTGAAATTGAAGGCGGCTGGGGGCATCTCGATGGAATTTTTTCAATCTCGCCTAAAGCGCAGCTGATCAGTGAATTTTTAGAGGAGTAGCAGTATGAGTAAAAACGTATTAATCACCGGCGCGGCTAGTGGTATAGGGCTACACATTGCTGAGCAGCTAGCCCGAGCTGGGCATAGCATTATTGTGACCGACCTTAATGAACAGGTAGCTCAACAGGCAGCACAAAAAATAGTTAATCAGGGCGGTACTGCTCGGGGCTATGCATTGAATGTGGCAGATAGCCAAGCGATTGAAGATTTTTTTAGCACTTTTACGCAACCTGTGGATGTATTAATTAATAATGCAGGAATACAGCATGTAGCTAAATTAGAAGACTTTCCTGCAGATAAGTGGCTGCTTTTACAGCAAGTGATGTTGGTAGGTCCCGCAATGATGAGTAAAGCGGTACTGCCACGCATGCGTGAGCAAGATTTTGGCCGCATCATTAATATAGGTTCTATTCACGCCATGGTGGCCTCTAAGTATAAATCTGCTTATATCGCCGCGAAGCATGGCTTAATTGGCTTTGCTAAAACCATGGCATTAGAAACAGGTGATGCCAATATTACTATTAATACAGTGTGCCCAGCGTATGTAAAAACGCCATTAGTGGAGCAGCAAATTGCCGCACAAGCCAAAGAGCATGGTATTTCTGAGCAGCAAGTAATTGACACCATTATGCTGGCACCCATGCCGAAAAAGGCATTTATCGGCTTAGACGAAATCTTGCATACCGTGAGTTTTTTAATGGCAGATGCTGCACGCAACATTACCGCTCAAGCAATCGCCATTGATGGCGGTTGGACTGCACAATAAGGGGGAGCCAATGGCAGGTTTTGATAAAGTAGTAACAAGCTACAGTGACGCTATGACTGGGCTTGAAGATGGCATGACCGTGATTGCTGGTGGTTTTGGTTTGTGTGGTATTCCTGAAGGCTTGATTGCACAAATTAAACGTCAAGGGACACGTAATTTAACCGTAGTATCTAATAATTGTGGTGTTGATGGTTTTGGGCTTGGATTACTACTTGAAGATAAACAAATTAGTAAAATGGTCGCTTCTTACGTCGGTGAAAACGCACTTTTCGAGCAACAATTACTTAGTGGCGAGTTAGATGTTGAACTAACGCCACAAGGGACGCTAGCCGAAAAAATGCGCGCAGGCGGCGCCGGAATTCCAGCGTTTTATACCGCAACGGGTGTCGGTACGCCTGTGGCTGAAGGTAAAGAAACCCGTTCAATCAAGGGGCGCGAATATTTATTAGAGCCCAGTATAATCGGTGACTTTGCCATTGTTAAAGCATGGAAAGCGGATCGCTACGGTAATTGTATTTATCGTCATACAGCGATGAACTTTAATCCTATGGCAGCCACCGCTGGTAAAATTACCGTATTAGAGGTTGAAGAAATTGTCGAGCCCGGAGAGCTTGAGCCAAGCCAAATTCATACGCCAGGTATTTATATCGATCGCGTTATTAAAGGTGAGTTTGAAAAGCGTATTGAAAAAACCACTACTCGAGCGGCAAAGTCCTAAGGAGCACATAATGGCATTAACACGAGAGCAAATAGCAAAACGCGTGGCAATGGAATTACAAGATGGCTACTACGTTAACTTAGGAATAGGGATACCTACATTGGTGGCCAATTATGTGCCTAAGGGCATTGAGGTAATGCTGCAATCAGAAAATGGGTTACTGGGCATGGGGCCCTATCCTACCGCTGAAAATGTAGATGCCGATATGATCAACGCAGGAAAAGAAACAGTAACCGCAGCTACGGGTGCCGCTATTTTTAGCTCTGCTGAGAGCTTTGCCATGATCCGCGGTGGGCATGTTGATTTAACCGTGCTGGGTGCGTTTGAAGTGGACCAAAGCGGCAACATTGCCAGTTGGATGATCCCTAATAAATTGGTCAAAGGTATGGGCGGGGCGATGGATTTAGTGGCGGGGGCAAAAAACATTATTTGCACTATGACCCATGCTAATAAACACGGTGAATCAAAGCTACTGAATGAATGCAACCTACCGTTAACCGGTGTTGGTTGTATCAATAAAGTAATTACTGATTTGGCTCTATTAGAAATAAAAGATGGCGCTTTTCATTTATTAGAATGTGCACCCGGTGTGACTATTGATGAAATCAAAGCCAAAACTGCGGGTAATTTAGTTATTAGCGACAAAGTCAAAACTATGAGTTTTGAGTGATTTTACTAACGATTTGCATGGGGCAAAATAATTGTATTTGCTTCATGCCATTACTCAGTTGCGCTTTTGATGTTCAACAATGACGCTGATAAAGACTTAAGTCGTTAAAATACAGTTTATAATATGCCTCTTTTAAGCCCATCTCATACCTCAAAATATCTTTAAAGCAAGTTTTTTATAAATTGATTGCATTTTAAGCGACTTCTATGGTGATGTTCGCTTTAAGTAATGCTATACTCCCGCCGAATAATTTATCGACTTTATTAAGAGTAAAATTAATGGCAGATTTATCGAAGTACAGAAACATTGGTATTTTCGCGCACGTTGATGCGGGTAAAACCACAACTACTGAGCGTATCCTAAAGCTTACAGGTACTATCCACAAAACAGGTGAGGTTCATGATGGTGAATCGACTACCGATTTCATGGATCAAGAAGCTGAGCGCGGTATTACTATCCAGTCTGCGGCAGTAAGCTGTTTCTGGAAAGATCACCGTTTTAACGTTATCGATACTCCTGGACACGTTGACTTCACCGTTGAAGTTTACCGTTCACTTAAAGTATTAGATGGCGGTGTGGGTGTATTCTGTGGTTCTGGTGGTGTTGAGCCACAATCAGAAACTAACTGGCGCTACGCGAATGAGTCAGGTGTTGCACGTATCATCTTCGTAAACAAATTAGACCGTATGGGTGCTGATTTTTTCCGTGTAACAGCGCAAGTACAAAAAGTACTTGGTGCTACTCCACTTATCATGACTTTACCAATCGGTATCGAAGATGAGTTCTGTGGTGTTGTTGATGTTTTAAACAAAAAAGCATACATCTGGGATGAGACAGGTCTTCCAGAAAACTACACTATTGAAGACGTTCCTGCAGACATGGTAGAGAAAACTGATGAATACCATGAAATGCTTATCGAAACTGCTGTAGAGCAAGACGATGACCTAATGGAAGCGTACATGGAAGGTGAAATCCCTTCAATCGAAGACATCAAGCGTTGTATCCGTAAAGGTACTCGTGACCTTGCGTTCTTCCCTACATTCTGTGGTTCTGCATTCAAAAACAAAGGTATGCAACTTGTACTTGACGCAGTAGTAGATTACCTACCTGCTCCTACAGAAGTTGATCCTCAACCTCTTATGGATGAAGAAGGTAACGAAAACGGCGAGCATGCAATCGTATCTGCTGACGAACCTTTCAAAGCGTTAGCATTTAAGATCATGGATGACCGTTTCGGTGCATTAACATTCGTACGTATCTACTCTGGTGTGCTTAACAAGGGTGACACTATCCTTAATGCATTTACTGGTAAAACTGAGCGTGTTGGCCGTATGGTTGAGATGCAAGCAGATGAGCGTAAAGAGCTTACTTCAGCGCAAGCGGGCGATATCATCGCTATCGTTGGTATGAAGAACGTGCAAACTGGTCACACTCTTTGTGATCCTAAGCACCCAGTAACACTTGAGCCAATGGTATTCCCAACTCCAGTAATCTCGATTGCTGTACAGCCTAAAGATAAAGGCGGTAATGAGAAAATGGGTGTTGCTATCGGTAAAATGGTTGCAGAAGATCCATCTTTCCAAGTTGAAACTGATGAAGATTCAGGTGAAACTATCCTTAAAGGTATGGGTGAGCTTCACTTAGATATCAAAGTAGATATCCTTAAGCGTACTTACGGTGTAGACCTTATCGTTGGTCAACCACAGGTTGCTTACCGTGAAACTATCACTCGTGAAATCGAAGATAGCTACACGCATAAGAAACAATCTGGTGGTTCTGGTCAATTCGGTAAAATCGATTACCGTATCAAGCCTGGCGAAGTGGGTTCTGGTTTCACGTTCACATCTTCAGTTGTTGGTGGTAACGTACCTAAAGAATTCTGGCCTGCAGTTGAGAAAGGCTTTAAGTCAATGATGAACGAAGGTGTTCTAGCTGGCTTCCCAGTACTTGACGTTGAAGTTGAACTTTTCGACGGTGGCTTCCACGCCGTGGATTCATCAGCAATCGCATTCGAAATCGCAGCTAAAGGCGCTTTCCGTCAGTCTATCCCTAAAGCGGGTGCACAACTTCTTGAGCCAATCATGAAAGTTGACGTGTTCACGCCAGAAGATCACGTAGGTGACGTAATCGGTGACCTTAACCGTCGTCGTGGTATGTTAAGCGACCAAGAAGCTGGTTTAACTGGCGTTCGCATTAAAGCAGACGTACCGTTATCAGAAATGTTCGGTTACATCGGTTCACTACGTACAATGACATCAGGTCGTGGTCAGTTCTCTATGGAGTTCTCACACTACGCACCATGTCCACAAAACGTAGCTGACACAGTAATCGCTGCAGAAAAAGAGAAAAAAGCAGCTAAGTAATTAGCACTTTAACTCTTTAAAAAAACCCGTACTTGTTGCGGGTTTTTTATTGTCTGAAGGTTATTAAGCTCGAAAATTAAAACGTGCGGTCATAAAAAAGGAGCAACAGTTAGTTGCTCCTTTTTTATTTATTATGACTATACCAATCTTCAAAATAGCTGACTTAATTAAGCGAATTGGTATTAATTTAGCTTATTAGCTGTTTTTGTAATGAGTGCTTTAAACTTCTTACGATGTGATTCACTACTAAAGCTCTGAATAGGCATGGTTACTTTATGTTCTTGTGGTAACAGCGGTATTGCTGTTGAATAACGCCCTGCAGGTGGAACGGTTATCTCTTTGAGGTGTACTTTAAGTGCCGCTAATGTTGCATCATTATCGACTTCACTCGGGCAGAGAAAAATCCCCCATTGTCTGAGCTTAACGCCTAGCTTGATACTACTTGAATAGCGCACAATAGGTGCAGCGAGTATGAGCCCTAATAAAATAGGAGATAACCACCAAAAAAAGACTGGCGTAAAGTAATAAGCAACGCTACCCCATACAATGGCAATCAGCGAAGAAAGCAATGTATAACTAAACGCTTCTTTCCATGGCACCATTCTGCCTTCACGCGGTTGAGCGTCCCATTTTACTTTTTTACCTAAAAATACACAGACTACAAAATATGCATGAAAAACCATCATTAATGGTGCCACAATAATGGCAAACACGGTTTCAATTATAGACCCTAAAGTAAGTTTTAATGCACCACCAAAGCGCTGCTTACGGTGTACTAAGGTAACAATCACGCCCATGAGTTTAGGCAATAATAAAATAATGATAGTTAGGTAAAGTAATGAGTCAATGAGTTCTGTTTTGGCTATTTGCCAAGTTGGAAATAGTTGATAGGCGCGATTAAAATAGACATCGCTATTTAAAGCGCGTGTTACCGCATCTATGGTACTTAACGCCAGCATAGATAACCAAATGAGTGATGATATATACGCGGTTGCACCCAGTAAAAAATGCAGCTTACTCATTAGCTTTAATTTTGCTGATGATAATAAGCCAAGGTGTTGAATATTACCTTGAACCCAGCGTCTATCGCGTACAGCATAATCTAATATGTTGCTCGGAACTTCCTCGTAACTGCCTTCAATATCGGCAAGTAATAATACGTCCCAATTCGCGCTATGTAATAAAGAGGCTTCCACAAAATCATGACTTAAAATTTCACCACCAAAAGGCGCTTTACCTTTTAGTGTTGGCAAGCCACAGCAATCAATAAATGCTTTGACGCGAATAATGGCATTATGGCCCCAGTAATTGGCTTTGTCGGTCTGCCAAAAAGCAGAGCCGGTAGCTAACATTGGACTATAAAGAATCGAAGCGAACTGTAAAAAGCGTCCAAAAAAGGTATCTTGGCGCACAGGAATAGGGATAGTCTGAATCAATCCCGCTTGTGGATTATTTAGCATACTGGTAGTGAGCTCTAGCATGCATTGACCCGTCATTACACTATCGGCATCCAATACAATCATATGCTCGTATTGGCTACCCCAGCGCTCACAAAAGTCGGTTAAGTTACCTACTTTACGATGTTTGTTATCTTCACGGCGACGATAAAATACCTGCTTTGCAGTATCACCTAAGCGCTCACGTAACGCATGCCATGCACTTAATTCATTACTAGCAATAGCTGTATCTTGTGTATCGCTTAGTAAATAAAAATCAAAGTGTTTTAATTGCCCAGTTGCTTTTAATGATTGTAAACTGACTTCAAAGCCTGCAATCACTCTGTGCGTATCTTCGTTATATATAGGCATAACCACAGCTGTTTTTTGCTGTGATAGTGCTTCACTGTTAATAGAGACCGGCTTTATTTTTTTAAGTGTGAGTGGATCTATCCGAAATAGCTGCAGTATAAAACCAATACAACCACTACAAAATGCGGTGACTATCCACGCAAAAGTAATAGAAAATAAAGCAAGAAGTGCATACTCAAGCAAGGTCATGCCATTTGAGTTTAAAATTTCAAACATAATTGAAATGCCATAGCCTGAAAGACCAATAGCAGCGATAGCAAATAACCACACACGAAGTGTTTTAAAAGGCATCGGCGTGCCTGTGCTTTGTTTACTTGATGTCATTTGGATACCAAACATAGCTCCATACCTCGCTCACTTCTTTATTACGTAGCTTTAGCGATAAACGCATATCTACAGGATCACTACCTTGGGGAGCGACTTTAAAAGCAACACGCCAACCTAATGATTTTGGTAATTTTTGCACTGTAATATCGCGGGCTTCACCGGTAGTCAGCTGAAGATCTGCGCTAAGTGCTAATTTTGCTGATAACTGATTGATATCAGGGCCGGTAAAGTCAACAGTAAATTGACGATGGCTTTTTGGCGGTGGATTATCTTCACCAGGTAATGCGGCACTACCAATACGCGTTCTAGCTACTTTGGCTAAATTATTTTGGCTTAGATAATCATTAAACGTCGTCATCTTATAGCTAAACTTTAATGCCTCTCCTGCTTTGAACGGCTTTTCAGGAACCCAATAACTTACAATATTATCGTTTGTTTCAGTATCTGTTGGAATTTCTACTAGCTCAACACGGCCATTACCCCATTCACCTTGTGGTTCTATCCAAAGGCTAGGGCGGTCATGGTAATGCGCTTCGATATCAAAGTAGTTATTGAAGTCACGGTCACGTTGCACAAGGCCAAAGCCTTTTGGATTCTCATATGAAAAAGAGGTTACACTGAGTTGGGATGGATTATTAAGCGGACGCCATACCCAATTACTCTCTTGTGACTGCGTGAGCAAACCATCTGAATCATGTACTTCAGGGCGGTAATCATCAAAAAACTTAGTGCTATTTTCACCGTGATAAAACATGCTCGTTAATGGCGCTATACCTAGCTTTTTAACATCTTTACGCGCAAAAATTTGCATGTCGACGTTAACTCGTGTCTGTGTGTTTGGGTCTATTTCAAACTTGTAGGCTCCCGCTACCGATGGGCTATCGAGTAAAGCAAAAATAGTAATATTAGTTTGCTCTGGTGTTGGTTTTACTAACCAAAACTCTTTGAATGAAGGAAACTCTTCACCAGATGTTTGTGCGGTATCAATTGCCAATCCGCGTGCTGATAAGCCATAAACTTGATTAGGTCCAACTAGGCGAAAATAAGAAGCGCCCTGAAACACCATAATTTCATCTTTATAGTCATCGTTATTTAGTGGGTAGTGCAATCTAAAACCAGCATGCCCTAACTGTGTACCTTCAACACTTTTCGCTATTTCATCTTTTAGGTGTGCTGCTGTTCCATCATATTGATAAAAGTCTGTGCTAAATGGGAGACGGCTAAGCTTGGCATCTTGATCAACGATATTGATTTTGACTGGGGTTTTATATAAAAAACCTGGGTGAAACAGTTGCAGCTCATAAAGCCCTTCATCTTTCCATACCGATTGATCGTGTTTGAAGCGGATTGAGCGGTAGTCTTGATAATCAATACTATTGAGCGCTTCTATTTGTATGTTTTTTGGTGCAATGTAATCTTGCTCAGCAAGCTTTTTAGCACGCGCACTTATCACATCAAATAAGCTGCCTTGTGGTATTGCCGCTTCTAATGAGGTTGCTGCAATGGCGTTGTTCGTTCCCCACAGTGAAAAAACTATCAACATCCCTACCAAAGGTTTAAAAGCCCTTTGACAAGTTGATATAAGGTGAATGCGTTCTTTCATTTTGAATCCTTTATAAAAATATATTTACAGCGAGAGTAACGTCTGTCTCAATGGTTTTTATATGGGTTAGCAGGACTGGGCAATTATCGTTTTAGCGCAGGTGTAGTAACGCAGCTTCACACTTTGTATTTATTAAACAATAAATGAAAGGTGTGAAATTTGATAAAGGCCATATCAAGGTTTGCATAGATAGTAAGCAATGTTTGCTGAAGCTTGTCTGAATTACATTTGTATAAAAAATAAAAAAGCCGCGAAAGCGGCTTTTGAGTAACTATATAGATATTTTAGGTCACAATACCTAATTGTTAACCGACTAATTAAGCTTAATCAGCATACTTTGTTGCTTTGTACGTTAATTTAACATTACCAAAAGGAATGGCGCCGTTTACACGCACTCGCCACTTACCTTCTTTAGGGTTGGTAAATGAACAGCTTTCACTATTACCGAAGCTTATTGAGGCGCAATCTTTTCTGAAAAGAGTCGGGTTTCTTTTATGGCGTACAAATAAGTTTGCATCACCCCAGCCACCGTCAAGGCTAACCGTTAGCTCGTCATAACCTTGTGGGATTTCAAAGCTGTAGCTTTTCCACCAAAACCACCCGCCAATATTATTAATTTCGCCAATAATTACTTCAGGTTCTGGCTCAGGTGGCGCGATAATGGTCGAGCGAATATCGACAATAACAGGGTCATGATCTGACGCTCTGTAAGGACCTTGAGCATATAAGGTTGATTGTTGTGCGTCAGATTTAAACTCAACGTTATAATCAAGCGAGATAGGCTCATCGGCATTAATGTGCCAATCGGTTGCACTGACTACTTTATTTAATAAGCTTGGACTGACTAGGGCGTGATCTAAACTACCCGCTCGGCCAGAAAAGCTATAAGAGTAACCTAAAGTGTTGCCATCTAGCTCAGCAACCACATTTTTAAGGCCTTTATCAGCAAATGCACGGATAGGATCTTCCATTGCATAGGCGTTCATGTCACCAACAAGAATGATATCTTCATCATCAACCCCTGTTGGTTTGCTATTTAACCAATCAGCAAATGCATTGGCGCCAGCAGTTCGAATTTCGTTCCAACATGCTTGGCCGTCATTTTGATCAGCGTTTCCACCAGTTGCACTTCCACAACCACCTTTAGATTTTAAGTGAGCAACGGCAACAGTAAAGACTTCTTCTGTCTCTAAAGACTTAAAGCTTTGCGCAATAGGTGCGCGATTGCTGTAGTCAAAAGGCGCGTCAGTTGTAATCGCTGCTGTTCCTACTTGCTGTACTTTATCAGCACGATAAATAAGCGCGGTAGTAATAGCGTCGGTGCCGATTTTATCAACGCCAAAGTCCACAAATGCATATTGATTTTGACTGTCGGCATCATTAAGTGCATTTACTAAGCTTGCAACTGCGCTAAATTCGCCAAAGCCGTCATTTTCAATTTCCATTAAGCCAATCACATCAGCTTGCATAGCACTGATAGCACTAACTAGTTTGGCCTGCTGACGAATTAATTCTACTTCTGAGTCAGCGCCTCGGCTAGTTGGGAAACCGCCGCCTTGGCCGTCGCCATTAAAGTAGTTAAGTACGTTAAAGCTGGCAACACGTAAATCAGCGTCAGGGTTTAACTCTGGTGCATCGGTACGCGGATTCGTTGCTATAAACTGAGGTGTGACCGTTGGGTGAATACGGTAAGTGCTAAAACTGTACGCTAGGGCGCCAGTAACGGTATTTACTGTATCGCCAGTACGCAGCGTATTCTCTGCCGATAATCCAGGTACAGGGTAAGCAATATGGTCGCGATTTTGACGAGTTGAGCCATCATCTACGAGTATTTTTTTAGTTAGATTTTGCGCTTCAACCGCATTTGCTGCCTCACCAGGAAGTGCAACTTGTGTCCCTTGATATAAACGTTCGGTGGCAAGCTCTAATTCACCGTAACGACCTAAACCATAGTTATTCGTGACAACTAATGGCTGCTCTAGGGTCACCAACATACCTTCAAATGCTTCTAACTCACTTTGATCGATAACGGGTAAAGTGATTTTAGTCGGATAAGCTGAAAGGCCGGTATCACAAATAGCAACTTGGCTAACATTACCAATTTGGGTGGCATCAAAGTACTCTTCAACAGTACCTTGTACGCGAACATGGTCGCCAACATTAACATCAGTATTGGTAAAGTAAACAAATACACCTTCAGAAGTAAGGGGATTTGCATCTTCATCACTATTAAGTGAATTTACAAAAAAGCCTTTGAGCTGATCATCTGCTTGGAAATCAGCTGTCACAACGCCTTCAAATTCAACCACAGTGTTAACCAGTGGACTGCTTGCGCCTTCACCTTGAATACTGCTAATTAATGTTTTATCAGCGCCACATAGTAAAGGATCTTCAGGTTCTGGCTCAGGATCTGGATTAGGTGAAGAATTCCCTGCAAAGATACCTAGATCACTAAAATCATCTTGATCAAATTGCAGCCATAGCTCACTTGGATTAAAAGCGCCATCGGCATCAGTGCGTCCGTTTAATTGAGTTTCTTTACGGCGCAGTGTTTTATTTTGCGTTTGTACGCCACCTTCAGACCAAAATGAACCTGGATCTACGCCGCGTTGACCAAAGCTGTCAATAACGGTTGAGCCTTGCGTAAGTACCAGTGCGTCATCACCATTAAAGTTAGTGACGGCGCTGAGTTGATCTGCTTTTTCTTTTAATTCAACTGAAGCATTACCATTAACAATGACATACGTGCTATTAGCAGCAAGTTCACCGGTTAAATCGAGCGTATTGTTTGCCTCTGTATTGCCATTTGAATAGAGACTTAGGGTGTAGCCATCCAATGACAGTGGGGTTGTCGAATTATTAAATAGTTCTACTGCTTTATTATAGCTACTGCCCTCTACGTATTCTGATATAACGAGGTTAGCGGTAGCGGGTGCACTGAGGCTTGCTAACACAAGCGCCAATGGCGTTATTTTTGTTTTCAACATTATTATTTTTTCCCGTGTTTTTGTTTCCCCAAATGGGACGCTTAGTGTAATGAAAAATGATTACAAATAGAATACAGAATGTTAACAATATTAAGTTTTGTTATTTTTTGAGGTTGAACGTACAGTTGTGTGTTTGGTTTTAGGTAAGGCAGAGCCTGTGTAGTGTGATTACTATCTATAAAAATAGGGGGTAACGCTGCATAAATGCCAACTATGTGTTGTTCTTAAACATAAAAAAAGGGCAATAAAGCCCTTTTATATCAATATGCTTTTATTACTTATTTAAATAGCGGGCTGCCTGCTTTGCAAAGTAAGTCAGAATGCCATCAGCACCTGCACGTTTAAATGCTAATAGAGACTCCATAATAGTGGCTTCCTCACTCAGCCAGCCGTTATCAATAGCGGCTTTATGCATCGCGTACTCACCACTTACCTGATAAGCAAATGTTGGTACACCAAATTCATCTTTAACGCGGCGTACAATGTCTAAATAAGGCATACCTGGCTTAACCATTACCATATCGGCGCCTTCTTGCAAATCAAGAGCCACTTCGCGAATAGCTTCATCAGAGTTGGCAGGATCCATTTGGTAAGTTTTTTTATCAGCGCCTTTTAAGTTTCCTGCTGAACCGACAGCATCTCTAAATGGGCCATAGTAGCTTGATGCATACTTTGCTGAATAGGCCATAATGCGAGTGTGAATAAAGCCATCGGCTTCAAGGGCTTCACGAATTGCACCAATACGCCCGTCCATCATGTCCGATGGGGCAACAACATCAGCACCTGCATGTGCGTGTGATAGCGCCTGCTTCACCAAAATTTCAGTAGTGACGTCATTAATCACATAACCTGCATCATCAATAATGCCGTCTTGACCATGCACAGTAAATGGATCAAGTGCAACATCGGTGATCACGCCAAGCTCTGGAAAGGTTTCTTTTAATGCACGTACAGTTCTTTGTGCTAAGCCATCATCGTTATACGCTTCTTCAGCGAGTAGAGATTTTTTATCTGCAGGGGTAACAGGGAAAATAGCGAGCGCAGGGACGCCTAAATCAACTAATTCTTTAGCTTCTTCTAGCAGTAAATCAATTGATAAACGTTCAATGCCGGGCATCGATTCAATGCTTTCACGACGGTTTTTACCTTCAAGCACAAAAACAGGATAAATAAGATCATTAACACTCAGCTGGTTTTCAGCCATAAGGCGACGAGAGAAATCATTACGGCGCATTCTACGCATGCGAGTATATGGGAAAAGGTCTAGTCCAGATTGGGCCATAAGTTATACGCTCCTACTGTGAGATTGGAAAATTAACCACTTGATTGCGGCCATGTTGTTTTGCTAGATAGAGTGCCTTATCGGCACGCTCAGTAAATGTTTCAGGGTTATGAACATCATCGGCAATATGAGTATAAACACCGGCACTAATGGTGTATTTAATCGTAGTACCTGCAACACTGACAGTGTTTTTTTCTATTGCGCACCGTATTTGCTCGGCAATAGCTAACGCACCTTGATTATTAGTATTGGGTAGCAGGACGACAAATTCTTCACCACCATAACGCGCCACTTCATCAAGAGGACGTTTTAATTGTTGTTTAATAACATCACAGACTGCTCGAATTACCTGATCGCCGGTTAAGTGGCCATACGTATCGTTGATTGCTTTAAACTTATCTATATCAAGCATAATGATGCTCAAGGGTGTTTGCTCACGGCGTGAACGGCGAATTTCCATGATTATTTTTTTATCAAAAAAGCGTCTATTTTTTACCCCTGTTAGAGCATCTTCCATATTGAGTTGTTCAAGCTCGCGGTTTTTATCTTCAAGTTCCCTAAGTGTGACTTGTAACTCAAAGGTGCGCTCATCAACTTGGTTTTCAAGTTCATGACGAGTGCGCTCTTGTAATTCAATCCGCTCATTTAAGAGCGCATCTTGCGCTGCACTTTTTGCAATCAACGCCTGTTGCGTTGTGACTTGCTCATCGCGTTGTAATATAAATAATTTTATGACGGTGTAGCTTAAGCAAAATGAGCAGCTTAATGAGGCTGCGAAGGTGAGTATTAAGCTGGATCTAGTGACGGTATACAGGCCTGTTAACGCAACGGAAAAATGAATGACTACAATTAAAAAGAACCCGAGTGCCATAAATAGAGATTTATTGGGGCTCGTGGGGTTTTTTCGTAGGTAAAATAATGTTGTGACAACATGATAACTTAAAATGACAGGAATGCTTAAAATAGCAAACAAAGCCACGCTTGGAGTAGGCAGCAACCCTATAAGTACAATAACCAATGCATATAAGGTGGTAATTATTGTTTGCCCTTTAACTAAGTTGGATTTAATGGGTATGCAAACATGGCGCTGTAAAGGAAGAAACAATACCGTGATCAGCATTAGCAAAATAGGCAGCATTAACTGTTGCAAGGCTGCTATGCTTGGGGGGGCATAACGAAACCCAAACCCGCCTAAATATGCTAAAAATAGGCTAAGCATCAGTGTAATCACACCGGCATAGGCAAAATAATGTTTACGTGAAAAAGCAAATAAAACCAAGCTACTGATAGCCAAAGAAAAAATAAATCCAATCAGTAATCCATAGTGCAAGTTAAGCATACTTTTATGGGCTAATAATGTATCTTGTTGCCATAAGGTGAGGGGGACGCGAAGCCCGATTCCCGCATTATTATTAACGTTAAGATAAACGGTGGTTTCGCTGTTAGCGGGAAGTGTTAATTTAACCAGCAAAGACTCACTTTTAATCGCTCTATTAGATAAAGGAAGAGCATCACCAAGATGTTCCGATTTTAGTTGCTTCTCACCCATAAAGTGGTACAGGTATACATTGTTTAGAAGTGGGTTATCTAACGATAAAATTGGCTCTGTTGGCTTATTAAGATAATTATTTAGTTGAAATTGAATCCACACAGGGCGAGTTTCAAGACCTAAATTAAGCGGTTTATTATTAAGTGACTGCCATTGTTGTAAGTTGCTTTGTTGTGCATCTTCTAGTGAGTTGGGGGTAAACGAATAATGAATCGACTCTATTTTTTTTGAGCTAAATTCGCTATTTATATCAATTGCAGTTGCAGGGAAACAGGATGTAAAAAACACCATGATGAATGCCAGCAAGGTGCTAAAGATGCGCATTATTTTTTCTCTAATCCAAATAAGCGATTAAAGTTTTCACGAGTATGTTTTGCCACTTCAGATGCCGGAATGCCATAAAGTTGAGCAAGCGTGTCACACACATAATGCAGCAATGCTGGCTCGTTTCGTCTTGATTTTGGCTTTGGTTTAACAGTTCGAGGAATTAAAAATGGCGAATCGGTTTCTATTAATAAACGTTCAATAGGAATACTCGGTATAAGTTGTTGTAACTCCTCGCCACGTCTTTCGTCACATACCCAGCCGGTAATACCAATATAAAGTCCTAAGTTTAAGTAACCTGAGAGTGCTTGTGCATTACCTGTAAAGCAGTGCAGTACACCGCGAACAGTAAATTCTTTTAAAATAGTGAGCATATCCTCACTGGCATCACGTTCATGCAAATAAACAGGCAAGTTGAGTTTTTCAGCTAATGCAAGCTGACGACGCAAAACAGCACGTTGTATATCTCTAGGGGAAAAGTCGCGATTGTAATCTAGTCCGCATTCACCTATGGCAATAACCTGCTCATTTTGAGCGAGCTGAGTAAGTTGTTGCTCAAGCTCAGGGGTTGCTGTTTTAGCGTCATGAGGGTGAATACCAGCGGTAGCATATTGATTATAGTGCGCAGCAAGTGCTAATGATTCTTCACTGGAGGTTATATCACAGCCAATAATCAGCATCTGGTTTACGCCCGCATCTTTTGCTCTGGCGAGCACCTCTTGATGCTGACCATCAAATTGATGATTAGTTAAATTTACGCCAGCATCAATTAACGTGTATTGCATTACTGAGTACGTTTTACACGAATTGAACGGTTTTGATCTGCTTTTTTAAGTAAAAAAGAGTTGAATACGCCACGGCTAATAATAACAGTATCGCCTTCGTCTAATCTTAAGCTATCTGAACCAATTTGACGCCATTGCTGGTTATTTTCTAAGGTAATGATTAGCTCACCATAAGGTGCTTTTTTAACAGATGAAATCTTTGACGTAATAGACTCTTCACCATTTTCCGCAATTTCTTTATGCTCTAAACCAAACTCTTTTGCTTTAGTGGCCACAGGCGCTGTTGCAGCGGGAGCCTCAGCTTTTACATTTGTTTGTGCCGATTTGCTTAGCTGGCTTTGTGCTGGTTGTGTTAATGACTTTCCGGCAATGGTGTTGTCGTAGCATAGTAAACGATTAAAGTCGTTTTCAATAAAACTACAGGCTTGCAAAGCTTGCTCATTAATAGGAGTAGCGGCTAAAACCGGTACGCTGACTAAAGCGAGTAAAGAAAGTAAATGCTTGTTCATATTATTCCTCAGATTCTTGTTGTGGTTTTGCGGTATAAAATTTAGCTAAAATTAAACCAAGCTCAAATAAAAGCAGCATAGGTAGTGCCAATAGGGTTTGTGAGAGCACATCAGGTGGCGTTAAAAACATTGCCACTACAAATACGCCAACCACTATATAGGGACGCTTTTCTTTTAGACTTTGTGTGGTTGTTGCACCGCTCCAGCAGAGCAACATAATTGCAACTGGGATTTCAAATGCGATCCCAAAAGCAAAAAACAGCTTGAGCACAAAGCCTAAATAACTACTTATATCGGGCGCAAGCGTCATCATTTGCGGCCCTACACTGGTGAAAAACCCTAAAATTATAGGTAGCACCACAAAGTAACAAAAAGCAATGCCACTATAAAATAAGATAATACTGGAAGCCAATATGGGCATCAGCATTTTCTTTTCATGTTGATATAAACCCGGGGCTATAAACCCCCAAATTTGATGCAAAATCCAAGGAATGGCAGCAAATAAAGCAACAAACAACGTCAGCTTAAAAGGGGCAAAAAACGGTGCAGTAACATCCGTTGCAATCATAGTGGCTGTACTAGGTAAATGAGCAACTAACGGAGCAGCTACAAAGGTATAAATATCGTTTGCAAAGTAAATTAAGCCAATAAAAATCACTAAAATACTTAATAACGATTTAATTAGCCGGTCACGCAATTCAATTAAATGAGCGACAAACCCTGATTTTACTTCCTCAGTCATTGTGTTTTATACCGTGTATTAAGTGCATGAAAAAAAGAGAGTGCTATGTTCACTTTGAGTCATCTGTTTGTTGGCTATTTGATGCTGGCGTTTGATTTTTTTTATAGCTATGGGTGACTGATTGCGCCGCTTGTTGTAGCTCAGAAACAGAGTTTTGTAGGTCAGGACTTAAATCTTTAAGGCCTTGTTGCTCTGCTTTTTTTAGATTTTCGTGTAGTTCATGCACACGAAGCTCCTCGCTCACCTCCGCTTTTACGGAATTGGCCATTGCTTTAGCTGTTTTAACCCAACGGCTCACAGTTCTAATAGCGACAGGTAAACGCTCAGGACCAAGCACCACCAAACCGACAATAAATACAACAACAAGCTCCCACATTCCCATGCTGGTTAAACCTTGTCGTTGTCTTTAGTTTTGCTAGTTGTACTTGAATCGATAGGTGTTGATTCTGCTGATTTTTCAATGTGTTCTGTTTTATTTTCGCTGGCTTGTTTTTCAGCGCTTTGCTCATCCGACATCGCTTTTTTAAAACCTTTAACTGCGCCGCCTAAATCACCACCGATACCGCGTAGCTTTTTGGTACCAAATAAAAGTACAATGATTGCAAGTACAATTAATAGCTGCCAAATACTAATACCACCAAACCCCATGGTTTTCTCCTGCTTTTAAAGCCGTTAATATTAAGATTAAATGCTGATTATACGCCCACAGCGGTAAATAGCACTTAGTTTATGCGCGGCGCCAAGCCGCTATAAAGCCAACTACAGCACAGCCTAAGACAACGCCAGCGGCCATTAAGTTGTGTTGTAAATAAAATAATGCTGAAACAATCATCGCTGCACTACTAAAAAGTCCTAAAACCAAGGGCTTATGTGAAACCGTTGATGTTGGAGGTTGTGCGTGCGGTGCTCGTTTTAAATTTTGATAAATTAAATCAGGCAACTCGGGCATTTTTTCTGCCCAAAACGGTAAGTTTGCATACATTTGCTTTAGTACAGAAAGCGGGCCAACCTGTTGTTTTACCCAGTCTTCTAAAAACGGTTTTGCGGTTTTCCACAAATCTAGTTGTGGATAAAGCTGGCGACCTAAGCCTTCAACATACAACAAGGTTTTTTGTAATAATACGAGTTGTGGTTGAACCTGCATATTAAAACGACGTGCAGTATTAAATAAATTAACCAGTACATGGCCAAATGATATTTCAGCAAGTGGTTTATTAAAAATGGGCTCGCAAACGGTACGAATAGCAAATTCAAACTCTTCAATGCTGGTATCGGGCGGCACCCACCCTGAATCAACATGTAGCTGAGCTACTTGGCGGTAGTCACGATTAAAAAAGGCAATAAAGTTTTCAGCTAAATAACGTTTATCTTCTTTGTTAAGTGTTCCCACAATGCCGCAATCTATGCCAATATATTTAGGATTGTGCGGGTTTTCGCGCGACACAAAAATATTGCCAGGGTGCATATCTGCATGAAAAAAACTATCGCGGAATACTTGGGTAAAAAACACTTCCACTCCGCGCTCAGCTAGTAATTTCATATTGGTATTTTGTGCCATCAGTGCTTCAGTATCTGACACCGGAATTCCGTAAATTCGCTCCATAACCAGCACATTATTGCGGCTGTAGTCACTGTATACTGTTGGAATATATAGCGATTCTGAGCCTTCAAAATTACGTTTTAATTGAATGCCGTTAGCACCCTCACGCATTAAGTCGAGTTCATCGAGTAATGTTTTTTTATACTCTTTAACCACTTCTACAGGGCGTAAGCGTTTCGCTTCATTAATTAACTTACCAACAACTTTAGCTAATTTTTCCATTAAGGCTAAGTCGGCGTTGATTTGTTGCTCAATATTAGGGCGAATAACTTTAATAACAACATCTTGCGATTCGCCCTGCGCGTCAACGAGGGTGGCAGTATGCACTTGAGCAATTGAGGCCGATGCCAAGGGGGTTTGTGAAAACTCGCTAAATAGCTGGCTAATATCATCTATTTCTAATGCTTTTTCGATGATCTTTTGCGCTAATTCACCTTCAAAAGGTTCTACCTGATCTTGTAAAAATGCTAACTCTAGCGCGATATCGTGGGGTAACAAGTCACGACGGGTTGAGAGCATTTGGCCAAACTTTATCCACACCGGGCCAAGTTGTTGCAGCGCTAAACGAAGTCTTAAGCCCGGGGGTTTATTTTTGTGTTGGTTGCGCAACCAAAACAAACTTCCTCGTGCAAGTTTAGCAAACCAAGGTACTTTGTGTTTTGGAATAAGCTCATCGAGTCCGTAGCTAAGCAGGGTTTTAGTTATGTAATACAGTCGGGCAGTTGACACAAAAAATCCTTAGCGCGTTAAAGTGCTTTAATTAGGGCGTTAATGCGTTGCTCAATGGCAGCAACTTGGCTTTTTAGTGCTCTATTTTGTTGTTTAAATTGCGCAAGCTCTAATGGGTGAATTGTAATTGCCAATTCATCTTGGAACAGGCTAATCAAGGTGCTATCGAGCTGTGATTTTGCTTTTTTACCTTGCTGCTTAAACGACTGAAAGTGCAAATAAAGTTGCTGTGCAGGTGCATCCCCAACATACTTTGCTAGTTGCTCTGGCCAATCAATGTCTAAACTTGAAAAGGCGGAGCTATAATTTTGAGCTATGTTTAAATCCCCTTGCAAATCAAGTTTGTCTTGACGTATAAGCTGGGTAAGCATGGCTGGATTTTTAAGAGCTAACAAGGTGTTTATATTGGCACTGATCATACAGTCAGCGTCAGCATGTACTAATGCAGTGTAAAGATGTAGCTGCTGATTGGCATAAGTAATGGCTATTTTTTGCTGCCAATCTCTAACTTCAACTAATAAACGCTGATGTTCTACCGCTTTTAGCTTATCGACTAAGCTCGGGTCGAGTTTAAGCGCTTGATTTAATACTTGTTCAATAAGCGAAAGCACAAAGCTCGGTAGCATAAAAAAACTGCTTTCAGCCGATTGTTCTTTATTGTTTTCTTCAAGCGCCATAAATTACTTACCTTAGTATTTAAACCCACGGTGAAGTGCAACAATGCCGCCTGTAAGGTTTTGATAAGTCGCTTGTTCAAATCCTGCTTCGACCATCATCGCTTTTAGCGTTTCTTGATCTGGGTGCATACGAATTGACTCAGCTAAATATTGGTATGATTCACTGTCGTTAGCAACCAACTTACCCATAGTAGGTAAAATGTTGAAAGAGTAAAAATCATACGCTTTGCTCAACAATTCTTGCTCTGGTTTTGAAAACTCAAGAATGAGTAAACGACCACCTGGCTTTAAAATACGATACATAGAGCGCAGCGCTTTATTTTGATCCGTCACATTACGTAAACCAAAAGCAATCGTAATTAAATCAAAGCTATTATCAGGGAAAGGCAAGGCTTCGGCATTCATTTGTACGTAATCAATGTTGCCTACAAGGCCTAAGTTATGCAGCTTTTCGCGGCCTACTTTTAACATTGAAGAGTTTATATCACCTAAAACAACCTGACCGGTTTCGCCAACAAGCTGGCTAAATTTTGCAGTTAAATCGCCAGTACCACCGGCTAAATCTAATACATGATGACCTTTACGAATACCTGAGCTGGCAATTGTTTGACGTTTCCATAAACGATGAATACCAAAAGACATGAGATCATTCATAACATCGTACTTTGTCGCAACAGAATGAAATACATCAGCAACCATAGAAGCTTTTTCGGTTTCGGCAACAGTTTTATAGCCAAAATGCGTGGTCTTTTCAGGGTTCTCGTTCATGATTAATCTCTATCGTGGTAATAAAGACTAGTGTACTTGATTGTGCACCAAGGGTGCAATTTGAATATGATTTATCAGTTAATTTTATTGTTTGAACAGTGTACTGGGTTATTGAGAAGAGCGTGACTTAAAAGCTGCGTTTGAGGCACTTTTAACCAGCTGGTTAAAGTCGCCTTGTTGTTGCTCAGTGATCCCTAGAGAGAGAGAAATAGGGGGTAATTTTAGGTCGCTTTTTGAACTAATAAAACGTAGCTTTTCAACTCCGCTTATCACTTTTTGTGCAATAAGGTTAGCGGTTTCGGGTTCTATGTTAGCAAGTAAAACGATGAATTGATCTTTTGCAGAGCGCCCAGCTAAGCCACTTTGCGAAACATATTTTTGCACTTGCTTAGCCACTTTATTTAAAATCACTTCGCCAATGGCATCGCCAAAATTATTAATAAAATGCTCTAAATTATCAATTTGAATGGCAATAGCTGAGATTGATTTGTCTTGTTTTAACCATAACTGTGTTTGTTTGGTTAAATAATGGCGTTTGTATAAGCCAGTTTGTGGGTCAATCACATGTTGTTTGCGTAAGGTATTAAGTTGTTTTTTAGTTGCTTCGTGTAGTTTTTTGGCCTGACTTAGTTGGTGTTTAAATTGTGCTTGTTGCGTTAATAAAAGCTGAGTTTGTTCATTAAGCCTTTCTAAAGCAATACGGCTGTTGGCAATATTATTTTCATCTAGAGAGTGCATACAGTCATTAACATGACCTGCAAAGTCGTTTAGCTTTTTTTCGGTCTGTTGAGCATTTTGCGATAGTGAATTGATCACGCCATTGACGTTTTCAATCATTGCTACTTCGGTTTTATGCCCTTGATTTAAATATTCAAAATAGAGTTGTTCAATAAACAGCTCATCAATATTTTGATGGGCATCTATGGCATCATCAATGGCATTATTAAGCGCAAAATGGATTTTACTAATGTATGTATACACAACTTGAAAATTTAAGGGGGTAGGAGGCAAAACATGATGCTCTAAAAACATACATACTTTTGTCATTTTTTCTTGTGCTAAAGCCATGGAATCATGGAACATCATTTGCAATTACCAACCAAATACGCATAAATGCTGATTTATAAAACTCGTCCAATGAGGCAATTTGCTTCCAAGCAACGATACAATAATCATTATATCCGTTATTTAAAAGTAAAATGAGTCGGAGTTGGCTAAAATAGCACTATAATTTCAATAACCGTTGTTTTTCTGAGCAATTACTCTAATTGTTAAGTATTAACTTAAGTTAATACAATGTCTCACGGGCGTATATTTTGCGCAGTTGGTCGTATATCTATTTGCTATTTATCTAGGCTACGATAGGTTTATCACATCTGTAATATTACTAAGATCACTCACTATGAATTTATCTCTTTCAAAACAAATGCGTCTTTCCTTATTAAGTGTCACTTTAGTGTGCTCACTAAGCGCGTGTCAGCTCACCGCAATTAATGCGGATCAACAATTTACGCAAGCGGCTGAAAATATCGTACAGCATCGCCAAAATGTTAGCCCGTATAGTAACCCCGAAGGAGTTGATGGCTACTTATTACCTAATTTGTCAGCTGAATTTTTAGCGCAGCAATATCAAAAAAACACCCAGTTATTAGCAGATTTAGATGCCATAGATGTAAGTAAGCTCAGTGATGAAAACCAAATTAACTACAGTATTATTCGAGCGCAAGTGCAAAATAGTGTTGATGAATATGTATTTAATACGCACTACATGCCTTTAACGTCAGAATATGGATTCCATTCAAGCCTATCGTTTATTGTTAATAGCTCTGATTATAAAACCGCACAAGATTATCAACACTATTTAAAGCGATTACAGCAAGTTCCGCGCTTTTTTGAGCAAAATATGGCATGGATGCGCAAAGGATTAGAGGTTGGTTTAACTCAACCCAAAGCGGTGTTAATTGGTTATCAAGACTCGATTACTGCTTACATTGTTGATGACGTCACACAATCTGAATTTTATAAGCCATTTTTAAACAATACCGCGGGTTTAAGTGATAGTGAATTTGCAGATTTGCAACAACAAGCTAAAGCAATTATCAGTAGCCAAGTTATTAATGCCTACAAAGATTACTTAACTTTTTTTAATAACGAATACTTACCAGGCGCACGTAGTGATATTGGTATTTCGTCAACACCAAATGGTGAGGCCTTTTATGCAAATCGTGCTAAATATTACACCACCACACAAATGACCCCAAAAGAAATACATGAGCTGGGTTTAGCGGAGGTTGCGCGCATTCGTAGTGAAATGGAAGCGGTTATTAAAGAAGTAGGTTTTAAAGGCACGTTTGCAGAATTTATCCACTTTTTACGAACAGATCCGCAGTTTTACGCCACAACGCCTGAGCAATTATTAAAAGAGGCCGCGTATATTGCAAAAAAAATGGATGCGCAGTTGCCTAAATTATTTCATACCTTACCGCGCAAACCTTATGGCGTAGCGCCGGTGCCTGCCAATATTGCTCCTAAGTACACTACTGGGCGCTATTCGGGTTCGAGCCGTGATGATCAAGCCGGCTTTTATTGGGTGAATACCTACGCTTTAGATAAACGACCACTCTACGCTTTAGAAGCATTAACTTTGCACGAAGCTGTTCCGGGTCATCATTTACAAATATCACTCAATGCAGAACTTGAAAGCTTACCTAGCTATCGCCGTGATGCGTATTTATCAGCGTTTGGTGAGGGCTGGGGACTGTATTCAGAGTACTTAGGCGTTGAAGCGGGTTTTTATCAAGACCCGTACAGCAACTTTGGTCGTTTAACCTACGAAATGTGGCGTGCTGCACGTTTAGTGGTTGATACGGGTATGCACATGTACGGCTGGAGTCGTGAGCGTGCAATGAATTTTATGGCCGATAATACGGCGCTTTCATTACACAATGTAAAAACAGAAACCGATCGTTATATTTCATGGCCTGCACAAGCGTTGTCATACAAAATTGGTGAGTTAACAATTAAACGTCTGCGTGCAGAGGCCGAGCAAGCATTAGGTCAGCAGTTTGATATTCGTGAGTTTCATCATCAAATATTGCGCCATGGTTCAGTGCCTTTGTCGGTGCTTGAGCAGCAAATACGTTTGTATATACAAGCAGAATTAGCAAAAACAGATAGCTAAAAGCGCATTATTTTGAAACTATAAAAGTGTGGTGTTATTTAATGACATCACGCTTTTTTAGCATTTAAGGATAAGTAATGAGTCAATTTATAATGTTCAGTATCGATGTGTTTGCCAGCTTATTTATTGTTGTATTTGGATTGCTGGTTATATTAATTGCTATTTTTTATGTTCGAGATGTTACCCAAACAAAGCATGCTATTAGGCGTAATTATCCTGTAATTGGACGTTTTCGCTACTTTTTTGAACGCCAAGGTGAGTTTTTTCGTCAGTATTTTTTTGCTCTCGACCGTGAAGAAATGCCCTTTAATCGCGCCGAACGCAGTTGGGTATATCGGGCTGCTAAAGATGTTGATCATACGGCTGCTTTTGGTTCAACCCAAAGCTTAGAAACGACAGGCACCGTAATGTTTATGAACTGCGCATTTCCTACCTTAGATGAAGAAGCCCTAGCGCCTAGCAACGTAACGCTTGGGCCTTATTGTAAATTTCCTTACACCACAAATTCGTTATTTAATATATCGGGCATGAGCTTTGGCGCGTTATCCAGTCCTGCTGTTCGTGCACTCTCAAAGGGGGCAAAATTAGCCGGTTGTTGGATGAACACGGGAGAAGGCGGACTTAGTCCGTATCACTTAGAAGGTGGTGCCGATATCGTGTTTCAAATTGGTACGGCTAAATATGGTGTACGCGACGAGCAGGGAAATTTAAGCACAGAAAAACTAAAAGCCGTTGCTGCACACCCAGCAGTTAAAATGTTTGAGCTGAAAATGAGCCAAGGTGCCAAGCCAGGTAAAGGCGGTATGTTACCTGGGCGAAAAGTGAATGCTGAAATTGCTAAAATAAGAGGCATACCTGAGGGGCAGGATTCAATTAGCCCAAATGGGCACCCAGAAATAAAAAATCCAAACGATATTTTAGACATGCTCACCACGATAAGAAGTACAACCGGTAAACCGACAGGCTTTAAAGCGGTAATTGGTGAACATGCTTGGTTAGAAAGTTTATTTGCCGAGATAAATCATCGTGGTATTGAGTCTGCACCCGACTTCATTACCATTGATAGTGCTGATGGTGGTACCGGCGCTGCGCCTCAGTCTTTACTCGATTCGGTGGGGTTACCGCTAAAAGAAAGTCTTCCTTTAGTTATTCAGTTACTAAAAAAGCATGGCCTTAGAGAGCGAGTTAAAATTATTGTCTCTGGCAAATTAATTGTGCCCTCAAAAGTTGCGTGGGCATTAGCACTAGGTGCCGACTTTGTTGTGTCTGCACGTGGACATATGTTTGCACTAGGCTGCATTCAGGCTATGCAATGTAATAAAGATACCTGCCCCACAGGAATTACTACGCATAATGAACGTTTACAGCGTGGTTTAAATGTTGAGGATAAAGCTCAGCGGGTCGCAAATTATAATAAATACATTCATTACGGTGCGGGGCTTATTGCACATTCTTGTGGCGTTACCAGTGCTCGCGAATTAAAACGCAAACATGTGCGTATAGTGCAAGAGAGCGGTCTTTCTGAGCCACTAGATAAAATGTACGAGCACTATCATTAAATATAGCTTAAAAGGCGCTTAAAGCGCCTTTTTTAATAAAATAAAGACTTAGTTTAGGGTCAAACAGACCCTAATTTAAATGGCTTATTAGCAAGCTGAAAAACGCGTCTTTAGTATCGCAAGTGTGGGCATTTAAAATCAATTGCTCACCCAGTGCTAATGTTTGTTTTTGTACGTTTAACCGTGCGGCCTCATCGGTAATGCCTTCTATATCAATTACATTAGCAAGGCCTATAGTGCGTCTAATTAGCTCTATGCCACAGTAGCCAATAGCATCTTGTAAAACATGTTTCATAAAATACTCTGCGTAGCCTGAAGCTTTAAGTGTCTCATCAGTTGTTTGCTTATTTATGAGCTCAAACCACTGTTGTTCAAATGTGGCGTAGCATTCAACCAATGTACTTAATAAATGGGTTTGATAATTACGACGTGCTACAAAGTCGTCAATGCGACCGTGCTGAGCACAGTAATTTAGTAGTAAGTTACCGATAAAAGATCCAATATCAAAGCCAATAGGGCCAAAAAAGCCAAACTCAGGGTCGATCATTTTAGTGGTAGTTTGATTAACAAAAATACTTCCGCTGTGCATATCGCCATGCAACAAGGTTTGTGGGTTCGATAAAAAGTTAGCTTTTAGCTTTGCTACTTCAAGTTTTAATGCCCCATTTTTACGAATAGCCTCAACTTCAGTTTGTAATTGTGCCGGATAGTTGTTGCGTTCATGCTCTGTGTACGGATCGCTAAAAAATAAATCTTCAGTAATTTGGCACAATTCAGGGTTAGTAAATTGGCTAATACGTGCTTTTTTATCTTGCGCTAATAAATAAAAGTCAGAGTTATAAAAGCCCGTTTGGCTTAAATACACAGCTACGTGGTGAGCAAGGTTTGGAAATTGTTCAGCATTATTTTGCGCTGTTCGCAAAATTTGCATATCACCTAAATCTTCTAAAATGGTCAGGGCTAAGTCTTTATTGTAATGTAAAACAGTAACCGTATGCGCAGGGCAAATAGTCCCATGATTAAGTAAAACTTCTGCCTCAATTCGTGCCCTATCAAGTGTTAATGGCCACGACTCACCAACACAACGCGCATACGGTAAAGCTTGCTTTAATATAATACAGTTGTTTTGCTCATCCGTAATTCTAAATACTAAGTTGAGATTACCGTCACCAAATTCATAAGCGGTAAGCGCTTGCCCCGGCTTAAAAAAGTCGTATTGATTAGATTCAATTAACGAATTGATGTAATTAATAGCGTGCTGTGCATTAAAAGCAACATAGTTAGTCATGGTTTTATTCTCAATAAAGATGCATTTAAGCATTCTATACCTTTAAATGTTTAGATGTCTACAAGTCTAACTTGAGAGTTCTTCAAAGTGGTGTAAAATAACCCTACGCACTTCTAATCTTTTGAGCCTTATGCAAAATTTAATCGCAAGCAGTTTAAAATATGAAAATAGTACGCTGAGCGTACTTGATCAATATTTGCTTCCTCATCAACAAGTGTGGCATGAATGCCACACTGTAGAGACCATGAAAGAGCTGATCATCAGCTTAAAAGTGCGTGGTGCGCCACTTATAGGCTTAGGGGCCAGTTTATTAATTGCTTATTTAGCTGAGCAAGGTATGACTAGAGACGCGCTTGCAACCGCCATAAATGAGCTAGAAGCCACTCGCCCAACAGCGGTTAACTTAATGCATTGTATGGCGGCGTTGCGCCAAGCGCTTAAACAAACTGATTATGTTGCCAGTATTGTTGCAACGGCTGAGCAGTTATTTGTTGAAGACATTGAGCTATGTGAACGCATGGCAACGCGTGGGGCTAAGCTAATAAATAGCGGCGACAATATATTAACTCACTGTAATACAGGCGCTTTAGCCACTGCGGGCATAGGTACTGCATTGGGTGTTATTTATAAAGCACAACAAGTCCATGGCAATGTCCATGTGTGGGTGGATGAAACGCGCCCCTTACTACAAGGTGGGCGTTTAACTGCGTTTGAATTGGAGCGTTGGCAAATACCTTACACGCTAATTTGCGATAACATGGCGGCCAGTTTAATGGCTGCAGGTAAGGTAGATAAAATTGTTGTAGGGGCTGATCGTATTGCTGCTAATGGCGACTTTGCCAATAAAGTCGGTACTTATAATTTAGCGGTGCTTGCGCATTTTCATAATATTCCATTTTATGTGGTGGCACCGGTTACTACGCTTGATGTAAAGACTGCCCAAGGTAGCGATATAGAAATAGAGCAACGTAATCCACAAGAAGTGCGTGGTGTTAGTGGTAGTTTTGGCGAGGCATTGTGGGCTCCCACTAATGCTAATGTATATAACCCCGCATTTGATGTAACACCCGCAAAGTTGGTTACTGGGTGGGTGTTAGATACCGGTGTTTATAACCAGAGTCAGGTGGAAAATGGCGTGCTCTTAAAGCTGAAGTAATTTTGCGATGCGTTTGGTCCACGTTATGTTTATTAGTGTGGACCAGGGTTTTGAATGATTAACTTACGGTAATAATGGAAATTGCTCTGCAATCGGTGATTCCGTGCTTTGTGCTACCCAACCTTGTGTATTGTTAAATAGACGAATAGCGGTAAATTCTGGGTCGCTACCCATATCAAACCAATGAGGTGTCAGTTCAGGTACTGAGATCAAATCGCCTTGTTGGCAAAGTACTTGGTACACTTTACTGCCAATGTGTAAGCAAAATAACCCTTGGCCTTTGACAAAAAAGCGTACTTCGTCTTCGCTGTGAGTGTGTTCAAATAAAAATTTTTTGCGCAATTCTGCAGCATCAGGGTTGCCTTTAGCTAGTGATATAACGTCAACAGTTTGATAGCCGCCTTGCTGTTTTAAGCGTTCAATATCGCCGCTGTAGGCAGTTAAAATATCATTATTGCTGGTGCTTTCAGTGATCTCGGTATTTGCCTGCCATTGCTCAAAACGCACATTAACCTTAGCAAGTTCAGTGGCAATATTTTGAACATCGTTACTGGTCAGCAGTGCATTAGTGGCGTCAGAATCTGCAAAAATAGTGAGTTGGCTCATGCTAAATGCTCCGCTTTAAATTGACTAAAATCGTTAATGTAGCTGTGCTTTGATGAGCTTTCTTGCCCATCGCGAATTAAATGTAAGGTTTTAAGCCCAGCGGTTTTTGCAGCATCAAGCTCTGCAACTACATCACTTAAAAACAATACTTCGTCTGGGTTAAAAGGCAATTGCGTTATTATGTTTTCATAGGCGCTTGGCGCTTGTTTGGCGCCTACTTTGGTGTCAAAGTAATCACTAAATAGTGGGCGAATATCGCCAAAGTCAGAATACTGAAAAATTAAATGCTGTGCTTTCACAGAGCCCGACGAATAAACGTATAACTGTTGGCCAGCTTGCTTTTGTTGTTGTAAAAATTGATAAGCATCTGGGTATAAGTGACCAGTAAAATCACTGTTTTCATAGCCTGTTTGCCAAATTAAACCTTGTAATTGCTTAAGTGGCGTTATTTTTTTATCTTCTTCAATCCAAGTAAGTAAAGTGCTAATAACGGTGTCGATATCGGCATTAGGCTCGTTAATTTCAGCTTTTACAGCGCTAATTTGTTCTGCTACTTCAGGCTGTTCTGTGTGACTGCGCACAAATGCAGGCAGTTGTTGTGCGGCATAAGGAAATAGCACATCTTTTACAAACGAAATACGCGTAATAGTGCCTTCAATATCAGTTAGCAATGCTTTGATCATAGTGCGGTTCCTGTTATTTTTAAGCGTTCTAGCTCGCAACTAAATAAAAACTCTAATGCCTCTAAATGGCGGCGAACTTCATCAATGTTACGGCCAACAGCATATAAACCATGACCTCTGATCAATACGGCATGCTTAATTGGTGAGTGTAAGTGATGGTCGCTCACAAGTAGGCTTAAACGGTCTATATCTTGATCGTTATCGAAAATAGGGATGGCCAGTGATTCTAAGTGCGATGTAATACCGCTGAGCGCTTTTTGCATCTCGTAGCCGGTTAGTTCAAGCTGATGGCGTTGAATAATATTTGAAAGTACAGTTGCCGCTACCGAGTGAGTATGCAAAACATATTGCGCGTCAGGAATAAGTTGATACAAGCTCAAATGCAGTTGTGTTTCGGCTGAGGGTTTTATTGCCCCTGCAACACGCTCACCTAAATGATTTAATTGTAGAAAATGCTCAGGCATTAACGCGCCTTTGTCGTGGCCACTGGCTGTGACTACAAAGCCCGTACTGGTGCGAGCTGAAAAGTTTCCACCTGTTGCGGGTACCCAACCTTTTTGACTGACCCATTTTCCGGCTTCAATAAGTTCTGAAATAGCGGTATTGTTTTGCATACATTCCTCACTAATGAGCATAAAGCTATTTGATTTAGACGGCTATACTTCTGTTTTAAGCAATGATAGCATCGCTTTGGGCGTAAAACCATCATTAAGGGTAACCAGTGTTTGAAAGTAAATTGCCAAATTTAGGCACCAGTATTTTTAGTCAAATGACTGCTTTAGCAAATCAATTCGAAGCGATTAATTTATCGCAGGGCTTTCCTGAGTTTGATGCGCCTGAGCTACTTAAAAAACAGCTTAATCATTATGTGCTTGAAGGAGTTAATCAATATTCACCTTCATCTGGTGTACCGCGCCTGCAGCAACAAATTGCCCAGTTAGCAAAACGAAAATATGCGATTGAAATAGATGCCGCGCAGCAAGTAACGGTAACCTCAGGGGCAACCGAGGCGCTGTTTGTTGCCATTCAAGCGCTAGTGCGCGAAGGTGATGAAGTCATTGTATTTGACCCCGCTTATGACTCTTACCAGCCTGCGATTGAATTGGCCGGTGGTAAGTCAGTTAATATTGCTCTGCATGCTCCGAGTTATGTAATTGACTGGCAAACGGTGGCTGCGGCTATTAATAGCAAAACGCGGGCTATTATTATCAACACTCCACATAACCCAAGTGGTAAAACGTTAAAACAGCACGATATTAATGCCCTAAAAGCCTTAGTCATCGAGCATGATTTATACCTGATAAGTGATGAAGTATACGAGCATATTACTTTTGATCAGCAACCACATTTAAGTGTGTTACGAGATGAGGAATTGTTTGCTCGCAGCTTTGTGATCTCAAGCTTTGGCAAGACTTTTCATAGCACTGGTTGGAAAATGGGTTACTGCATCGCACCCGCTACACTTGCGGTCGAGTTTCGTAAAATTCACCAATATGTGGCTTTTTCAAGCTTCACGCCTGCGCAACATGCACTCGCCGATATGTTAGAACAGCAAGGTGAGCATGTGGATGCGCTAAGTGAGTTTTATCAACAAAAACGCGATGTGCTCAGTAATGCTCTACAAGATAGCCGCTTTAGCATTTTACCAAGTGAAGGCACCTACTTTTTACTGCTTGATTACAGTGATGTATCGGATTTAAATGACGTAGAATTTTGCCAATGGTTAGCAGAACAAGCAGGCGTTGCAGCCATTCCACTGAGCGTGTTTTATCAGCAACCAAGCAATGATAAGGTTATTCGTTTATGTTTTGCTAAAAATGATCAAACCTTAATAGAGGCGGCACATATTTTATGTCAACTTTAACCTTAGCATTATTACAAAGCTCGCTGCATTGGCTCGATAAAAAAGCCAATTTAGCGATGTTTGAAAAACAGCTTGCTAACATCACCAATCAACCTGATTTAATTGTACTTCCTGAAACCTTTGCCACTGGATTTGCTGTTAACCTTGACTGTGGCGAAGCTGAAAATGGCTCAGTACTGAGTTGGCTCAAGGCACAGGCGAAGCACTATAATGCGGTAATTGCAGGCTCGGTATTGGTAACCCAAGGAAGTAAAAAAGCGAATCGGTTTTACTGGGTACAACCAAGTGGTGAGGTACGTTATTACGATAAGCGCCACTTATTTTGTTTGGGTAACGAGGGCGAATTTGTAGTAGCAGGACAAACGCGTGAAGTGTTTGAACTCAATGGGTTTAAAATATTGCCACAAGTATGCTACGACTTACGGTTTCCGGTGTTTCAGCGCAATAACAATGACTACGACGTGATGATAAATATTGCCAATTGGCCAGCAGCAAGGCGCAATGTATGGGACACTTTATTAATGGCACGAGCAATGGAAAACCTATGCTACGTGGTTGGCGTAAACCGGGTTGGTGAAGATGGCAATGGTATTGCTCACAGTGGTGGAACTGCAGTGTATGACTTTAAAGGTGAGCCACTGATTAAAGCGAATGACGACCAGCAAGCACTACTAACAATCACGTTAAATAAAGCGCCGCTTGATGAGTTTAGAGCTAAATTTCCGGCACATTTAGATGCCGATGCTTTTACATTGGTATAAATTAGCGCCCAGCCGATAAAGTGCTAAAATAGCCGCTGATATTTTTATTGGCGGCTTTATGAATACAACCCTTATTACACCGGTAATTTTAGCTGGCGGCATTGGCACACGGCTTTGGCCGCTGTCGCGCCAAGCAATGCCAAAGCAGTTTTTATCTTTGCTTGATAATAAAAACCAGCAGTCGTTATTGCAAAGCACGTTAGTGCGTGTTGCAACTGAGGACTTTAATCCCGCTATTTTGATCTGTAATGAGCAGCATCGATTTATTGCCGCGCAGCAGGCAGCATTTGCAAAGCCCCATGCCATAGTACTTGAGCCAGAAGGCAAAAATACCGCACCAGCCATTGCCCTTGCCGCGCACTATGCATTAAAAAATAATATTACAGGTCCTTTGTTGGTGATGCCTGCCGATCATTATATTGAAGATTTTACGCCATTAACTGCTCAGTTATCTGATGCGGTGACACTGGCTGAGCAAGGTAAATTAGTTACATTTTCAATTACGCCAACAGAGTCGCATACCGGTTATGGCTATATCAAACAGGGCACAGCAATTATAGGTACTGCTTGCTTTGAGGTAGACCAGTTTAAAGAAAAACCTGATTTAGCAACTGCATCAACCTATTTAACTGAGGGCGGTTATAGTTGGAACAGTGGCATGTTTTTATTTACTCCCGCTGCATATCTAAAAGAGCTGGAACGCTTTGCGCCAAAAATAGCTAAAAGTGTTGCTAGTGCCACTGATTTTAAACAAGACTTAGCGTTTACTAGAGCAAATACTAATGCACTTGAATCTTGCCCAAGTGACTCGATTGACTACGCTATTTTAGAGCGCAGTAATAATGTGGTGGTAATGCCCGTTGCATTAAATTGGAGCGATGTGGGCAGTTTTTCCGCACTCGCAGCGCTAAGTAAAAAAGAGCCACAAGGTAATAGCCCACATCAAGAACATATCGCCCAAAACAGTAGTAACAACTTAGTTATTAGCGAAGATGGACACACAATAGCGACGTTAGGGGTAAGCGATTTAGCGGTTATTCATACCCACGACGCCACTTTAATTGCTGATCAAAATGCGCTTGATGCCCTCCCGTTATTACTCAAGCAATTGACAACAACACATAATAACAAACTGACGCATCATCAGGTGGTTTACCGCCCTTGGGGAAACTATCGTACGCTGGTAGAAAGTATCGGTTTTAAAGTAAAAAAAATAACCGTTAATAGTGGGGCTAGGCTCTCAACGCAGCGTCATCAGCATCGCGCTGAGCATTGGGTTGTGGTGTCGGGCACTGCAGATATATGTATTGACCAGCAAAGCTTAACGCTTACCCATGACCAGTCTTGTTATATTGCTGCAAAACAGCTGCACAGTTTAGCGAATAATCAGCCCGAGCCCTTAGTTGTTATTGAAGTGCAAACGGGTGCCATTTTAGATGAAAGCGATATAGAGCGATTTGACGATATATACGGCAGAAAATAACAGTATAAATAGTGAAAATGCTTGATTATTTGTCACTGCAGTAAAACTTGGTAGCCCGTAGCCCGTAGCCCGTAGCCCGTAGCCCGTAGCCCGTAGCCCGTAGCCCGTTTTTACCCTAGTCCTTGCCGTACATACTTTAAATACGCCTCTAAACTGTGTTGCCACAGTGTGCTGGCTTCATTTAACGAGTTATTTAATGGTTTTTTATCTAGTAAGCGTCGCTCAATTTTTTTTAGAGCTAGTCCATAGCTATTAAAACCAAGTTGCATAGCGGTGCTAGCTTGGCGATGTAATAACTTAATGCATTGCTCGGTGTCTTGCTCTAATAAAGCTTGGCAACGGCTCAGCTTATTACGAGCAGAAAGAATAAATTCATTATAGATAGAAGATACTTCATCAATACTAAAAGAGCTTGTCAGGGTGTCTGTTGCGGTTTCATCGTATAACGTATCAATCAGCTCGACAGCAATATTAGCTGTTTGTGTTGACTGTGAATCACTCAATGCTTGGCGTAGTTTCTCTTGCTTTAATGGCTTGCCAACAATGTCTTTAATACCCAGTGCTAAGTATTCTTTTATTTCATCAGGGCTCAAACTGGCAGTAAAGGCCAGCACCGGCGTTCGCTGATTTTTATGCTCCACCCGTTTGAGAGTTTTTAGTACCTGTTGCCCTGTTAAATCGGGTAAGTTCATATCAAGTAGCACCACATCAAAGTGGTATTTTTTCATCAACTCAATCGCACTTTTGCCATCTTTAGCGAGCTTAATTTTATGCTCGTCGTCAGCCATAAATTCAACGGCAATTTTTTGGTTCAGATCTAAATCTTCAACAAGTAATACATCGAGTCCGGTTAAATAGTCCTTACTTTGATGGCGTTGCTCTACGAGACTAAGCTCACCAATAGCTAACGTCATGTTAAAGCTAAATACACTGCCTACTCCCAGCTCACTGGTAATTTCTAGCTGGCTATTAATTTTATCGAGAAGGCGACTAGTTATAGCCAGTCCTAGACCTGTTCCGCCTTTTTCTTTACCGGCACTGCTTTGAATGTAGGGCTCAGTTAAATAATTAATTTCATCTTTTTCAATGCCTGGACCTGAATCGAGTACGCTTACTTTAAGGGTATGATCTAGCTGGGTTTCATTAATTAAGTCTATTTGTACTTTTACCATCCCCGTATCGGTAAATTTAATCGCATTACCGACAAGGTTAATAATAATTTGTCTGAGTTTTTGTTGGTCGCAGTAGTAACAGGCTTTGTCGGGGATATTACAGGCGAGCTCAAATTTAAGTTGTTTTTGTTCGGCCAGAGGGCTTAAAAGCAAACATAAGTTTTGCAGCCACGTTTTAAACTCTATGTCTTCTTCGTACAGGGCTTCGTCGTGCTGATCTAAGCTTGCGTATTCCAGCACTTTATCTACCAGTAAGTTGAGTGACTCTGCTGAGTTGATAATGGCCTCACAATAGGCTTTGTTTCGGCTGTCGCTGGTTTGGTTTAATACTAGTTGTGCACTGCCTAATATGCCGTTTAGTGGTGTGCGTATTTCATGGCTGATGGTGGATAAAAACAGTCCGCGAATTTCTAAATCTTTATGAGCTTTTTCGGTGAGTTTATTAAGTCTTAATTCCCTGCGCTCATTACATAACAACGCCACACCTGCAGCATAGAACATGGGGGCAATAACACTATTTAAAAATAACAGTGAGTTAAACCATGAATTTAAAATGGCATCCTGTTGTGCAATGTCATCCATAAATAGGCTTCGTGTAATAAAACTTGCTGCAACTAAAGTTAAAATAATTATGTAAACAATACTGGCGTTAGGGTAGGGTTTTCGCGCATATTTTATAAATATAAATAATAAAAAAGTGGCCTCTACAATATGCTGCAGATCAGAAATATATACCCGTGAGCGCATTGAGGGCTGTAAAAATGTGAAATAAACAAGCAGCAAAGCGCTGAGCGCTGTAAATAGGCAAACAAACTTAAGGCCACGACCATGATAATTTAAAAATTGACTCAGTGACAAACAATGCACAATAGAAGCTAAAAACATCATGTTATTAGCAAGGGTAATGGCAATCTGATCAGGAATTTTGCCTATTAGCGCAAAACTAACAATGGCAGCTAATAGCAGTAAAGGATAGAAAATATAAAGTAACGTGCCGGGAACATGCTTATTGGTACGCCAGGTTAAAAAGTTCAGTAGCGTCATCACTGTTATAACGGCGATACTGGCAAAATAAAGCGTAAATGAGTCGAGCATTAAGACCCCAACAGCGTTTTTTAAAGAAGATATAAAAACAGGCACTTAAAGTGCCTGTATGGTATTTATTCAAACAAACGTTAACGAATTTCGTCAGGAATGTTTTGTTGTGCCCAAGAAAGTAATTCAATACGGTTACGACATTTAGTTTTTCTAAATGCACTGTATAAATGAGTTTTAACCGTATGCGGGCTAATACTTAACTCTTCAGCAATTTCTTTATTTTTAGAGCCATTACTCATTAACGAGATAATTGCTTTTTCACGCTTCGTTAGCTTTATTGGTTCAATATCACCATCAGTTAGCTTATGCAGCGCATCTTTATTAAATTGCAGCATGCGGTTAAGCGCATTACACATAATGTCACGACGATACCAAAGCTGATCTTCGAGTAATAAACGAATCCCTTTCATGAGTACATCGGCATTATCTGTGGTGTAAAATACACCACGAATACCGCTAAGTAATGCGCGATTAGCAAGCTCTGGGTTTTCATCTAAATTGAACAACACAATATCGCACTTGATGCGTAAATTAACGAGTTGCTCTTTTAGCTTTGTCCATGCGTCTTTACTTGATGTTTCAATGAACAATAAGCGAGTACCTACCGGAACATCTAAAATATTTGTACCCGTAGTTACGTCAAGGCCTTGCGTTTTTAACAATGGCTCTAAAACGTTAATACCAATAGTGTTAATTGGTTCTTCATCTAACAACAAAAAGGCTGAACTGCTCATGTTTTTTTACTCTTTTATAAAGCTGGCTAATTAATTTTACCACAATCCCTACACACCTTTTGTATTAGAGAATCATTATTTCACTGGAGAAAAGGTGCGATTTCCGATTATTTAAACATAAAATGTTGCAAATAAGTAATTGTTTTTTTTCGTGTAGTAAGAAAAACGCCGTATTTTTGATTTTTTTAAACTAATCTAAGATTTAACTAAGCACTATAGCGCCGTTTTTTTAGTTTCTTGGTATGGAGGCCAGCCCATTTCTTTACCTGCGAGCATATGTAAATGTATGTGATACACAGTTTGGCCACCATGTTCATTACAGTTCATCACAACGCGGTAGCCGTCATCGCTAAAGTTGTGTTGCTTGGCCAGTTTTGCGGCGACCGTGTATAAATTACCAACTAAATGTGAGTTTTCATTATTTATATCATTTATAGTGGCAATTGGTTGCTTGGGAATAATTAATACATGAAATGGCGCTTGAGGATTAATGTCTTTAAACGCTAGCGTGTCATCGTCTTCGTAAATAATATCGGCTGGAATTTCGCGATTAATAATTTTAGTAAAAATAGTCTCTTGGCTCATAATGATGACTCTAATTTATTTGATTAATATATGTGTCACTAATGACAAATTTTGCTAGCAGTGTCAAACTGAAATCAACTAAAGGAGTAATTATGCGTAAATCAATATTATTAGGCAGTGTAGTGGCGCTCTTAGTGAGTGCATCGAGTTTGGCAGAAAATATTCACTTTCCTGAGGAATTTGTTCCTTTGCAAGTGGGTGAACGAATAATTGAAAGTTCGCTTTTTAGTCGTGTTGATGATGTTGAATTAGCACCGGGTACTTATCAGCTAAAACTTAAATACACAGATTTATATGATTTAGGTTATGACGATCATGAAGTGATTGAATCAGAACCTTTTTGGGTGAATGTAACCATTGAAGCGGGTAAAGATTACACCTTAGTATTTAATCGTGCTGAAAATGCGGTAGCGGCAAAAGTATTTGCTGAGGCACCGCAAGTGAGCTTAAAAGCAAAAGGCAGCACCTTAGCTAAGCCATTAAATATTATTGCCGAACGACAAGTTCAAAGCGCACAGTTTAAACAGCAAACAACAGCAATCCCAGCGGGCCCGCAAAAACCGAGTCGTCCCATTAAACCGATTACGCCAATTAATGGAAAAGGCATGCCAAGTGCGGCAAATATGCTCGATTTTTGGTGGCAACAAGCAACGCTCGCTGAAAGGCAGGCCTTTTTAGATAAAGTAACAAAATAATTAAGCATTAAAAAAGGGCCAAATTGGCCCTTTTTAGTTTATTGGTAACGCTATTATTTATTCAAATAACGCGTCAATGGTACCTTGTGCAAGTGGGTGATAACCCGGACGTGCTTTTAAGTACACGCTTTGTGCCCAGTCTTTTTTACCATGTGTAATAAGTGCTTTGTAAAGTGGCACTATTAGCTTACGACGACCAATACCCGATAAGTGTTTATCAAGCGCAGGGTAAATCGGTTGGTAACCGTTACCCACTGCTAGCATGTACCATGCAAATGCGCGTTCTGCGTTAGTTGATTGGGTTAAGTTAAACTCGCCGTCTAATTCAGTCATTTTTTCAATGCTTAAATCGCGCGGTAGGTTATTTAAAAAGTGCAGCCACTCATGCACTGTCCAATTTGCAGTAGGTAATTGTGCGGCAGTTGTATCCCCATTTAACCATGCTTGTGTTGCAGCATCTACTTTATCGAACGCATCAGAGGTAGGGTTAGGTGCATCACTTGGTAAACCAGGCTCAAAAATCCACTCGTTCACTTTATCCATGCTCACTACACCAGGGTACTTTTCAATTAAGTTAGCCTTGATGTAAGTCACAAATTGCGCAGTGGTTAGTGACTTAAACGCAAATTCATTAAAGTAAGTTTTAACAAAGTCATCAAACTTATCACGGCCATATTTTTCTTCTAGGTAGATTAAAAATAGCTGACCCTTTGTGTAAGGCACTGAGCTAAACGCATCATCCGGATCGCGGCCATTAAGTTTTAAATTAAGGCGAGTGTCTGGTGCATCAATGGTTTTAAGTTGCGCACGCAGACCAGCAGCATCAAGCGCTTGCTCCATTACTGCACGGTCGCGACCAAATACTTCTTCCATAATGCGGTTTTCAACGTAAGAGGTAAATCCTTCGTTTAACCATAAGTCTTCCCATGTGGCATTGGTTACTAAGTTACCAGACCAAGAGTGAGCAAGCTCATGTGCAATCAGGTTAACGAGGCTTTTATCGCCAGCAACAACGGTTGGGGTAATAAATGATAGACGCGGGTTTTCCATGCCACCAAATGGGAAGCTGGGCGGTAGCATAAGTAAGTCATAGCGACCCCAAGCATATTCACCATACATCGCATTGGTTTTGTCGATCATCGCTTGGGTGTCATTAAATTCAGCAACTGAGGCATCTAAAATAGTCGGTTCAGCAAAAATACCGGTTTGTTTAGACATCGCTTTAAATTCTAAGTTACCAGCACCAATCGCAATTAAGTAAGGCGAAATTGCTTGTGGCATATTGAAGTGGTAATCACCGTCTTTATAAAGGGCATCTTTATTATCGGCACTCATTACCGCACGCACATCTTCAGGGGTATGAATACGTGCAGAATAAGTCACACGCATTGCCGGTGTATCTTGCACAGGGATCCAACTACGTGCATGTATCGCTTGCGATTGACTATACATAAACGGGTGCGTTTTACTGGCTGTTTGCTCTGGCGTTAACCACTGTAAGCCCGACGCTTCTGGGCGACTGTTGTAGTAAATACGGACTTTTTCAGCTTGGCTTTTAAATGTAATGGTTAGTTTTGAGCCTTTAACATCGTCGCGATTAGCAAGGTTAAAACTGGCTTTATGCCAATTGCCATTGGCTGTTTGATACATCACTTTATCAATATCAAGATCGCGGGTATCAAGTACTAGCTTTGTGCTTTTCGCGTTTTGCCATTGTAGCGTATGCTCAACAAAACCTTCTAATTGCTTGTCGGCAAAGTCGATGTCTAAATCAAGGTTTAAATGCGTGGTGATAACATCATCAAGGTTGGCGTAGGAATTTTGATCAATAGCGCTAGCCATTGCTTGCGAGCACATACCGGCCATAGCGAGGCTTAAAAAAAGAGGTTTGATTTTCATAATTACCTTGAGTACAAATAAAAAAGTACCCGTTTTATAACATGATTGCCACAGTGGGTTGAACAATTTTTACAAGCTGATGCGCAATTTGCGACGATGAGTTAAACTAGAGCGATTAATTACTGGTACCTTTAGGACCCTTGTGGCGCACTCATTACAACCCCTACATACATTTGCATTAAGTAGCCAATGCCAAATTTTTATTGAGATCACCGACTCAGCGCAGCTTCAAACTCAGAGCTTTAACGCGCCTTTTTGTCTGTTAGGGGAGGGCAGTAATACCATTTTTTTAAATGATTATGCTGGCACGGTTATTAAAATGGCGACCCAAGGAATTAATATTACTGAACGGGAAAATGATTTTTTAGTCAGTGCGGCTGCTGGTGAAAATTGGCATCAATTAGTGACTTACTTGCTTGAGCAAAGCATAGCAGGGTTTGAAAATTTAGCACTCATACCTGGCACAGTCGGTGCTGCGCCAGTGCAAAATATTGGTGCCTACGGTGTAGAAATAGCACAATTTATAGAAGCTGTTGACTATTTTGATATTAAGAGCAACTGCTTCAAATCTTTAACTAATCAGCAATGCCACTTTGCTTATCGTGAATCTGTTTTTAAACACGCGTTAAAAAATAAAGCGGTGATCACCCAAGTGCACTTTAAACTGCCAAAAATATGGCAACCAGTACTCAGTTATGGACCGCTACAACAACTAAAAAACCCGACGCCACAGCAAGTATGTGAGCAGGTGATACAAACACGCAATAGCAAACTCCCAGACCCTTATAAACTAGCTAATGCTGGGAGTTTTTTTAAAAACCCCATTATTACGAATGCTGCGTTAGTGCCGTTACTTGCGCAGTTTCCTGAGTTACCTCATTACCCACACGGAGCCGGTCATCATAAAGTTGCAGCGGGGTGGTTAATAGAGCAAGCGGGATTAAAGGGATATAAGATTGCCGGTATTGAAGTGCATCAGCAGCAAGCTTTGGTGCTCGTTAACCATGGTCACAGTACAGGGGATGATTTGATCAGCATGATCACCCATATTCAAAACACTGTTTTAGCGCGCTATAACATAAACTTAGAACACGAAGTGCGGTTAATTGATCAACACAATGAATGCCATATCTCTTTGGAGCAATCAGCATGAAAGCACCTGATGGAAACAAGCTGGCTATTTTAAATGCGCTTAATAAAGGCGGGTTTGTCTCTGGGCAAGCTTTAGGAGAGGAATTAGGAATTAGTCGTGCCGCTGTTAGTAAACACATTCAAAGCCTACAAGCTATGGGCTTAGATGTATTTAAAGTTACAGGTAAAGGCTATTGCTTAAATAACCAAGTAGGATTACTTAATCAGGAAAAAATACAACAGCTTTATGCTGAGTTAGGGCAAAATACCGCTAATATTGAAGTGCAGCCGCTCATTGATTCAACCAACAGCGAACTAATGCGCCGCATTCAGGCTAAAACACCACTTCAGTCGGGCACGGTAATCGTTGCCGAAATGCAGCAAGCAGGTCGGGGGCGTCGAGGGCGTGTATGGCAATCGCCATTTGGTGCCAACTTATACTACAGCTATTTTTGGCGATTAGATGATGGTTTACAAGCCGCTATGGGTGTATCGATTGCGGTTGGTTTAGCGGTGTATGATGCGATAAACGCACTTTATGGTATTGATGTAGAGTTAAAGTGGCCAAACGACATTTACATAAACAAACAAAAGCTCGCTGGCGTATTAGTTGAATTAGACGGGCAACCACAAGGGCCCTGTCAGTTGGTGATAGGAATTGGTATTAATTTAAATATGCCACAAAGTGCAAGTCAGCACATTGACCAAGCATGGACAGATTTAAGTCAGCACACCCAGCAGCTAGATAAAAATCAATTAGTAGCTTCATTAACTTATTGGTTAGAGCAGCGCTTAGCGCAATATCGCGAGAACGGCTTACAAACTATGTATCAACAATGGAATGCATTAAATGCGTTTGCAGGCGAGCAGGTAGAGCTTAATACTGGGCATCGTAGTTGGCGTGGCATTTGTGAAGGTATAGATGCGCACGGTGGTGTACGTATTCGCCAAGACGGCGAAGTAAAAAGTTATTATGGCGGCGAGATTTCATTAAGAAAGGCGCAAGCATGAGATTGTTAATTGATGTAGGTAATACTTCACTCAAAGCCGTATTGTGGGAAAACGGGCAAATACAGCCATGTGATATTAATAATATTTCATGGCAGCAAATTACGGTTGTTATTTACGCTTGTGTTGGTCGTAGCGAGTTACTTAAACAATTATTAGCGCAAGCCAAAACGCATAATATTGATTGTTTTGAGGCTACGGTTAGTAGTGAGCTTGGTGGGTTGCGCTGCGCGTATCAGCAAGTAGGTAATTTGGGTATAGATAGATGGTTGGCGCTTATTAGCGGTTATACGCTTTACCCTAATACGGCTGCTATTGTTGTTGATGCTGGCACGGCTACTACTATAGACGTTCTCAATAATGATGGGCAGCATCTAGGAGGCTGGATATTACCTGGGCTTGATTTAATGACCTCATCACTCACTCAAAATACTCAGCGGGTATTTGATGATGCAAACACGCCATTTGCTAATGAGCTTGGAAAAAACACCCCTAATGGGTTAAAAAACGGAGCCTTAGTGGCAACTATGGGTGCCATTGAGCAAGCAAGGTTGCATTTAAAGACAAAAAATAGCCTCTTAATTTTTGCGGGTGGTTATGGTCAGCTGTTACAAGGGCATTTTTCACAGAGTATTTTCGACCCAATGCTAGTAATGAAAGGCTTAAATTACTGGTATGAGTTAGCTAAAAAGAGTTAAAAACAACAAAAAAACAGCTTTTTGCGCGAATAGTGAGCATTTGAAGCATTAAATCACATTTTTTTTAATTTTTTGGTTGCATCCCAATAAACCTTACTCTAGAATCTCGCCCCGTACTAAAGCAGTGCCGACTTAGCTCAGCTGGTAGAGCAACTGACTTGTAATCAGTAGGTCAACCGTTCGACTCGGTTAGTCGGCACCACTTTCCTTTTACCGGAAGTGCTTAGTAAAGAATTATCGTGGAGGGGTTCCCGAGCGGCCAAAGGGATCAGACTGTAAATCTGACGGCTCAGCCTTCGCTGGTTCGAATCCAGCTCCCTCCACCACTTTTCTTAGGCTAAGTTAAGTGGGGCCAAATGCAATAACAATTAGTGTGGAGGGGTTCCCGAGCGGCCAAAGGGATCAGACTGTAAATCTGACGGCTCAGCCTTCGCTGGTTCGAATCCAGCTCCCTCCACCACTTTATTCTAGACGGTTAGAGGTAGTTTAAGAACAGGTTCCTTAAAGCGGGCATCGTATAATGGCTATTACCTCAGCCTTCCAAGCTGATGATGCGGGTTCGATTCCCGCTGCCCGCTCCAATTTGATGATGCTGATATAGCTCAGTTGGTAGAGCGCACCCTTGGTAAGGGTGAGGTCGGCAGTTCAAATCTGCCTATCAGCACCAGTCAATCGAATCGCCTTAAACACTTCCTTTATCTGTCAGAAAAAACTATTTGAAATTTGAAAAAATTAACTTAATCTACCTATGGTGGATTATTTTCATATGTAATCTAGATACACAAAACTGATAGGTTCCGTCATGGCAAAAGAAAAGTTTGAACGCGTAAAACCGCACGTAAACGTTGGTACAATCGGCCACGTTGACCACGGTAAAACTACACTAACTGCAGCAATCACTAACGTACTTGCAAAAGTATACGGCGGTGTTGCTAAAGATTTCGCATCAATCGATAACGCTCCAGAAGAGCGCGAGCGTGGTATCACAATCTCAACTTCACACGTTGAGTACGATACTCCTACTCGTCACTACGCACACGTAGATTGTCCTGGTCACGCCGATTATGTTAAAAACATGATCACTGGTGCTGCTCAAATGGACGGCGCTATCTTAGTAGTTGCTGCGACTGACGGTCCTATGCCACAAACTCGTGAGCACATCCTACTTTCTCGCCAAGTTGGTGTTCCTTACATCGTTGTGTTCATGAACAAATGTGACATGGTTGATGATGAAGAGCTACTTGAGCTAGTAGAAATGGAAGTTCGTGAACTTCTTTCTGAATACGACTTCCCAGGTGATGACTTACCACTAATTCAAGGTTCTGCACTTAAAGCACTTGAAGGTGAAGAGCAATGGGAAGCTAAAATCGTAGAGCTTGCAGAAGCACTAGATACTTACATTCCAGAGCCAGAGCGTGACATCGATAAGCCATTCATCATGCCTATCGAAGACGTTTTCTCAATCCAAGGTCGTGGTACTGTTGTAACTGGCCGTGTTGAAGCTGGTATCATCAACGTGAACGACGAAGTTGAAA
>NZ_JADO01000017.1:0-127964 GCF_000518425.1 Pseudoalteromonas sp. 23_GOM-1509m
CCTGACCCCATGCCGAACTCAGTAGTGAAACGAAACAGCGCCGATGATAGTGTAGCATTTGCTATGTGAAAGTAGGACATTACCAGGCTCCAAATAAGAGAAACCCGTTACAGCGATGTGACGGGTTTTTTTACGTCTGCAGGAAAGTGAAAATGCAGGTTCGAGGTGAAAGGTATTAGGTAAAAGGACAAGAATCAGCGCCTAAAGCCTACTAACCGAACTTTTGTTATTAAGTGTTTTTTATAACAAATAATTAGCTTAGAACAGTCCATAGGCTTCAGTCTCTTGCTCTTGTGCGTTGCTAGAGGTTTGAAGCTCTTTGGGTTTAAATATAGCGCTTGGATCAATAAGTACGCTGTGTTTGTCGGCTAGCTTAATTAATCCATGCATCATATTTCTTGTTTGTGGATCAATATCAAAGCCTATTTCAGTCAACTTATCGAGAGGTTTTATATCTTCTTGTCTATATTCAATATTATCTTCTACTTTATCAACTAATAAGCCAACATGCGGGGTCATTCCATCTTTTGTTGTAAAAACAATAATCGGTTTATAGTCTAAGGTTATTTGCTCTTTGGCTGATTCAAATAAGCGCTCTAATTGGATCAGCTCATGGCGCTTTACAATTTCAAGCTGTATGAGGACTTGTTTACTATTTTTTTGTTTATGTACTTTAATAGCGTCTTCTACTTTTTGTAAAAGTGATTTAAACGGCTCATTAAAGCGTGACATCGTACTTTTTAATTCGTCGTTATCGGTTTTAAATTCCATATAAAATTGTTCAAAGTCAGCAAGCTCATATTGACTCGTATTTAACGAATTTTGCGAACTTAGTAACGCTTGTTCTAATTGATTAAACCACGTATTGAGTTGTTTTTGCCAAGATTTAAGTTGCTTTAACGCATCACGGTTACTGTGCTCGGTAGAAACGCCATTTAAAATTATTCCTAAGTCAAATACTGGGGTTGGGATCCCCATATAATCTTTAACGCCTAGGAAGCTCTTGTTATCGTTAGGCAGCACCGTGAGGTTATTATGAAATTGTTCCGTTAATAAGATATCAAGAATCTTAAGTGAAATGGTTTTATAACCCACTTTAAAATTAATTAAGTCCATGGCTTCCTCACATACTAAGTTTGTATACTAAGGATAGAACAATATTTGCAAGGTATTTATTTATTCACATAATAAGAGCGATAAACATTACGTTTATTGTTGTTTTCAGTATTTATGAATAACTTTTGGATAAGTGTATCGGTTACTAATAAAGAATTAAGCTCATTCATCAGGCAGGATTGCTGAAGGGGGAATTGACAGTTTTTCGCTGCTTTGCTAAATGCCATAGCGTTAATATAACCCTCAAAATGAAGACGACTCGGTTTTTTAATGTTGCTCGCTTGCATATCGGCTAAAAACTCAGTACAAAAATTATCGTTACAATTTAGTGGGTTTGGAACAATCTCAGTTACCATAATATTTGATGGTGAGTTTACTTCATCAAATAAGTCAAAGCTGGGTACAAACGAAACGCTAGTATATTCAGGATTGAACCCTTGCTTTTGGGCACTATTAATAAACTCAGAGAGTGGTTCATAAGTGCCGACTAAACAGATTGCCGTAACTCCGCTTAATTTTAAGGTATTAAGTGCTGACTCCACATCTTGGCTATTGCGTTTGTAGCGAGCAACTATTACCGGTGTTAGGTTATATTTAGCGAGCGCTTCTCTTAGTCCTGATTCTACATATAAGCCAAATTCGTCAGCCTGTATAAACAGCCCTATTTTACTATGTTTATGCTCTTCAACGAGGTATTTGATTTGTTCTTGTGCTTCGTCGTTATAGCTTGCTCTTAAGTTAAATGCTTTAACTGACGGTTTTTCACGTAGAAAGCTCGCCCCGCTAAAAGGCATTAAGAACGGAATTTTTGATTGTTCTAGTAAAGGTATAATTGCATGGCTGGTTGGGGTACCCATGGCACCAAACAGGGCATCAACTTTATTTGTGTAAATAAACTCATGAGTATTATTAACGGTTTGTTTGGGTTCATAGTGATCGTCAGCCACTAAAAGTAGCACCTTAGCGCCATTAATGCCGCCAGCGTTATTAACTTTGTCAAAATAAACGCTGCTACCTTTATGTAACTGTTGGCCAATATTTTTAGCAGGGCCAGTCAGTGCAGTAGACATGCCCAGCTTAATTACTTTGTTGTTGGTTTGCTCGGCATGCGCGAAAGTTTGCCCAAGCACTAATGCTATAAGGACAATGTTAAGGTTTGCTATTATGCGAAATGCGCTCATACCAATTATTTACAGCCTTTTTAAATAATGTATTAAATGACTTTGTGCCATTCAAACCTAACTGACTTTGGATATTTTTCGGTGTCCAATTTTGTAATACTAGCCTAATAAAAACATATTGGAAATTATCGTCATCGGTTGGCAAGCTATACGGCAATGCCCAAAAACGTCGCCAGAGCAATGGTTTTATATTAAAAAGCTGGTAGTCACTTGTTAACATAGACTTTAATCTTAATTGCTCAGTGATACTGCCAGTATGAGTATTAAAATGAGAGACAATTTTCGCGACCAGTTGATAATCAAGCTGACTATAGTGATCGAGTAGTTGCAAAGGGAAATCGGCTTCAAACTGTGCTACTAATTGCTCTACTAGTTGGTCACTTTTAGTTAAGCTTTTAACAACTAATGCACTGTGCTCGCCCGTTGCCTTATCTTTTTGAAAACCGAGTTTAACTAAATCAAAGCCATTACTTTGCCAAAAACTGAGTAATTGCGCATTGCCACCAAAGCTGGCACCAAACCAATGACACTCGCTCTGCAATTGCTGTTCACAGTATTTAAGTAACTGTGTGCCTATTTTTTTGTTGTGATGCTGTGGATCAATGGCAATACGCACCACGCGGGCGCAGTGTTGTTTTAAAACATCAGCATTAAATCTCAATTGTGCTAACGTTTGTGCCATTAAGTGACCTTGAGGCCTGCGCTTTCCTTGTGCTATTTCATTGCTCATGGCGGCATTAAACCCACCTTCAATCGCAATTAAACAGACACCGAGAATATTATCACCTTGTTGGCAAACAAATACATGTTGTTTAGTGGCGTCTAGTAAGTGGCGTAAATCATTCACACTGGTCTGATAATGTGCCAGCGTTAGCAACCCAATCACTTGATAAAGTAGTGACTCGTTACTAGCAAGTTGATGTGCCTGTAACTGCTTAAATTGCAAAGGGGTAGAGTGTAAGGTGAGGCTGTGATGTTCAGCATCTAAGGCTAATAACGTGCGAATGTGCTGCTCTAATGGGTCCTGCTTTGCAAAGCGAATAGGCTGCTCAAGAGTCATACTGCGCATATTTTTAAAATGCGTTTTAATGTAGCGAGTAAACTTTAGAATATAGCCGCGACCATTGCCTTCATAGCCAACCATGGTGCTTGAAAATACCACGCGAGGATAAAGGTGGAGTAGTTTTATGAGCATTGGAACAGGGATTGCTGCTGCTTCATCAATTAATAGCAAGTCACACTCAGGCTGTTTGTTAAGTAGTTGATCAGGTGCAATATATTGCATGTTTGCAATGCATTTATTGCCTGCTTGATACTCTAAATTGAGTGCGTTTGCTAAATGTTTAAAGCTGCTGTGTAATGCGCGAAATTGCATAGAGCTGATGAGGATTTTTTTATCGCTGAGCTCGCTTGCGGCAATCCCTAATGCCGCTGATTTCCCCCGTCCCCGATCAGCATTAATCAATAATGGTCTATTTGCGCGTCCGTGTGCGGTTTTTTTTATTAATTCAACACATTGTTGTTGCTCGGTAAAATCTATTGTACCTGCTGATGAATCAATGTCGGCAAGAGTAACCCAGCCATCTTGTTGATTAAAATGTAATAAGGAGGCGTTGCTCAGTAAGTGCTTTAAGCGTTGATTAAAAAGGCTGTATTGATGCGCTTGTCCAAATGATTGAAATAATGGCAGCGCAGGATCGCACCAATGTTCAAGTGATTCGAGTGGTGGAAGTAATACAATTAAAAAGCCACCCGCTTGAACTACGCCCGCTAAGGCTGCTAGTTTATCTGGCACCAGTCCACTGTAGCCATCATAAACAGCATGGGCGCACTCTTGCCCTAAAATTTGATGGGTATGCTCTGGCCAATGTGCATTAACTAAATTTGTGTTTTTAGAAAGAACAAAAGAGGGTTGCTGTAATTGAGCAAGCAGCTGAGTGCATTGCTCATAACACCAATTTTTATCGCCTGTAAGCAACAGTAACTGACGATGTTTAGCATTCGTTAGCTGCTGTTGCAGATGCTCTATAACGCGGTTAAACGGCTTGTAGTCTTGCATAAGCTGTTACTAACCACTTACTACCTAAGTCGTCAAAGTTAACTTGTACTCGCGATTGTGCGCCACTGCCTTCGTAATTAAGCACCGTACCAATGCCAAATTTTGCATGTAGCACCCGTTGACCTAAATTAAACCCGCTTTCTTCAAAGGCGGCATGGCTAACCGATGCACTAAAGCGACCAGCTGCTGGCGGGCGAGAAACCTGGGTTTTAATGCGAATTTCTTCTACGCAGTCTTCGGGTATTTCACGTAAAAAACGCGATGGGCTGTGGTATTTTTCTTGACCATATAAACGGCGGCTTTCTGCGTGGCTTATATACAGTTTATCCATAGCACGGGTCATACCTACATAACAAAGGCGGCGTTCTTCTTCTAAACGGCCCGTTTCTTCATTACTTTGTTGTGATGGGAACATGCCCTCTTCAACACCGACCATAAATACCAGCGGAAACTCTAAGCCTTTAGCTGAGTGAAGCGTCATCATTTGTACCGCATCTTCATGTTCATCAGCTTGCCCTTCACCTGATTCAAGCGAGGTGTAGGCTAAAAAGCCTTGTAGTGGTGAACTGAATTCTTCCTCTTCAGGGAGTTCATATTGATCGCAGGCGCTAATTAATTCTTCTAAGTTTTCAACCCGAGCACGGCCTTTTTCACCTTTTTCAGCCTGATACATTGCCATTAACCCTGAGGTTTGAATGGCATATTTAGCCTGCTCGTGCAGCGTTAAGTCTCTAATCTTATCTTCAATATGTTCAATTAACTCAACAAACTTGGCAACAGCTCCAGAAGCGCGACCCGATAAATGCTGTTGCTCTACAATGGCTTTAGCAGCATACCAAAGCGGCAAAGATTCAGCGCGAGCGCAGTCACGTATATGGCTTAATGTTTTATCGCCAATGCCGCGGGCGGGCGTATTAATAACACGCTCAAATGCCGCATCATCTTGGCGGTTACCCACTAAGCGTAAGTATGAAAGAGCATCTTTAATTTCTTGGCGTTCGAAGAATCGCATACCGCCATAAATTCGGTATTTTAAACCTTCTTGTAGCATTGCTTCTTCAAGTACCCGCGATTGCGCATTACTACGATATAAAATAGCCGCATCTTGAAGTGCATTACCCGCATTAAGCCAGCTACGTAATTTGCTACTCACAAAGCGCGCTTCATCTAGCTCATTAAAAGCAGCATAAATAGAAATAGGTTCACCGTCGTTACCATCGGTCCATAAACTTTTACCCATTCGCTCGGAGTTATTTTGAATTAACGCGTTTGAGGCTTTAAGAATAGTGGCAGTCGAGCGATAGTTTTGCTCAAGGCGAATCGTCTCTGCATCAAAATCGGTTAAAAAGCGTTTAATGTTTTCTATTTTTGCGCCGCGCCAACCATAAATACTTTGGTCATCATCACCTACAATCATGATACTGCTGGTATCGCCCGCAAGTAATTTTAACCATGCATACTGAATGGTGTTGGTATCTTGAAACTCGTCTACGAGCATGTGCGCAAAGCGCTGCTGATAATGACGCAGCAAGGTTGGGTTATTTTTAAGAACCTCATAGCTACGTAGTAAGATTTCAGCAAAATCAACTAGGCCCGCTCTATCACAAGCTTCTTGATAGGCCGCGTAAACGCGCAGCATCATTTGCTCGTTAATATCGTATGCCTGAATATCTTTAGGGCGTAGAGCTTCGTCTTTTTTAGCGCTTATGTACCAACCAAACTGCTTTGCCGGCCATTTTTTATCATCAATATTCATCGATTTTAATAAGCGCTTGATCATACGAAGCTGATCGTCAGAGTCTAAAATTTGAAAGGCTTCTGGTAAGTTTGCTTCACGGTGATGTGCACGCAAAATTCGGTGCGATAAACCATGGAAAGTACCAATCCACATGCCGCCTACAGGGGCTTTTAATGTTTCTTCAACCCGTGAGCGCATTTCTTTAGCGGCTTTATTAGTAAAGGTTACCGCAAAAATACTATAGGCAGAGGCTTGCTCTACTTGCATTAACCAGGCAATACGATGAACCAATACTCGAGTTTTACCTGAACCTGCTCCTGCTAATACCAGCATGTTTTGTAATGGCGCTGCAACGGCATCGCGTTGTTTATCATTTAAGCCATCGAGTAATTCTGAAACGTCCATCGTTACGCCTTTTTAATCAATAATGAGAGCAGTATAACAGGTGTTTTTGTTAGGCTAAATAAAATACTGTTTTTATAAACAGCTATTTATAAAATACGTATTTAAGTTGTTGAATAGTTAACAGTATAAACTGAGCAAGTAACTAAAATAGCTATTTAAAATTGCTAATTTGACTTATTTTTGGCAAAAAATACTAAACTGATAAATTCGTAATAATTTAACTGTATGATTTGTAAGCCTTAATAAATTGGCATAAAGTGTGTAAGTATAAATAATAAGTACAAATACAAAATTAATTAAACTACAGAGGTTAGTATGTCTCAACAAGGTTCTGGCGGTAACGTAATCGCAGCATTATGTAATATTTTTTTCCCCGGTTTAGGGCAGTTGGTGCAGGGCCGTATTTTAGCGGCACTTGTTTTTGCAATTCTGGTTTTTGGCGGCTATGCGTTATGGTTTTTAGTGGTTCCAGCCGTAATTGGAGCCGTATTCCATTTATGGGCAATTATTGATGCTGCACGCTATCGCTCAGGTGGTTAGCTAAATTGATGATACTAAATAGCGCCTTATGGCGCTATTTTTGTATCTGGCTTTCATTATTCATAGCTGATTAGGTTATAATCTGTTGTATTAGCAGTACTGGAATAAAGTTATGGAATACCAATTCATTCGCGATCCTATTAGTGGGTTAAGAATTAAAATAAGCAGCGAGCACGCGATTATAGGCCGCTGGTTAAATGAAGAAATAGGCAAAGATAAAGTGGCGATGGTGCAGGCACTTATTAGCTCGGTGAGTTCAAGCTTTGAGCCGGTAACACTTAAAGGCCAAGAAATTGATCTGATCCTTTCTAAAGATGAAGCATTATTCGAAGCACATGCGCTGCATCAAGATAACGAAGATATATTAGCCTACCAAGATGATGAACTCATGCTTGAAGAGAATGATTTAAGCAGTGGTTGTGGTTTTGAAGACTTTGTTGACCTGATCAACTCGTGGCATGAGTTTTCGGCTGGTCGTTAAGTTATATTATCTGTATTATTACCCTAATTATAAATCCAACAGTGGAACCAATATGTCTGCGAATTTAAACAAACTAGTTGTTATGCTAGAAATGCAAAATGCCATGAATACCAAAGTACATGAGCAATGGTTTAGTCAAGGCTTTGAATGGTATAGAGCTATTTGGGTTGAATGTGCAGAAATGCTGGATCATTACGGTTGGAAATGGTGGAAAAAACAAACGCCAGATACTGAACAAGTAATTTTAGAGCTGGTTGATATTTTTCATTTTGGTTTATCGCTACGTATCGACGGTGAGACCAGCTACGAGCAAATAGCAACACAGCTACAAACTCAAATGAGCGCCCCACAGCAAGGTGATGATTTTAAACAAACGCTTGAATTATTAGCAGCCAGTGCGGTTGCCAATAAAACCTTTAACGCGGCTGCTTTTGCCGGTTGTATGGCACAAATCGGTATGGATATTGATGATTTATATCGTGGCTATGTGGGTAAAAATACGCTGAACTTCTTCCGTCAGGATCATGGTTACAAAGAGGGTAGCTACATTAAAGTGTGGCATGGCAAAGAAGATAACGAACACTTAGTTGAAGTAGTTAAAAGCCTTAATACTGAGCATGCAGATTTTGCAAAAAAGGTATATCAAGGCTTAGTAGCGCGTTACCCTCAGGGCGAATAAGCTAAATAAGCTTACGGTAATCGGTGACGCTTAAGTAATCGGTTATTTCGTTATGTGGTTGCTGGCTATTCGGGTTAGCAACCGCAAGTAAATGCTCAATGCCGTATTCTCGTGCGGCATTTAATACCGGTAAGCTGTCATCTACAAATAATGTGCGGCGTTTATCAAACCCTAAATCCCCTTGAACCTTATGCCACAAACTTTGTTGCTCTTTACTTACCCCATATTCATGCGTTGACACCACTCCGTCTAAATAATTATCAATAGCGGTATGTTCAAATTTAAGCATGACGCATTCTGGATGAGCATTGGTAAGTAAAATGAGTTCTTTACCTGCACGTCGAAGTTCCGTTAAAAAATGCGGAACGTCTTCACGAATTTTGATTAAGTGAGCAGACTGGCGCTTTAGTTCGAGAATAGGTAAGTTTAGCTGTGCTTCCCAATAGTCAGAGCAGTACCACTGAATTTTGCCACTCACAGCCTGATAGCGTTTTAAGATATCTGTGCGGGCTTCCTCAAAACTGATATTTTGAGCCAGAGCATGTTGTTGTGGAACAACATTGAGCCAAAAGTCAGTGTCGTAATGTAAATCAAGTAAAGTCCCGTCCATGTCGAGTAATACAGTATCGATTTTTGACCAATTGAGCATGATATATCCTTGTGGAAATTGAGGCGTTAAATGACTACGTTGCGATGAAATGCTTGCAAGCGAAATATAATGGGCTCTGTTAATTGAACTATAAAAACATATACCCAATGATGAAATATTAAGGGCGAATTCAATAACGCCAGATAAATATTTAACCTTAACTACGGGTAAGATATTTTATGATTAATTCTGCATTTAAATTGCTTTTAATTCAAACTGAAACTCGCATCTTATACTCATTTGGGTATATGATTAGTATAACTGCAATGATAGCAAATTGATGCCCATGACACAGAAAAAGCACCCAACACCACCACAAATTCTCAGTAATAATGTTGTCGCTAAAAGTCGCTTATTTACTGTGGAGTCTTTAGAACTAAAATTTTCAAATGACGAAGAGCGTCAGTATGAACGAATTCGCGGCGGTGGCCGTGGAGCCGTTATGATTGTCCCCATCACAGCTGAAAACGAACTACTACTCGTTCGAGAGTATTGCGCCGGCACCAATGACTATCAGTTAGGTTTCCCTAAAGGATTAATTGACCCCGGTGAAACACCTGAGCAAGCGGCAAACCGAGAGCTCAAAGAAGAAATTGGCTTTGGTGCAGAATACTTTGAAGCACTTAAAACGGTCACTATGGCGCCTAGTTATTTCAATGCCACTATGCATATTCTCTTTGCTAAAGATTTATACCCTGAAACCCTATTAGGTGATGAGCCAGAGCCATTAGTGCTTGTTAAATGGCCACTTGCGCAGTGGCAGTCGCTATTAGAACAACCTGACTTTACTGAAGCACGTAGTGTTGCCGCTCTGCTATTATTAGATAAGTACTTAGCCTCAGGAGCGACTAATGGATAAATTACTTGAACCATGCATAACACTTGCCCAAAGTGCAGGTGATGCAATTATGGCTATTTATAAAAAAGATGATATTGGTCAACAAGAAAAATCAGACAATACGCCAGTTACTAAAGCAGATTTAGCCGCAAACGATGTACTTGTTGCTGGCTTAAAAGCGCTAGCTCCCGATATTCCTATTATGTCAGAAGAGACGCCGATCCCAGCATTGGAAGACAGGCAGCACTGGCAACGCTATTGGCTGCTGGACCCGATGGATGGCACCGGTGAATTTATATTAGAAAGCGGCGACTTTGCCGTTAATATTGCGCTGATAGAAAATAATCATCCTGTATTGGGAGTGATTCATTGGCCAGCAAAGGGCGTGACCTATTTTGCTACCGCTAATAATGGGGCGTTTAAGCGTAAAGGCGAGCATGATAAACAAATATTTGTAGCGCCTCCCGAAAGTTTAACTTTGGCTGTAAGTCGCCGCCAAAAAATAGAAGCCGTGAGTCAGTATTTAAATGCGCAATTTGCAACGGTGGCTTTAGGCTCATGTTCGCTTAAAGCTTGTATTGTTGCTGAAGGTAAAGCTGACTGCTTTTTAAGAATTGGTCCCACTGGTGAATGGGATACTGGCGCATCACAAGTAATAGTTGAAGAGGCGGGGGGGTGTATTACCGATGCTGAGTTTAACCCTCTGACCTATAACCAAAGGGAAAGCACAGAAAACCCAGACTTTATTGTTATGGGGCATCCCGATTGGGAATGGCAAAAAATGATAAACCCACATCAGCGATTAGTGTAATAATAGCCGTTTGATGGGTTTTTGTTCACTTAAACGTTTTTAATTAGTAAAACCTTGCATTATAGGTTTATTCCTATATTATAGCGCTCTCTTCGAAACAGGCTTGTGAATAACACGATACTGTTACAAAGAAATTACAGGCGCGGGATGGAGCAGCCTGGTAGCTCGTCGGGCTCATAACCCGAAGGTCGTCGGTTCAAATCCGGCTCCCGCAACCAATTTCCTTTAGAGGTTTTAGGTTACTGTAAACTCTAACTTAAGAGATTAAATTAAGTAGTCGATAGACTTAAAATATACAGGCGCGGGATGGAGCAGCCTGGTAGCTCGTCGGGCTCATAACCCGAAGGTCGTCGGTTCAAATCCGGCTCCCGCAACCAATTTCCTTTAGAGGTTTTAGGTTACTGTAAACTCTAACTTAAGAGATTAAATTAAGTAGTCGATAGACTTAAAATATACAGGCGCGGGATGGAGCAGCCTGGTAGCTCGTCGGGCTCATAACCCGAAGGTCGTCGGTTCAAATCCGGCTCCCGCAACCAATTTCCTTTAGAGGTTTTAGGTTACTGTAAACTCTAACTTAAGAGATTAAATTAAGTAGTCGATAGACTTAAAATATACAGGCGCGGGATGGAGCAGCCTGGTAGCTCGTCGGGCTCATAACCCGAAGGTCGTCGGTTCAAATCCGGCTCCCGCAACCAATTTTTCATTGGAAGCCAAGTTGTAATGTAAGCAACTATAAATAAATCTGCAATTTCAGGCGCGGGATGGAGCAGTCTGGTAGCTCGTCGGGCTCATAACCCGAAGGTCGTCGGTTCAAATCCGGCTCCCGCAACCACTGAAATAAACAGTTATAGTAAAGCAACACGCCTAAAGCGTGTTTTTTTATGCCTAAAATTCAGTGAAATGGGTAGCTCGTCGGTCTCAGCTCTCCATTAGCCAGCAAAGGTTGTCGGTTCAAATCCGGCTCCCGCAACCACTGAAATAAACAGTTATAGTAAAGCAACACGCCTAAAGCGTGTTTTTTTATGCTTAAAATTCAGTGAAATGGGTAGTTCGTCGGTCTCAGCTCTTCATTAGCCAGCAAAGGTCGTTGGTTCAAATCCGGCTCCCGCAACCACTGAAATAAACAGTTATAGTAAAGCAACACGCCTAAAGCGTGTTTTTTTATGCTTAAAATTCAGTGAAATGGGTAGTTCGTCGGTCTCAGCTCTTCATTAGCCAGCAAAGGTCGTTGGTTCAAATCCGGCTCCCGCAACCACTGAAATAAACAGTTATAGTAAAGCAACACGCCTAAAGCGTGTTTTTTTATGCTTAAAATTCAGTGAAATGGGTAGTTCGTCGGTCTCAGCTCTTCATTAGCCAGCAAAGGTCGTTGGTTCAAATCCGGCTCCCGCAACCACTGAAATAAACAGTTATAGTAAAGCAACACGCCTAAAGCGTGTTTTTTTATGCTTAAAATTCAGTGAAATGGGTAGTTCGTCGGTCTCAGCTCTTCATTAGCCAGCAAAGGTCGTTGGTTCAAATCCGGCTCCCGCAACCACTGAAATAACATGTTTTATTAAATCGACACGCCTAAAGCGTGTTTTTTTATGCCTAAAATTCAGTGCGTCTAAAAGCGCGTCGGACTCAGCTCTCCATTAGCCAGCAAAGGTCGTTGGTTCAAATCCAGCTCCCGCAACCACTGAAATAACATGTTTTATTAAATCGACACGCTAAAGCGTGTTTTTTTATGCCTAAAATTCATATTCCCTCACGCTATTTTTAACACGTATACCTGCTGTTCTTTTCTAATTCTACTTTTTGAAAGTGTTATTACTGAATATTTAGTATGCTATGCGTTAAACTCTTTAAAACTTTTTGTAATCAAAATTATGACTGAACTCTATCACTGGTTTGATTTAATTGGCGTAGCGGTATTTGCTATATCGGGCACCTTGGTTGCCTATGAAAAGAAAATGGATGGCTTTGGTGTGGTTGTGCTTGCAACCGTTACGGCTATTGGCGGCGGTACTGTTCGCGATGTGATACTCGATCAACCCGTGTTTTGGTTACACGATCAAAGCTACTTCTATGCTATTTTAGCCGCAGTGCTTGTTACAACACGACTGATCAATAAACAAAAATCGATTCCTTATTATGTTTTACAAACAGCCGATGCATTTGGTTTAGCCTTTTTTGCGGTAATGGGAGCACAAAAAGCGCAATTGGCCGGTATGCCTGATATGACGGTTATTATTATGGCGGTGATCACCCCCTGTTTTGGTGGATTGATTCGCGATGTGCTTGCTCGCGATATTCCTATGCTCCTCAAAGGTGAGCTCTATGCTATTACCTGTATTGCTGGTGGTATTGTGTATACCTTAGCTATAAACCTATCTTTAACGGTGGAAGTGGCGATGATCTTGAGTATGTTAATGACCTTATTGCTGCGCTTTTCGGCCATTAAATGGAAGATTATATTACATGTTTTTAAATATCCTGACTAAACTGGTTTAATACAGCAGTTAACTAGGATAAGGAATGTCGTTAGCCCGTATATTTTCTCGCGCACAAGTAGGAATTAATGCCCCCGAGGTTATGGTTGAAGTGCATTTAGGGAATGGTTTACCTGCATTTCATATTGTCGGCTTACCCGAAGCATCGGTTAAAGAGGCCAAGGATAGAGTACGCAGCGCCCTTGAAAACTCTCAATTTGGATTTCCCGATCAACGTATCACCGTTAATTTAGCACCTGCCGATTTACCAAAAGACGGCGGGCGGTTTGACCTTGCGATTGCGGTAGGCATTTTGGTCGCATCGGGGCAAATAGTCTGCCCTGATATTCATAAGTATGAGTTTTATGGTGAGCTTGCACTTAATGGTGAAATACGTGCAGTGAATGCTATTTTACCCTCAGTGCTCGGTGCTAAAGAGCAAAACCGTTGTTGCTTTCTTCCTCTTGAAAACGATAGTTTGGCCAGCCTTGTCAGCGGTGTAAAACGAAAAGCGGTAAGCTCTATACAAGAGGTGTGGGGAGACTTACTCAACCAACAACCTTTACCATTGAATATTGCCTACCCTGACTGTACCCAAGCGCCAGATTTTTTACTCGATTTAAGTGATGTAAAAGGCCAACCCGGTGCTAAACGAGTACTAGAAATTGCTGCCGCAGGTGGACATAACCTACTATTTTTAGGGCCACCAGGAACCGGCAAATCAATGCTTGCGCAACGAATGTCTACAATAATGCCAACCATGTCAGATGATGAAGCCATTGATACTGCCGCTTTGTATTCCATTATTGGCCACTCAATCGATTTAACCAACTGGCGTCAGCGACCATTTCGAAATCCTCATCACACTTGCTCTGCAGTTGCGCTGGTAGGCGGTTCGTCTAACCCTAAACCCGGTGAAATATCGTTAGCGCACAATGGCGTATTATTTTTAGATGAGCTGCCTGAATTTGAGCGCAAAGTACTGGACTCGTTACGAGAACCAATGGAAACCGGAACCGTGACGATTTCGCGCGCGGCAAGACAAATGGAATTTCCGGCACAGTTTCAGCTTATTGCAGCACTTAATCCCAGCCCGACTGGGTGCCATCATGATAAACGGGCGACCCCTGATCAAGTGATGCGTTATTTATCGCGGGTATCGGGACCGTTTATCGATAGAATTGATTTGCAAATTGAGCTCCCTAGACTAAGCAGCGTGGAGCTACAAAGTACGACCACAGAAGAAACCAGTGCTGAAGTGAGAGCGCGAGTAGAAGCGGCTTATGCAATACAATTAAAACGCCAAGGTAAAGTGAATGCGCGGCTAAATAACAAAGAAATGAGCTTATACTGCGAGTTACCCGCTGCGGAGCTACAGTTTTTAGCTAGAGCCAGTGAAAAGCTGGCGTTATCGCCGCGCTCTTATCATAGAGTGATAAAAGTAGCGCGTACCATTAGTGATTTAAAAGGCGCGCCACAAATTAGTTTAAATGAGCTTAAAGAAGCGCTTAATTATCGGGCATTTGAGCGTTTATTATCGCAGTTAACCCAATACTAAATAGATAGCATATAGCCTTTACCACGCACGGTGACGATGCGTTTTTGATCTTTCTCATCGTTAAGCTTTTTACGTAAACGACCCACTAACACGTCTACGGTACGATCGTTGGGGCTCCAATCAGGCTGGCCAATTTCTTCTGATATTTTTTCACGTGAAGTGGCTTTACCGGCATTGCCGATTAAACAAATAAGCACTTTATGCTCTGCTTCGGTGAGCCGTGATTCAATCCCACTGGCTGTAATGAGTGTGCGGTTATCTGGATGGAGTTTAAAATCAGCGTATTCGATAAACTCTTCACTGTCATCGTCGTGTTGATTGTTTGCAATACGTTTGTATAAAGCGCGCATTCTCAACTCAAGCTCGAGTAAATCGACAGGCTTGCAAATATAGTCATCGGCACCTTGAGCAAGACCAGCAATACGATCAGCTTGTGAGTCACGACTCGATAACAAAATAACACCAATATCGGTGAGCGTATTTAACTCTTTGGCAAGTTGTAAACCATTGCGCTTTGGCAGCACAATATCAATAATTGCCAAGGAAATAGCACTGCGCTGATTTACACGGCTTTTGACCATGCTTAAAGCATCGGCACCCGTTGCGTCAACGTCAATAGAGAACTCGGTATTTATAAAATGATTTTGGATGCGCTTTACTAGCAGCTCGTCATCTTCAACCAATAAAACATTAATTGCCATAGTCTGTTATTTTTTTAATAGTAGCCTTGCATGTTAGCATTATTCGTTACATGCATAACACAGAGTTTAATTTTTTTCGGTAACTTTATATTACAAAAAAGAATAATGAAATTACCTTTGTATTGCGCACTTTTTATAAATTATTTTAAGTGCGCATTTAAATGACTACTGGCCGTACATTGAATCCCACCATTGTGGTTCATTTTTTAACTTTTTATCAAAGTAAGCCAACATAGTGTTCCACCAATTAAAGCGCTTATCGCGAGCAAATATTTGATGATCGGCTCCTTTGTACTCAATCATTTCAACATCTTTATTTAGCAGTTTTAGCGCGGTGTACATAGTTAAGCTTTCACCTACTGGCACATTCGTATCGCTGTCACCATGAATAAGCAGTAATGGCGTGGTCACTTTATCGGCATGAAACACTGGGCTATGTTGGCTATAAAGTTCAGAGTTATTCCACGGGAAACTATTTTTAGAGGCTTCGCCTGAGTATAAATATCCCCACCATCCTTCACCCCAGTAAGAAGTTAAGTTTGAAATTCCCGCATGAGCAATAGACGCGCTGAACATATCGGTTTTAGTAGCAAGCAGCATCGTCATAAACCCACCGTAAGATGCCCCTAAATTACCGACTTTACTTCTGTCTACAAAATCATATTTAGCTAAAAATGCCTCTGTGCCTTGCATAATGTCATCGGCGGTATAATCGCCCCACGCATTGACATGTTGCGCTGAAAAAGTTTGTCCAAAGCCCGTTGCACCAGTTGGCTGTACCACATAAACCACATAGCCGTTTGCTGCCCATAAATTAAAAGGGTAACGCCCTGTAAATCCACGAGTCACAGGTGAGGTGCCACCATAGTAATAGACCAGAGCTGGATGCTTTTTAGTTTTATCAATATTACTTGGCAGATAAACACGACCAGATATTTCTACGCCACGCTTATTGGTAAAGTTAAATTCTTCAAGCTTAGGAATCGTGGTATTGGCATATGCAATCGGGTTTGAATCCCAGATTAACTCCACCTTATTTTTGCTTACGTCAAAGCGCTTGAGTTGTTGGGCGCTTGAAGCATTACTGCCAGAGAGCAGTAGCTGGGTATTGCGAGTATTTGAAAAACTAAACTGTTCTACAATATCAAACCCTGTATCTAACTTTTTAAAGCGTTGTTTACTCAGATCATATAAATACAGTGGTTGGGTGTCTTTTTCTGTCACTTTGATTAACGCATCGCCATTGCTTAGTACTTCCAATGTGCCAATCGCAGGGTCAAACTGTTTACTTAACGCCGTTACTTTTTTAGCGTTATCGGTTAGTAAATACAGCTGGCCATCATAATTATTCGCCAGCATGGTTTGCGGTAGTACTCTGCCTGCGCCATTTTTAAAATCAGGGCCTGCAACAACATAAATATTGTTTGCGGTATATTTCGCTTGATTAAAGGTTTTAAACTTACCTAACGATTTTATGCTGTTGGATTTTAATGTAAGTTCAACCAGCTCAGTCTCTGGATGGGTTGAGGCTTGCATGGCCATTACTGGACGACTTATTAATAGTTTTCCACGGTTGCTATTAGCATCTTCAAGTTGATGGCTTAATACGCCTTCGGTCAGGGCTTTGGTTAAACCACTGTGGGTATCGAGTAAATATAATTGGCTAACCGTACGGGCGTAAGACCAACGGTCTTGCAAGCCTTTATGATGTTTAGTGAGGCTATTGGTTTCTTCAGGTGATTTGGACCAGCTAAAAAGAATACTATTATCGTTGTAATAGCTAAAGTTGCTTGCCCCCTCAAGGCCTGAGGCTAAGGTTTTTATAGCGAAAGTTTTACGGTTTAACTGCTTTAATTCGCCGTTGAGTAAATAGACTAAAAATTGATTATCAGGACTCCAAGTGAATTGGCTAGGCTGCGCTTCTTCAAATCGGTATACCGTTTGGTTATTAGTATTTTTAAGCTCGGTTGTGGTAATGGCGTCGTTGCCTGTTTTATCGCTGTAACGCTTTGTTGTACTTAAGTAATGCTTAGCATCAGGTGACAAAGACAAGCCGCTAATAGTTGGGGCGTCAAACAATTGCTTAGCCGATAAGCGCTTGGTTTTATTTGTCGTTAGGGTCACGGCGTCAGTTTCTGCTTTTGGCACAAACTCTAAGGTGACATCATTCCAATTAGCAACCTGTTGAGCAATGACAATAACGGTGTGTGAGCCGTTATTTAAAGCAAGCTGATAGCGTTGGTTTTCACCACTTTGTTTCTCACCGTTAATAAAAACCTGGCCTTGCTCTATTCCTTTAATGTTTAAGGAGCCTTGAGTAAATCGGTTAGTTTCAATATTAAATTTAAGTGCTTGTAAACCGCCTAAAGTAAGCGCGTTAATTTTATCAAGTGGTTGCCACTTGTGCTTTTTACCAAACACAACAAAGCTTTCTTTGTTTGATTCAAGTTGTGCAAGCAGATTATTGATAATTACGTCGCCATGCGGTGTTTGAAATGGCTTTGCTTGCATGTCTTCTGCAAGAGGCCCGATAAACTGAATTTTTGATTGATCGAGTGGGGCAGCTAATGCCGTTAAACTCAAACTACTTAATGTGAGTAGGGCTGCCAAGTGAGTAAAACGTTTTGCGTAACGATGCCAAGGTGCGCTTAAATTCATTGCTATGCCTATTATTATTGGAGATTTGGCCAAATATAGCATGTATTGTTATGATGCTCATATATCCAATTTAGAGGAAAAAAAGTGACACTATTAATCGTTTACATGGTTACAGCGATTGTGATTTCGTTTCTATGTTCTGTCATGGAAGCGGTGCTATTGAGCATTTCACCTAGTTATGTTGCGCTGCTTCGTAAAGAGCGGCCAGTACTGGCTAAGCAACTAGAGAAGCTAAAAAGTAATATCGATCAGCCATTAGCGGCTATTTTAACACTTAATACTGTTGCACATACTGCTGGTGCTGCGGGCGTGGGCGCACAGGCTGCCGTGGTGTTTTCAGATGCGGCTGTGGGGATTGCGTCTGCGATTATGACTTTATTGGTACTGGTGTTATCTGAAATTATTCCTAAAACGCTGGGGGCTAATTATTGGCGTGCTTTAACGCCTAGTGTGACTTATGGTTTACGTATTTTGGTACTAGTCCTTAAGCCTTTTGTTTGGGCAGCACAAAAGCTAACTAATTTGATGGGTCAAAAGCATAATGAGGCCTATTATATTCGCCAAGAAATAGAAGCAATGGCCGACATTGGTAGTGAGTCTGGGGCGCTTCATGCTGATGAATCAGAAATCATTCGTAACTTGCTGCACTTTAGGCATGCAAAACTAACCGATTTAATGACACCGCGTACGGTCATTTTTAAAATCCATAAAGATCTTACCGTTAATCAATACTTGAGTGAACACGGTTCGTCGTCATTCTCTCGAGTGCTAATTTATGACAAAGACGCTGACGATATCATAGGCTTTGTACATAAAAACGATATTATGTTGGCATATCATCGGTTAGGCACAGATTACAAAATTAGTAAGTTAGTTAAACCTATCTATACGGTACCGAGCACCCAAAATGTATCGTCGCTATTACAAACATTGCTCACCCAACGTACCCACATTTGCTTAGTGATTGACGAATACGGTGATGTGCAAGGAATTGTAACGCTCGAGGATATGATAGAAGCGTTAATGGGCTTAGAAATTGTGGATGAGCGAGATCAATCAACCAATATGCGCGCCGTAGCAAAGCAGCGTTGGCACCAGCGTTTAGCTGATAGTGAGCATATCGTCAGCGCCGACGATAATGAATCTCGTTAGCTGTTTTTTGTTTTAGCAGCTGTTTTTATCCAGTGTTGGGCCCACGAGATAAATTCAGCTTTTGCTTTTGGGCAACTAAATAAAAAGCCCTGTATAGCTAAATTTGTTTGATAATGCTTGAGGTAGGCCAGCTCTTCGGGGCGCTCAACCCCTTCGGCCACTAATTCAAGCTGCTCTTGGGTTGTCATATTAATGAGTGAACTGACTACCACTTGAGAAAACTTATCGGTTTCTATGTGGCTAATAAAAGAGCGATCTATTTTTACTTCTGTAAATGGCAGCTGTTTCAGTTGGTTAATATTAGTAAAACCAGTGCCAAAGTCATCGAGTGAAATACCAAAGCCGAATATTCTTAATCTATTTAAGGTTTCGAGTTGAGTGTAGCTTGAAAGGGCATGCTGCTCGGTTATTTCAAGCACCACATCACTAGGTAAAACATCATGTTTTTGTAGAAGCTGTAATAACTTATTGGGGCTGTTTAAATCATCTAACTGACACGGCGATAAGTTAAATGACAATTTCAAATTTGTACCCAGCTGCTCTTTTAGTTGCTTGATGTCACCACAGGCTTTTTCAAATAGCGTAAACGTAATGTCATTGATTAAATCGCATTGCTCAGCCAGGCTGATAAAACGGCTTGGTAAAATAACTCGCTCGTCTTTACTTGAAACAATGCGAGCCAGCACTTCAACACTTTGTATTTGATTGGTGTTTATATTTATTTTAGGTTGATAGTAAGGTGTTATTTCATTATTTTTTAATGCTTTAATTAGTTTTTCTTTAGTGATTGGGCGCTCTTTTACAAGTGTGTGGCTGTTTAACTGAGCGATTTTGGTCAGTAACGTATTTACCTGATTGAGTTGCACAGGCTTAGATAGGTTGCCAATTAAATGCACATTGTGCTGTTTAGCGAGGTCAGCGGCTAGGCTGATTATTTTCGGGTCCATTTCAGAAATAATAACAATTGCACCGCAATAGCCTATTTCACCTAAGTTACGGATCAGCTCCATGCCATCCATTTCTGGCATATTAAGATCGGTAAATATGGCATCAAAATAGTTTATATCAGCTTTTACTTTTTCAAGTGCTTTAACAGGGTTTAAACAGGTGGTTGTGGATTGCGACATTTCGAGTTCATTAAAAATAGCTTTCATGACAATCAAAATGGCTTTTGAGTCATCGACAACGAGTATGTTTGGTAATTTTGTGTGCATTGTTGTCCTTAACTTAACGGTCGTAATTTATATCCTTCTGTTTTAAAAATAGTCGCTTGAATTGTTTTTGTCAGTATTTATTGCTGTTTTAAATTTTAAATATCAGCAAAATCCAATCGATAAATTATTCTATCTTGCTCGTGTTTTTTAGATGGGTAGATATATTAGCGCCATAATTTATAATGGTTATAATACCAATCCGCAATAATACTTAATCATTTTGAGGGAGCAAGTCAGACGCGAGCTGCGTTAAAAAATTCTTCTTTAAAGCAACTAAATAACGAAGTTTTTGCCTTGCTATCGACTGGATTTTTCTGCCTCAAAATAGCGCCCCTAATTAAGCGAACTGATATAACAATGATAAAAATCGATCTGAATCTAGCCGAACAACCGTTTACGCTTATGCTAGATAAGCAACAAATTGTAAAAATATTTCATGATCAGCAAGCGATTGCATTTGAAAATCCACGTGAAAACTATGTTGAGTTTATGCTTGATGAGCAGCTAATTGGTATTGATAGCAGTGACGTTAACCAACAGAGTATTGCGCTATTTGTAGATAATCAGTTTGCCACTCAGTTAGCTTTGCCTGTGGCGGCGCAAGGCGAATCTAAAAAAGGCTTTTTGGGGCTTGCGGCGCTAGGTTTTAAGTTATTTAAAAGTGCTAAGGTGGTTAAAGTGGCCCTAGCGAGCGCATCGGTGGCCGGTTATGCTTGGCTGTTTACCATTGAATTTGCGTTAATGCTGATTGCTTGCCTGGTGGTACACGAATATGGCCACGTACGAGCTATGAAGTATTTTGGGATAAAAACCAAAGGCATTTATTTAATTCCTTTTGTAGGCGGGTTAGCCGTTAGCGACGATAAAATAACTACGCGCTGGCAAGATGTGGTGATCTCACTAATGGGCCCTGCCTTTGGTTTGTTTACCTCAGTGTTAGGCGTGGTGCTTTATTACGCCACAGAAATGGAAATATTTGCAGGCGTTGCGGTACTTAGTGCACTGCTTAACTTATTTAACTTACTGCCTATTTTACCGCTTGATGGCGGACATGTTTTAAAAAGTATTAGCTTTTCAATGCGTTCATGGGTGGGGCTGAGTGTATGTTTATTGGGTGTGTTATTTGGCTTATGGTTAAGTTATACCTTTGGTTTAATGTTATTAGTGTTCTTTTTGTTTGTTGGGGCGCTGGAAATTGTGTTTGAATGGCGCGGCCGTCATTACTCGCATTTATTGCCATTAGATAAATATGGCCAAGGCTTTTCAGCGGTCATGTATGCGCTGGTGGTTGCTGGCCATGTAGCAGTGATGATGCACTTTGCTGACTCTGAAAACGCCATTTTAAGCTTGCCAATGAAAATCTTATCGAGCTAAAAAAACAGTATGGCAGATCGAATTTTGCTCACCATGCTGTTTTTTGCACGGTATTTTTTAAGGTTTGTGTGGCGATGGCAAGATGTTAGTTTTGGTTTGTTTCTTAATGGGGGAATTGGTATGGTACTATCCCTCAGAATGAAAAATAACAAGAAGCCGTGAGCTGATAAAATTATGGATGATGCGATAAAACAACAAGTAAATCAAAGTACAGTGGAATCTTTATTGTACACGCTTTATTGGTTGGCCTTTTTTTCACTGGCGCTCCCAATGGCTTCATACTTGATTATTTTTTTATCGGGTGGTGGGGCATTATTATTAAATGACATTACTTATTTAGAGCAACTAGATTCGAATCCCGGCTTAGTTTTTATATCTACCTTCCTCACTGCTGTACTTACGCTGCCATTTTTAAAGTCTACTCTTGATGCGCAAAATAAAAGCGAAGTTATTGGGCGTTTAGCAATAGAGAAGGTGGCTCTTTTTCCTTTAATCATTACAGTGCTATTAACAGCGGCTTACGTTTTACTGGAACAATGGCTTTTTGGCTTTATGGAAGTCGCCTTGCCAGATTTTATGTTAGAAGTTGAAGCACAAACAAACTCGCTTTTAGCTAAAATTATGCTGTTTTTAGCCGTAGTATTTATTGGGCCTATATTTGAGGAAGTAGTTTTTCGAGGAGTAGCATTCTACAGGCTGAAAAAAACAGCCTTGGGAGCTATTGGCGCAATTATTATCCCAAGTATCGTGTTTACATTGTTACATGGGCAGTATGATCAAGTTGAAATTTTTATTTCTCTGTTTGTGTTTTCTTGCTTGATGGGATTAATTCGTCATCTATCGGGTAACTTGTGGTATTGCATTATCGCTCACATGATCTGTAATTTATTAGCACTAGGTGAGACTATTTGGTGAGATTAAATGACTTATCAGTTAACTTTACTTTCTTACTTAGTTCTTTTGGTTTGCAGCTAGCAAGCGCGATATAAAATCGCGCCTATTTATTACCAAAATACTCATGGATAAAAACTTAGCATCAAGGATATAAACACCCCAGTAATAATCAGCTGTACCACGCAAAAGCCCATAATGTCTTTAGCTTTTAACCCTGCAATGGCTAATACCGGTAATGCCCAAAAGGGTTGAATTAAATTAGTCCACGCATCTCCCCACGCCACAGCCATAGCAACCCGCGCCATATCTGCACCAAGCTCTTGTGCTGCAGGGATAACAATAGGCGCTTGTACCGCCCATTGTCCGCCACCTGAGGGCACAAACATATTAACGAGTCCTGCACTAATGAAACTGTAAAATGGCAAGCTATCGGCATCCGCTATGGCTATAAAGCCCTGTGATATTTGTTGCGCCAGTCCAGTATCTACCATGACCGCCATAATGCCAGCATAAAAAGGGAACTGAATTACAATTCCTGCGCCACTCGGAATCGCTTGTTGCAAGCTATTAAGCACATTATAGGGTGTTTGATGCAGAGTGATTGCCATAAACAAAAACAGGGCAATTACACTATTGAGGTTTAAGCCGCCACCTGCGATGAAAAAGTAATAACCTAAGTAGGCAAGTCCGATTAAACCAATGCCCATACCTAATAGCTTACTTTGTTCTAAATGCTGAGCAGGGCGTGTTATTGTTACTTTATCAGGTGGTGTGTTTTCAAGCAGTGATGGGTCAACATAAACACTGTCTTTTTCATTCGGTAGCATGTATCGGTTAACCAGCGGCATAATAATAAATAAGCCAATCAGAATCGCAATGTTAAAGCCTGCGAATAAGGTTTGCTGTGTGCCAATAATACCCATAGTTGCCTGTGAGAAATGCCCTTCGCTGGCAATGGTGAGTGGTACGGAGCCTGCCAATCCGCCGTGCCATACTACAAAACCTGAGTAAGCACTTGCTACTAATAGTCGGTAATCCACTCGAGTCTGTTTAGCAATAGCTTTAGCAAATAAAGCCCCAATCACTAAGCCAAACCCCCAATTTAGCCAGCTTGCTAAAAGCGAAATAAATGTCACTAAAATAATGGCTTTTGGGGCCGTATTAGCAAGCGTTGCTAATTTTGTTAGTAACATACTTATTAACGAGGTACTGGCAAGCATGTAGCCTGTTACTAATACCAACAGCATTTGCATGGCAAAGCTCAGTAAGTTCCAAAACCCGCTACCCCATGATGTTATTACCTTAAGTGTGGTTGCAGGGGTCGCTAAATTCGCAATGACTAAAGTAATAATGGTGAGCAAAATAACAAATATAAATGGGTCGGGTAAGTAGCGCTCGACGAGCTTGGTAAATGGACTGGCAACTTTATTAAGCATAATTAATAACGAGTTAGTGAAAACTTATTTGTTAATTAATCATGAAATCTTAGGATTAGCAAACACCGCTTTGAATAAACGCTCAGTAAAGCAGACTTTTTAAAGGTTGTTGATGAGGGAATGTCGCTAGCAAATACTTACCTTGGTCGGTATTTGCTAGTTATGCTCAATTAAGAATCACCAAGCACTTGCTTTAAGCGATTTTGTACTTCTTGAACGAGTAAGTCGGGCTGAAATTTTGATAAAAATGCATTACAGCCTACTTTTTCCACCATGGCTTGGTTGAAGCTACCACTCAGGGACGTGTTAAGCACCACATGTAAGTTTTTTAAGCGATTGTCGTTACGTATTTCATAGGTTAAGCGATAGCCATCCATCGAAGGCATTTCGGCATCGGTAATCACCATTAGCAGCTCTTTTTCAACATCGCGTCCTTCATCAGCCCAGCTTTTGAGCATTTGTAGGGCTTCTAGACCGTTACTGGCAGGAATAATTTCGATACCAAGCTGCGATAACGTATCGCTAACTTGTTTACGTGCTGTTGGCGAATCATCGGCGTGCAATATTTTGCGTCCTGCAAATTCGTTTACGATGGTTTCATCCAACACCCCATCAGTAATATTGACCTCGTACTCAACTATTTCAGCGAGTACTTTTTCTACATCAATAATTTCAACTAATTGCTCTTGGCCATCACGCTGTACTTTAGTTAGTGCCGTAATATAATGATTTTTACCCACAGAGCTGGGGGGCGGCATAATGTCAGACCAGGTCATATTCATGATTTGATCAACCTTGCCAATTAAAAAACCTTGTGTGGTACGGTTATATTCAGTTATGACCAGATTACAATCTTCACCATATTCTTTTTTAGCCATAGAAATGGCTTGGCGAAGGTCAATCACTGGGATAGATTCACCGCGTATATTGGCTACACCGGTTACCTTAGGGTGAGAGTGCGGTATTTTGCTTAAACGGGGAAGCTTTACCACTTCTTTTATTTTAAATACATTGAGTGCAAATAAATGGCGGCTATGCAAATAAAAAAGTAGCAACTCTAAACGATTTTCGCCTACAAGCTGAGTACGCTGATCAACTGACGCTAAAACACCTGACATAATAGACCCATATTTTTCCTCATAACTTTATAATTATAGTTTACTCTTATTTTTCTTCATAACGAACCGTGAATATTTCGATTACAGTAAAACGTTGCTTAAGTGTTATCATGTGCAGTATCGTGTTACTAAATGATTTAAATAATCAATCGATTAACAAAAAATTATGCATCATATTTTTAAACGTATTGTTGTGCTGTTGCGCAGCCATATTGATCAGGTAAGTTGGCAGTCTGTTGTAATAGCAACATCCTTACATATGCTGCTTACTTGGTGCTTATTGTTAGTGGCAAATGAGCAGGCACTGCTTTCACCGGGTACTTTTTTTTACTACTACACGGTAACCACTTCAACGGTAGGGTATGGGGATTTAAGTCCATCAACTGACTTAGGTCGATGGATTGTCGCATTAATACAAATACCTTTTGGTTTGGCTTTATTTGGTGTCTTGTTGGGTAAAACAGGACAAACAGTAACTTACTTAATTAGGCGCGCTATGACTGGTGATAAAAACTTTGCTCACAGTAGCAATCATATTATTATTTTTGGTTGGCATAATGCTCGTACCAAAAAAATGATCGACTACATTTTGGCTGATACTAAGCGGACAGATCGCCGTATTTTATTAGCGGTTACTGAACAAATAGAGCATCCGTTTTTAAGTAATGAGAATGTTGATTTTGCTCGCCTAACCAGTTTCACCGATTTGGATGAATTAGAGCGCGTTGCCATTCGCCACGCCGATAAAGTGATTATTGATGGCCAAGATGACGACCAAACATTTACCACCGCACTGCGTATTAGCCGTTTAGTCAAAGAAGATTGTCACATAAGTGCACACTTTTTTGATGAGACAAAAGTTGAAATGTTATTAGAGCATTGCCACAACGTAGAGTGTAGCAGTACTAAATCGGCAGAGATTTTAGTGCGCTCAATGCAAGACCCAGGCTCAAGTCGTGTACAAGAGGAACTATTATCAACCTTGCACGGTGATACGCAGTTTAGTTTACAAATCCCTAGTAATGTAAAAACCATGGAGTTTGGTAAATTATTTCATCACTTTAAGTACGATCATGATGCAATATTGTTAGGTGTGGCTCATAATTTAAGTGCAAAAAATATGGATTTAAATCCGCCTTTAGATTATGCAGTAAACGCCGGAGATATTTTGCATTACATTGCGCAAGAGCGAGTATTGAGTAATGAAGTTGACTGGCCTAGCTTGGAAAAATAATGACTGAAATTGCGTTTTTAATTATCGTTTTATGTGCTTATATTTTCCCTATTATGATAATTCTTAACAGTAAGCGTAGCCAAGGCCATGAAAAAAATGGCTGGCTAGTAGGCGCTATCTTCTTTTCGTGGATAGCGCTGATTCTTTACTTTTCGATTGTGCCCAAGCAAGGGCACGCCAAGAAAAAGTAATGAATGAGTACCTTTTGTTACTTATTCTAATTGTCTCAGCTTATGCTCAACCAGCGGGTCGTCTGGCGCTAGCTGTTGAGCCACTTCTAATAGTTTAATGGCATCATTTGGATTTTCATCTTGATGCTTAATGGCTACGTCTATTAAAGGTTGAATATCAATTTTTTCTTGGTGCTCTTGCACGTGCGCTGCTTTTTCGTCGATTAAAATAGTGTGAGCGGTACTTAATAACGCTTGACGATGCGGCGAATTAGCATTGGCTTTATTAAGTTTTTTATAATAATCCTCTTTTAAACGCAGTGTTTTTGTTTGTAGCCTAAATTGTGCAATGTCGATTTGTTGATTAGCAATAAAATCAACAGCCACTTGTTTATAAAACCCAAACTTATTTAAATAAGTGGCATGGGTGCCGTGCCCCATCCCAAATACGCGTAAGTGAGTGAGCTGCTGGTAGCGTTTAGCGTGTTGGCGGTCAATGCGGTTGGTTGGGTCGTAAATAATGTAGCCCTGTGCATCCCCTAAATCTAAATCATGGTAGTCACCTTGCCAGTCATATTGCTGGGCAATGTCGGTACTTGAGCGGTCATCCCAAGGGGCGATAAGTTTGTTTTTAGTGCTAACAGGATGGAAAAGCAGTACTTTGTCGAGTTTGAGTAATTTAGCAAATGCACCCACAGCAAAGCCGCCACGACTAAGTCCATAGCCTAGCTTGGTTTCAAAAGGAGAGAGTAGGGTTGATAGTTGCTCAATAAAAAAGATTAAATTGCGGTTACGAAACCAATTACTTTTACCCAAATGCTGAAACGCAATAATATTAACGTTTTGCTTTTGTGCTAAATGATAGCCCCAAGGTGCAAAGTCTTCGTTCAAATCACGCTCTTGTACATCAGTACCGGCAGGTGAAAAAGTAAAAAGTAAGGGTTTGTTGAGATCAACAAAGTGATATTTTACATACACATCACCGAGTAAATCCCCACCAGAGGTAGGTAGTTTTGCTTGCTTCTCATTATCGCTGAGAGTTAACCATTCATCTAACCAGTATAGTAATTTCATTTTTCCTCCAGTGCGCACAAGCCGCAGATCATAGCAAATCTGAGGGCATAAGAGAAATTGAGCCAAGCTATGCTGCGCTGGTGGAGTGCCTTTTTAATGGCAAAATGTATGTTACCTTTGCGACTATTAAGCCATGTTCAAAATTTCATTCCAGTCATTTTCGGTCACTGGCATGACCGATAAACGTCCCCCTTTTTTAAGTGCAATGTCTGTCACTGACTCATTTGCCTTAATTGCTTGCAAGCTCACTATGCTACTGAGATGAGAATGGTAGGTTACTTCCACCACAAACCAACGGGGGGTCTCAACGGTTGCTTTGGCATCATAATAATCGCTACTTAAGTCAAACTGAGTCGGATCAGGGTAAGCGGCTTTAGTGACAATTCCTATTCCCGCAACACCAACCTGTTTACAGCTAGAATGATAAATCATCACTAAATCACCTTGTTTAACATCATCGCGGATAAAGTTACGCGCTTGGTAGTTTCGCACGCCTTCCCATAACGTGGTTTGTTCAGGTGCATACTTTAAGTCATCAATTGAAAAGGCGTCGGGTTCGGTTTTAAATAGCCAAAAAGCCATATTAGTTTTCCTCACTCAGTGTGTTGGTATTTTTCCAGTATTGTATAGTATCATTTAGAAATTAGGGGATTGAGGAAGAAATAATGAGCCAAGTATTAGATGATTTATTGTCGTTGTTATCACTTGAAGAAATTGAACAAGGTTTATACCGAGGACAAAGCCAAGACTTAGGTTTTAGAGCGGTGTTTGGCGGTCAAGTTATGGGGCAAGCGCTTTCAGCAGCCAAAGAAACACTGCCAGCGGGGCGAATTGTTCACTCATTACATTCTTACTTTTTACGCCCAGGCGATGCTGCAAAGCCGATAGTGTATGACGTTGAAACGATTCGCGATGGTAAAAGTTTTAGTACGCGTCGTGTTAGCGCGATTCAGTACGGTAAGCCTATTTTTTACATGACGGCGTCGTTTCAAGGTGATGAACAAGGGTTATCGCATCAAGCGACCATGCCAGATGTTCCTGCCCCTGAAGAGCTACGTTCTTCATTAGAGTTTTATCAAGAAAATGCACAGCATATTCCAGAAGCTATCCGTAATAAATTTATTCGTGAAATGCCGATTGAAATGCGCCCAGTGAATTTTCATAACCCCTTTAAACCAGAAGCCATCGAACCAGTAAAACATATTTGGTTTAAAGCCAATGGCGATATGCCTGACGATCAACGTATTCATAACTATTTATTAGCGTATGCGTCCGACTTTGAATTTTTACCAACCGCATTACAACCACATGGCGTATCGTTTATGCAGCCGAATATGCAAGTGGCGACGATTGACCATGCTATGTGGTTTCATCGTCCGTTTAGAATGGATGATTGGATTTTGTATACTATTGATAGCCCAAGCGCGAGCTCAGGAAGAGGGCTGGTACGTGGGCAGTTTTTTGACCGCCAAGGAAACTTGGTAGCCTCTACTATTCAAGAAGGGGTAATGCGCCAGCGCTAATCCTAATACCCACTATATTGAATACCTTTAATATAGTGGGTATGGCTTTATTTTACTTGCATTGAGCGTGCACAATATCTGTTATTGACTGCCAAATACGTGCCGGTAATAGCGTTTGTAGTTGCTTGTAAGTCTCGCACAACGCTGAGCTGCCTTGTAAGCCACTGTCTGACTCACTAATCAGCTTTTGTTCGCGTAGGTTTGAAATAAAGCTACTGAGTACCTTCTTATCAAAAAACTCCGGCGTTTTAATGCCATGTAACGTACCCAAGCGCTGCGCCAGCACATAGCTTTCACGTTCAAGCTCTGCTTTTTCAATCCCTTGGCTGGTTTGAATAAAGCCAATCACAATTGCATAACGTTGCAAAGTAAAGCTCAATGCACGACCGAGCATTTCGAGTTTGGCAAAGCTATCGTTATTTTGAGTCACTTTAATGTTATCACCATCAAGCGCAATTAAGCCTTGATCACTAAAGTTAGTTAAAATACGAGTAACGTAGCTCTCATCTAACTCTTGCAAGTACCACTCTTTAGCAAACAATGGATAAAAAGATTTCACCAGCTGATGGCACTGAGTTACGGTGCTTTGATGTTGCTTAAATAAATGCAGCGCCACTAAACTAGGTACCGCAAAAATATGTAAAATGTTATTACGGTAGTAGTTGAATAAGGTTTTTTCTTTATCGCTTATCGCAATTATTTCGCCAAACTCATCACTGATCACGTCAAACTTATTAAGCTTTAAGGCATGTTCAAGTAGCTGCTCTGGTGTTTCATCTGGTGCGGTTATTTTACTGCTATAGCTGGCTTCACGTTGCAATCGTAAGTAAAACTCAAGCTGAGCTAACAGCTTTGGCTTACTCAATGCCTGCTTATCGTTTACCAGCAGTATCATCGCCAGTAAGTTAACTGAGTTAAGTGCGGCGGCATTGTTAATTTTAACCATAACCTGATCAGCAAGATTAGCCACCTGCGGCCCTAACCATTGTGGTTTTTGCACATCGGTTGCATGAATTGATTCACGCCAGTCAGGCTGGTTATCATTTAAATACTGATTGATAGAAATAGGGTCGCCAAAGTTTAAATAACCACGACCATAGTTTTTTAAATTCTTAATCGCTTTAAAAATACCTAATATCGACTCGCCTTTTTTATCATTACCCGCAAGTTCTTTTAAGTAGGTATTGATTTCCATGACGTGCTCGTAACCAATATATACCGGCACAATAGATATAGGTCTGTCTATACCGCGCAACATGGCTTGCATTGTCATTGCGAGCATGCCGGTTTTAGGGGGTAGTAAACGTCCCGTTCTGCTGCGCCCACCCTCGGTATAAAACTTTACCGAGTAACCTTTGATAAATAACTGGCTTAAGTATTCTTTAAATACCGCTGAGTAAAGTTTGTTACCAGCAAACGAGCGGCGAATAAAAAACGCGCCACTGCGGCGGAATATGCCACCGGCTGGGAAAAAGTTTAAGTTAATACCCGCTGCAATATGCGGTGGAACAAGCCCTTGATGGTAAATAGAGTAGGTCAGTAGCAAGTAATCCATATGACTACGATGACACGGCATGTAGATTATTTCATGGCCCTTGTTGGTTAGGTCATGGATTTGCTCGGTGTACTTTATATCAATCCCATTATACAGCTTGTTCCAAAGCCAGGTTAATATGCGATCGGCAACGCGAATGGTGGCGTCGCTGTAATTAGCAGCAATTTCATCAAGAAGCTTTAATGCGTTTTGTCGCGCTTGGGCTTGGCTAATATTTTTTTCAGACGCTTCAGTTTGAATCGCTTTTTTTATCGTTGGGGATGCCAGTAGTGAGCTAAATAATTGATCTCGAGATGGGATTTTAGGCCCTGTGGCAGCCAGCTTCTGGCGCTTAAAGTGTACTCTAGCTACGCGAAGTAGTTTATGAGGAAGTTCATTTACATCGGCTTTTTCGTTCACCAGTAGTGATAAATCAAGTGGTTGGCTAAAACGAATAAAGTTGTCTCTACCTGAAAAAAGTACAACAAATATTTTTCTAAACCAGCTGGGCGTAAGTGAGTGCGAAAGTAAAGTGCTCAGTCCTGGCTTCTCTTTACCCGGTGCTCTGCCCCATAAAATAGTCACAGGCACAACCTGCACATTTTTTTGGCCACTATTTAATAAGTGCTCAATGATTTGCTTGCCCTGATCTAATGCGTTGGTAGGCTTTTCTTTATTACCAAATAACGGTGGTGGGTTTTTAATGCCAATAAAACGATCTAACGCTTGGTCACCTAACACTTGCTGCTCGGTAGGGTCGGGCAAGCCATTTCGTTTACATACGCGCGCGAGTGCCGCTAAATCAAAGCGTGAATTTAAACGCACTATATAAAAGGTCGGGTTTTTAGGGTTTAACTCAAATTGCTCTAACGGCTTCTCAGGCAGTACTTTGCTTTTAACAAACAAACGGCTAATACCACCAGAGATAAGATTTAAACCATAATTTAAAATACGCATTGACTCACCATAAGAGAGTAGTTACCCAAACCAATATGGGTATATAACAGCAAAATTAGCGCATAGGATAACATATTATCGCAAAGATCCTCTGCAGATTAATCGACAAGCTATGACATTATAGTGACATCATCACTTCCATTACGTTCACTATTAATAAACTTAGCTATTTTTTAAACGACAATTGCAAAGCAATTATGTCTAAATAGTTGTTGCATTTATCACCAGCATCATTATAATACGCAGGCTTTCAAAATTCCCTCGGGAACAAGAAAGAATAAATTAAGCTTGGATTTCAAGCTAATAAACAGGAGTTCCGATTTGGAACTCAACGTAGATATAATCTAACAACCGGCATCTTAATTATTAAGATTGTTTCGGTCGTTTTTTTATGCTCTTTAAATGCTCTTTATATTGAGGTTTAAGAATGTCAAATCAACGCATTCGTATTCGCCTAAAAGCTTTTGACCACCGTTTGATTGACCAATCAACGGCGGAAATCGTGGAAACTGCGAAACGCACTGGCGCACAAGTACGTGGTCCAATTCCACTACCTACACGCTTTGAACGTTTTACTGTACTTACATCACCGCACGTTAATAAAGACGCGCGTGATCAGTACGAGATCCGCACCCATAAACGTCTGATCGACATCGTAGAACCAACTGACAAGACTGTAGACGCACTTATGCGTTTAGACCTTGCTGCTGGTGTTGATGTTCAAATCAGCCTGGGTTAATCGGAAGATTAGAGAGGTTTTAGGAAAATGGCATTAGGTCTAGTCGGTCGTAAAGTGGGTATGACACGTATCTTCACTGAAGATGGTGTATCTATCCCTGTGACAGTTATTGAAGCGACTCCTAACCGCATTGCTCAGATCAAATCTGACGCAACAGACGGTTATAACGCGCTTCAAGTAACCGCAGGCACTAAAAAAGCAAGCCGTGTAAACAAAGCAACAGCGGGTCACTTCGCTAAAGCTGGTGTTGAAGCGGGTCGCGGTCTGTGGGAATTCCGCCTAAATGGTGGTGAAGGCGATTTTGAAGTAGGCGCAGAGCTTACGGTTGAATTATTCAACGAAATCAACAAAGTTGACGTAACCGGTACTTCTAAAGGTAAAGGTTTCCAAGGTGGTGTTAAGCGCTGGAATTTCAGCATGCAAGACGCTACACATGGTAACTCTCTATCTCACCGTGCTCCTGGTTCAATCGGTCAAAACCAATCACCTGGTAAGGTGTTTAAAGGTAAGAAAATGGCCGGTCAAATGGGTAATGAGCAAGTAACAACTCAGAACCTTGAACTAGTTCGCGTTGACGCTGAGCGTAACCTGCTTTTAGTTAAAGGTGCAGTACCTGGCGCTATCGGCGGTGACGTTATCGTTAAACCAGCTGTTAAAGCATAAGTCCTGGAGATTTAGTGATGGAATTAGCAATTAAAGACGCTTCTGGCGCTCTTGAAGTTTCTGAAGCTACTTTTGGACGTGAGTTTAACGAAGCATTAGTACACCAAGTAGTTGTTGCATACGCAGCAGGTGCTCGTCAAGGTACTCGTGCTCAGAAGACACGTTCTGAAGTAAGCGGTGGTGGTAAAAAACCATGGGCTCAAAAAGGTACTGGCCGTGCACGTGCTGGTACAATCCGTAGTCCAATTTGGCGTTCAGGTGGCGTTAGCTTCGCAGCTAAACCACAAGACCACAGCCAAAAAGTAAACCGTAAAATGTACCGCGGTGCGATCAAAAGCATCTTATCTGAATTAGTTCGTCAAGAGCGTTTAATCGTTGTTGAAAGTTTTGGTCTTGAAGCACCAAAAACTAAAGAACTAGTTGCTAAGCTTAAAGAACTTGAGCTTAAAGATGTTCTTATCGTGACTGAAGAAGTAGATGAAAATCTTTTCTTATCGGCACGTAACCTGTACAAGGTTGACACACGTGATGTAGCTGGTATCGATCCTGTAAGCTTAATTGCTTTCGACAAGGTACTAATTACAGCTGCTGCTGTTAAGCAACTTGAGGAGGCGCTAGCATGATCCGTGAAGAACGTCTTTTAAAAGTGATCCTTGCTCCACACATCTCTGAAAAAAGCACAATCGCTGCTGAAGAAAACAACACGATTGTTTTCAAAGTAGCAAATGACGCAACTAAAGCTGAAGTTAAAGCGGCAGTTGAGAAGCTTTTTGAAGTAGAAGTAACTGGTGTTCGCACACTTAACGTTAAGGGTAAAACAAAACGTACTGGCATGCGTTTCGGTCGTCGTAGCGACTGGAAGAAAGCTTACGTTACTCTTAAAGAAGGTAGCGAGCTGGACTTTGTCGGCGGCGCCGAGTAATAAGGGGAGTTAGAATTATGGCACTTCAAAAGTGTAAGCCAACTTCTGCGGGTCGTCGTCACCTAGTTAAAGTGGTTAACCCAGATTTACATAAGGGTAAACCTTACGCACCACTATTAGAGAAAAACTCTAAATCAGGTGGTCGTAATAACAATGGTCGTATTACGGTTCGTCATATCGGTGGTGGTCATAAGCAGCATTACCGTTTAATCGATTTTAAACGTACTAAAGATGGCATTCCAGCCACTGTTGAGCGTTTAGAATATGATCCAAATCGTAGCGCAAACATCGCTCTTGTATTATATGCAGACGGTGAGCGTCGTTACATTATCGCACCAAAAGGCTTAAAAGCTGGCGATGCAATCCAGTCTGGTGTTGATGCACCAATCAAACCTGGTAATGCATTACCTATGCGTAATATGCCTGTAGGTTCGACTGTTCACAACGTAGAACTTAAACCAGGTAAAGGTGCTCAAATTGCACGTTCTGCTGGTGCATACGTTCAAATCCTTGCACGTGATGGTCAATATGTAACATTACGTCTTCGTTCAGGCGAAGTTCGTAAAGTTGAATCTGATTGTCGTGCGACACTAGGTGAAGTAGGCAATGCTGAGCATATGCTTCGTTCACTTGGTAAAGCAGGTGCAAATCGCTGGCGTGGTATTCGTCCGACAGTTCGTGGTGTTGCCATGAACCCGGTTGATCACCCACACGGTGGTGGTGAAGGTCGTACATCTGGTGGTCGTCATCCTGTGTCTCCATGGGGTAAGCCGACTAAAGGTGCTAAGACGCGTAAGAACAAGCGTACGGATAAATTTATAGTACGTCGTCGTACTAAGTAATATTGAGGAATAGCCATGCCACGCTCTCTCAAGAAGGGTCCTTTTATAGACCTACACTTGCTGAAGAAGGTAGAGAAAGCTTTGGAAAGCGGTGAAAAGAAGCCAATTAAAACTTGGAGCCGTCGTTCAATGATCATACCTAACATGATCGGATTGACCATTGCTGTCCATAATGGTCGCCAGCATGTACCAGTTTTCGTTTCTGACGAAATGATCGGTCACAAACTAGGTGAATTTGCACCAACTCGCACTTACCGTGGCCATGCTGCGGATAAGAAAGCGAAGAAACGTTAAGAGGGGAAGATAAATGCAAGCATTAGCTAAACATAAATTCGCCTCTGGTTCGGCGCAAAAAGCACGTCTAGTTGCAGATCAGATCCGCGGGTTACCTGTCGATCGCGCACTAGAAATCCTGGCGTACAGCCCGAAAAAAGCGGCTGTATTAGTTAAGAAAGTACTTGAGTCTGCTATTGCTAACGCAGAGCATAACGAAGGTGCTGACATTGATGAGCTACGTGTAACAACGATTTTTGTGGACGATGGTCCAACAATGAAACGTATTATGCCACGTGCTAAAGGACGCGCAGACCGCATCCTTAAGCGTACAAGCCACATCACTGTTGTGGTTTCAGATAGCTAGGAGATATAAGTAATGGGACAAAAAGTTCATCCTACTGGTATTCGCCTAGGTATATCTAAACCTTGGGTTTCTACCTGGTACGCGAATTCAAAAGATTTCTCTGCACAGCTTTTTGGCGATCACAAAGTACGTACATTCCTTACTAAGGAATTGAAAGCGGCTTCTGTGTCTAAAATCGTTATTGAGCGTCCAGCAAAATCTATCCGAGTAACTATTCACACGGCTCGTCCGGGTGTTGTTATCGGTAAAAAAGGCGAAGACGTAGAAAAATTACGTCAAGCGGTAACTAAAATCGCTGGTGTACCTGCTCAGATTAATATTTCTGAAGTACGTAAACCAGAACTAGATGCACAACTAGTAGCAGACGGCATTGCCTCTCAGCTAGAGCGTCGTGTTATGTTCCGTCGCGCTATGAAGCGTTCGGTACAAAATGCAATGCGCATCGGTTCTAAAGGGATTAAAGTTGAAGTTAGCGGTCGTCTTGGCGGCGCAGAAATCGCACGTTCAGAATGGTATCGTGAAGGTCGTGTACCTCTACATACTCTTCGTGCTGATATCGACTACGCAACTTCTGAAGCCTTAACCACTTACGGTATCATTGGTGTTAAAGTTTGGATCTTCAAAGGCGAAGTTATTGGTGGTTTACCGCTAGTACAAGAGCAAGAGAAGCCAGCTAAACGCGCACCAAAGAAAGCCAAAAAAAGTGCTAAGTAGAGGTAGCGAGTAATGTTACAGCCAAAACGTACAAAATTCCGTAAAATGCATAAAGGCCGCAACCGTGGTCTAGCGCAAAACGGTAACAAAGTAAGCTTCGGTACTTTCGGTTTGAAAGCTACTGGTCGTGGCCGCATGACTGCTCGTCAAATCGAAGCAGCTCGTCGTGCTATGACGCGTCACGTGAAACGTCAAGGTAAAATCTGGATCCGTGTCTTCCCTGACAAGCCGATCACAGAAAAACCTCTTGAAGTTCGTATGGGTAAAGGTAAAGGTTCTGTTGAATATTGGGTTGCTGAAATTCAGCCTGGTAAAGTACTTTACGAAATGGAAGGTGTTTCAGAAGAGCTTGCTCGTGAAGCGTTTAACCTTGCTGCTCGTAAACTGCCATTCAAAACAACTTTCGTAACTCGGACGGTAATGTGATGAAAGCAAGCGAACTAAAAGATAAAAGCGTAGAAGAGCTAAATGCTGAACTTCTAGGTCTTCTTCGTGAGCAGTTTAACCTGCGCATGCAAGCAAGCACTGGTCAGTTAGCTCAGACACACACGCTAAGAACAGTACGTCGCGATATCGCGCGTGTAAAAACAATTATTAACCAGAAGGCAGGTCAATAATGAGCGATAAAATTCGTACTCTTCAAGGCCGTGTAATCAGCGACAAGATGGAAAAATCTTTCACTGTTGCTATCGCACGTTACGTGAAGCACCCAATCTATGGGAAATTCATCAAACGTACGACTAAGTTACACGTACATGACGAAAATAACACTGCAAAAGCGGGTGACGTAGTTACTATCCGTGAATGCGCTCCAATCTCTAAGAACAAATCTTGGACTTTGGTAGATGTTGTTGAACGTCCAAAACAAGCTTAATTTTTAATTAAGTCTGTTTTATGAAAAGCCCCGGCATTAGCTGGGGCTTTTTACGTTTAGAGCAGTTTAGAGCAGTTTTTAGCGGTAAGCTTTCAGCCGTCAGCTGCTCGCAGTGAATTTGAGCGCCGTAGCTTGGGTTGACTCGTAATGTGGAAACTGAGGAGAAAAGAATATTTATAATTTAAATTTCCTTGTTTACTAAATAGTTAAAAAGGCCGAGGCGAATAATATCTAGTCTCAGGCCACTTTTAAGGTAAATTTAAAGGCTGTTTAAGTAACTAAGAAGGATTATTTATTATATGGAAATAGAACAAAAAATTGAGTTTTTAACTTCTGAAGTTACAAAATTAAAAGAAAGTTTTAAAAACGGTAGTAATATTTCAGAAGATACTAGAAAGGCAATAATACACGATGTCTCGAACTTAGAAAAAGAGAGTAGGAATAGGCGTTGGCTACTGACAATTAGTGTTTTAGCTGTCTTTATATCATTGGTTTCATACATTGGTTTTATATCTATTAAGCAAACTATCTCTGATTCATTTATGAAATCAGATTTAAAAGATGACCTGCTGATATATATAAGAGAAGAAAGAACTCTTTTAAAAAATGATGTTAAATTAATTAAGAGTATGCTCAAAGTAGCAAATGAAAATAATATTAGATTAACGAAGAAATATGATGATTTGTCAAAAGAGCTTAATCAAAAAAACGAAGACCTACATAATTTAGCTAGAATAATTACAAAAGCTACAGCAAAAAATATCGATTTTAGTGAATTAATAGATAAGAATACTGCGGCTAAATTAGAAAGTTCATCGTCATTTAATTTTATTAAATCTTTAGGAGTATCTGAGTTTTCAGTGCTGAAAGTTTTGTCGATATTTGTAGTTTCATTCGAGCCAACAAATCTGACGTTTGATAATTTATCCGAATCAATAAAAAAGCTCCAACTCCGCTATGAACTAACACCAGATGGGGAGTTAGGCCCATGTACAGCTCTTGTAATTGGCTCGCTTTATAAATCAGCATTTCCTTTAGAAGCTGATACTAATATGAAGGATTCTATATTTTTGAATCACTCTTGGTTAGCAAGCGCTTTTCAAGCATGCTCTTTTAATGATCGTACTAATATAGAAAGATATTTAGCTTATCCTGACTTGCCTTTACATAAAGAGCTAAATGACTTCGTTGATGCGTTAAAGTTAGACAGGGATATTCTCAAAAACTCATTGAAAAGCAAAAAAGTAGATAGAGCTGGTTACAAGGCTTTGGATTATATAGGTTATTTGGTTGGAAGTTAATCATTTGTATATGGTCACGCTGTGGCTAAGAGCCCATAGGGCTCAGTCCCTAGGTGAAGCGAGCTTCTTTCCCCTTCTAATAAGTTTAGTGATTACGATAAAAAGCCTTTGCAACTGCAAAGGCTGATGTTTTTTCTGCGCTGACCGCTGACCGCTGACCGCTGACCGCTGACCGCTGACCGCTGACCGCTGGCTTTTACCAAATCATCTCTACAAATTCAGGGTGGTCGATATACGGGTTACGATTTCCCTGAAATTCAAACGCTGCTTGATTTCGGTCTAATTCCATTTGGCTAACGGGGTCGTTGTTATGCCATTTTAACAGCATGGCCACAACCCAGCTTTCAAATACTTGGTTACTAGAGCCGTTAAGTACGGCATTACTAGCCGTGGTGTTATTTTGCCAAGAGCCGATTACGTTTTGGTAGCGTGTAGCCATGTAAAAATAAGCACGAGCAAAGTCACCTTTAAATTCATCAATAGGCTCAAATACAGTACCAGTGTAATTAATCGCACTACTTGCAGAACCTAATTGACTGCCATTGGTTGAAGTAAACGTAGCGCTGGCCACTTCACCGAACGGGAAGTTGCTACGCTTTGAATTTACATAGCCGTCAGTGGCGTAAATATGATGAACATCAGAGTTCATTGGTTCTATGGTGCCGCCAAACCAGCTTTTAGGAAATGAATGTTCACGGTTATAACAATCGGCTTCGCTATTGTAGGTACCGCACTGATCGCTTACAGCAGTATAAGTGTAGCTATCAACTCCATTTGGCTTTTCACTGTACATATCTAAAATACTGTTATCATTTTCGAAGTATTTATCGCGTGCTGATGCGTCGTAAAAACTCCAAATAGCAGAATACCCTTGAGCGTTATGGTTATTAATAATGTTATAAAGCTCAGTTTTTAGCGTGTAGCCAGTTAAGCCTTGGGTTGTCACATAGTAGCCGGTTGGCGTCGGTGTTGGCTGAGTCTCACCTAATGAGAATGCGGTAGACTCACTTGATTGAAAGCTTGCTCCACTGGCAAGCAATGTGGCTTCATTATTCAAGGCGTAGCTACCACTGCCATATGAACAGCAAATACCATCGCCGTAGCTGTCGTTAATAGTAAATGTATAGTCGCCATTGGTTAAACATAATTGTTCGGTGTATTGAGTATTTGCGGCATAACCACTGCCGCTTGCAACTATACCGACTTGGTTGTGTGTTATTTGCCAACTGGTTTCTTCGCCGTAGTTATCTGTGGTTAGGTTAAAAGTAAGGCTGTTATCTGCGCAGCTTGGAGAACCGCCGCCGCTATCATTATTAGGTAAGAAGTTATCAACATAAACTAACTCACTACCATCAAAGCCGCTTGTATCGTAAAAGCGTAAACCGACATCAATCGTTTTACTACTATCAGCGGTATAGCTGTAAGTTATGGTTTGCCACTGGTTTGTTAAAGCAGGGTTTGAGTAGCCTTGATAACCATCTATGAACAAACGGGCCTTAAGATGACCTTCGGTATGATACACATCCACTGAGAACTCATAAGTTTTGCCCATTTCAACTGCGACTTGCTGTAAAAAATCAGTGTTACTTTGTGTGCCTGTATTTACGCTAATCACAGCTGCTTGTAAGCCTGTACTCACGACTGTGCTATTGGCAGATACGTTAATACCGCTATCAATCACCGTCCACGCTTGTGGGGTGTTGCCTGTCCATTGTTCAAAATTACCATTGACGACATTAGCCATCGCAGGCAAAGAGCTCAATAACAACGTGCTCAGAAGTAACTTATTTTTATATATACCGTGTAACATGTTTGTTCCTAATTTATTTTTTTAAGCAATATACATTAGATTATAAAGGTTACAAAATTGTTAAATTAGAATTTCATAAAAGGCAATAAAAAACCTTTAGGTTAATTTCACTGGTTTTTAACGAGATTAATAACTAAATGGAATATCAAAGCAGATTCTATTCTTTTTTTATCTATGCTTAGACGGCTATCCTGCATACTCAATTAACCTCAACAGAACCTTCTGAATGAGGTGGCACTCATTTTAAACAATGTGAACAAGCATTGTGTTTAACGTTCAGGGTTATGAGGAAAAATTCATGTTGTTAGGTCAACTCAATGCGCTAGCAAGTCCGCTTTCGCAAGAGCAAGTACAAAAGCTACAAGGTTTAGTGGCTGAGCTTAATCCAATTCAGCAAGCGTGGGTTAGCGGCTATTTAGCTGCTAATGCTAATTCAGCAGCGCTAGGTGCGCCAATTGCAGGTACACCGGCAACCTCTGAGGCAGCAGTACTTACTATTTTGTATGGTTCACAAACAGGTAACGCTAAAGCGGTGGCGACTAAGCTTAAAGAGCAAGCTGAATCTCGTGGGTTAGCTGCAAAGCTGGTTAGCATGTCAGATTACAAGCCAACCGCATTGAAAAAAGAAAAGTTTTTAACCGTTGTTGTATCGACTTATGGTGAAGGTGAGCCACCTGAAGATGCCGAAACACTGTACGAATTTTTAATTACCAAAAAAGCGCCAAAGCTTGATGGCGTTAAAGTCGCGGTATTAGGTTTAGGTGATTCTAGCTATGAATTTTTCTGTCAAACCGCTAAAGACTTTGAAGAGCGTTTAACTAAACTCGGTGCAGAGGTTATTTATCAACGTGCCGACCTAGACGTTGATTACGATGATGAAGCCGCCACTTGGATTGAGGGCGCGTTAAATGCGTTTGAACCAGATTTAAAAGCTCAGCAAGATGCTACAGGCGGCCAAGTTGTATCAATGCCATTTGGCACGCCCACGACAGCGGCTAGCCAATACACTAAGCAAAACCCGTTTGCGGCAGAGCTAAGCTTAGTGCAAAAAATTACCGGTCGTGACTCAACCAAAGATGTACGCCATGTTGAAATTTCACTTGAAGGCTCTGACATTACCTATACGCCGGGTGACTCGTTAGGCATTTACTTTTTAAATGATGAAGCCCGTGTAGATGAGCTACTAGCGCAAACGCAAATTGATCCAACTAGCCGCGTTAAACTTGGCGATGAAGAACTTAGCGTGCGTGATGCCTTAATTGAAAAACTAGAGCTGACACAATCGTACCCTGGTTTTGTCGAAAAATATGCCACGGCTACAGGCACGCCTGAACTTCTTAAGCTTGTGGAAGATAAAGCCGCAATGCGCGAATATATTGAGCCTCGCCAAATTTTTGATGTGGTTGCACAAAACCCAGCTAAATTAGAGGCGCAAACACTGGTTGATTGCCTACGTAAACTGCAAGCGCGCTTATATTCAATTGCTTCTAGCCAAAGCGAGGTTGAGGACGAAGTGCATTTAACTATTGCATTGGTTGAGTTTGAAGCGTTTGGCACAGAGCATTTAGGTGGCTGTTCAGGCTATTTAGCACGCCGTGCGCAAGAAGGCTGTAAAGTAAAAGTATTTAGTGAACATAACGACAACTTCCGCTTACCAGTAAATGATGACACACCGATCATCATGGTAGGGCCAGGTACAGGTATTGCACCGTTCCGTGCCTTTTTACAAGAACGTGATGCGCGAGAGGCTACGGGTAAAAACTGGTTATTCTTTGGTAACCCACATTTTACCCAAGACTTTTTATACCAAGTAGAAATTCAAGGTTACTTAAAATCAGGCTTATTGAGTAAAGTAGATGTGGCGTTTAGCCGTGACCAAGCAGAAAAAGTTTACGTGCAAGACAAGTTACGTAAAAACTCAAAAGAAGTGTTTGACTGGCTAGAAGCGGGTGCTCATTTTTATGTGTGTGGCGATGCAAACCGTATGGCTAAAGATGTACACAATGCCTTAATTGATATCATCACAGAAAATACCGGCAAAAGTAATGAAGAGGCCGATCAATACTTAAAAGATTTGCGTAGCGCAAATCGCTATCAGAAAGACGTGTATTAAGTGCACGTTGTTTATTTTATTAAAAGCTAACAGCCGTCACTGTAACAAATTTAGGATTTAAAATGAGCGAACAAGATAAAACCGTAAAGCTTTCTGATAACGAACGTTTAAAAAGAGAAAGTAACTTTTTACGCGGCACTATAGCGCAAGATTTAAAAGATGAAATTACCGGTGGTTTTACTGCCGATAATTTCCAGTTAATTCGTTTTCATGGCATGTACCAGCAAGATGACCGCGATATTCGTCCCGAGCGTGCTAAACAAAAGCTAGAACCACTACATAATGTCATGCTGCGTGCACGTATGCCTGGCGGTATTATTAAGCCCGAGCAATGGTTAGCAATTGATAAGTTTGCTGGGGAGAAAACCAGCTATGGCAGTATTCGTTTAACTACGCGCCAAACATTTCAGTTTCATGGTGTATTAAAACCTGAAATTAAAGGTATGCACCAGCTACTTAATAGCGTGGGTATTGATTCTATTGCAACCGCCGGTGACGTGAACCGAAATGTACTTTGTACCACTAACCCTGTTGAGTCTGAGTTACACCAGGAGGCGTATGAGTGGGCGGCAAAGATTTCTGAACACTTATTACCTAAAACCAAAGCGTATGCAGAGATTTGGCTCAATGGCGAAAAAAGCGAAACCACAGAAGAGCCAATTTTAGGCTCAACTTATTTACCGCGTAAGTTTAAAACCACTGTAACAATTCCACCAAATAATGAAGTGGATGTTCATGCAAACGACTTAAACTTTGTGGCGATTGCTGATAACGGTAAATTAGTTGGTTTTAACGTGCTAGTAGGGGGTGGCCTTGCCATGACCCATGGTGATACTGCAACGTATCCACGAAAAGCCGATGATTTTGGTTTTATTGCCCTTGAAGATACCTTAAAAATTGCTGAGCACGTAGTGTCTGTGCAACGTGATTGGGGTAATCGTTCTAACCGTAAAAACGCAAAAACTAAATACACACTTGACCGTGTTGGGTCCGATGTATTTAAAGCAGAAGTTGAAAAACGTGCAGGTGTGAGTTTTGCACCAAGCCGCCCTTATGAGTTTACTCATCGAGGGGATCGTATTGGTTGGGTTGAAGGAATTGACGGTAAACATCACTTAACGCTCTTTATTCAAAGTGGTCGTATTTTAGATTACCCCAATAAGCCACTGAAAACAGGGTGTCGTAAGATTGCAGAAATTCATCAAGGTGATTTTCGCATGACCGCCAATCAAAACTTAATTATTGCCGGTGTGCCTGCGGATCAAAAAGCAATCATTGAAAAAATAGCGCGTGAACACGGTTTGATTGATGACAAAGACACTGAGCAACGTAAAAACTCAATGGCGTGTGTGTCACTGCCCACTTGTCCTTTAGCGATGGCTGAAGCCGAGCGTTACTTACCGAGTTTAATTGAAAAAATAGAAGGCTTATTGGCTAAGCATGGAGTACCAAATGACAGCATTATTATGCGTGTGGTTGGTTGCCCTAACGGCTGTGGTCGTGCCATGCTAGCTGAAGCTGGATTAGTAGGTAAAGGCCCAGGTAAGTACAATGTTTACCTTGGCGGGAATACGGAGGGTACGCGTATCCCTAAGCTTTATCTTGAAAATGTGGGCGAAGAAGTTTACCTAGAGGCATTTGATAAGCTGATTGGGCAATGGGTTAGTGAGCGCAATGAAGGCGAATGCTTTGGTGATTTTGTTATTCGCAAGGGTATTGTTGCAGAAGTAAAAGTATCTGTTACCGATTTTTACGCATAATTTAAAAGCAGCGCACCGCGCTGGTGAGGTTTAAAATTGACCATGAGTGAATTTAAAAACATATTACAGCTAGATAAGCAAAGTCAACAGGCTATGTTAGCTGATGCGAATGGTTTGCTGGCTAACATGAATGCTGAGCAGCGCGTTGCATGGGCGCTAGAGCACTTGCCTGACACCGCGTTTTTATCATCGAGTTTTGGTATTCAAGCAGCGGTAATGTTGCATTTAATGACATCACAGCGCCCCGATATACCTGTTGTATTAACAGACACGGGTTATCTATTTCCAGAAACCTATCAGTTTATCGATCAGATGAGCGAGCGTTTATCACTTAACTTAAAAGTGTATAAAGCGCAGTTGAGCCCTGCATGGCAAGAGGCTAAATTTGGAAAACTATGGGAGCTTGGTGAAGAAGGTATTAAGCAATACAACCAGCTCAATAAAGTAGAGCCAATGACGCGTGCTTTAAAAGAGCTTAACGCGAGCACTTGGTTTAGTGGCTTGCGTCGAGATCAATCGTCGAGCCGTGCTGAAAAACAAGTTTTAGAAATAAGCCGGGGTACAGTAAAAGTGTACCCTATTATTGAGTGGAATAATCGTGATGTGTACCAATACCTCACTAAACATGATCTGCCATACCACCCATTATGGGAGCAAGGTTATGTGTCTATGGGTGATGTACACACTACGCGTAAATTAGAGCCAGGAATGAGCGAAGAAGAAACCCGCTTTTTTGGGCTGAACCGTGAGTGTGGCTTGCATATTGATGGTGATGGAATTTAATTACCTTATTATTCAAAGCTATAAATTTAAAAACGCAGCTAAAGCTGCGTTTTTATTTTGTGGAAAATAATTGCCTGACTGCTGTTTTTTTATTATATTAATGATAATAAAGGATTAAATTTACAGCAGGAACGCTATGAAATACTTTACCTACTTAGCAATATCAGTAATGGTCATTGCTCTTATCTCTTTGTTTTATCTTAAAAAGCCAAATGGGCAACCTTGGCTCACCAGCTCATTGATTAAAAATGAATCTTTTTCTATTAAAGATAAAGTGGTAGCGCTTTCATCTAATACATTCGAACAGCTCACACTTGAGCTTAAAAAAGTAGGAGATAAAATCACATCGTCACCGTTAGCATCTGACTCTCAAAGTAAAATTTATAAGTGGCAAGATGAGCAAGGGCAGTGGCATTTCTCCGATGTGCCAAATAAAAATGGCAAGAGTATTGAAGTGCATCTTGATCCCGCAGATATTAATGTTGTGGTAGCCGAAGATACGGCTATATTAAGTGGCAGTGCTAAATCTGCGGCAAAACCTTTTCCTCAGCGAGCGCCTGAAATATACAACAGTGAGTCAATCAATAAGTTGTTTGAAGATGCTGAAAAAGCCAAAAAGAGAATTGAGCAACGCAGTAAAGAAGTCGAAAGTTTCAGCGGCTTTTAGCCCTAGACGGTTACTGCGATTTCAAGTAGCGCTTTTCTGCTTCCATTAATAATATGGTTAAATAAATTTTAGTTGGCAGTGATAAAAACACACCAATTGCAATGCACGCTGCTGCAGTAATAATGCCTTTAATACCGTACTGGCTGGTAAAGTAGCTCGATACAATTAATATATGGCCTGTCACAATCAGGCATAACCCAAGCAAAATAGATGTTTTAAGTAGTCTTATCATTACTATTGAAGACATGGCGACCTCTGCGCAGCGTGTCTTCTTAGTGTATGGTATCTTGATAGAGCAACATTGATTTAGCGCAAGGGTGTATCAATATTTACTCTATAGCGAATGTAAAAAAGCCCAGCTCATTGCTGAGCTGGGCTTTTAAGCTACTACTGTTTAATGGCTAGTTAGTCGAGCATATTGCGTAATACGTACTGTAAAATCCCGCCATGTTTGTAGTAATCCCACTCTTTAGGGGTATCAATACGCACATCGGCACTAAAACTAACTTGTTTACCTTCACTGTTAGTGGCAATGACACTGACTTCGTCGGTTTTGTCGTATAAACCTTGAATATCAAATTGTTCTTGCCCCGTTAAGCCCAATGATTCATGGCTTTCACCCTCTTTAAATTGTAAAGGTAATACGCCCATACCAATCAGGTTCGAGCGGTGAATACGCTCATAGCTTTGTGCTATCACAGCTTTAATACCGAGTAGTAATGAGCCTTTTGCAGCCCAATCTCGTGAGGAGCCGGTACCATATTCTTTACCTGCTAGAACCACTAATGGTGTTCCACTCTCTTGATATGCCATTGCCGCATCATAAATACTCTCTAGCTTATCGTCAGGTTGAGTGCGAGTGACACCGCCCTCAGTACCGGGGGCTAGTAAGTTTTTAAGGCGCACATTAGCAAATGTACCACGCATCATCACTTCGTGATTACCACGGCGAGAACCATAAGAATTAAACTGTGCTTTTTCTACCCCATTTTCTTGTAGATAAAGTCCTGCGGGTGCCTCCGCTTTAATCGCACCTGCTGGTGAAATATGATCGGTAGTCACTGAATCGCCTAGTTTAGCTAGACAGCGCGCACCTTCTATTTTTGGGATCCCCGGTGGTTCAACACTCATACCATCAAAGAATGGCGCTTTTTTGATATAAGTCGAGGCAGCATCCCAATCGTAAAGCTTACCATCAGGTATTTGAATTTTTTGCCAGCGACTGTCGCCATCGTAAACATTGGCGTAGCTTTTTTCGAACATTTCTTTAGTTACCGTATTTTTTACAAGCTCACTCACTTCTTTAACGCTTGGCCAAATATTTTTAAGGTATATATCGTTACCATGCTTATCTTGCGCAAGTGGTTCGTTGTATACATCAATATCGGTTCTACCTGCTATAGCATAAGCTACTACAAGTGGTGGCGACGCGAGGAAGTTCATTTTAACGTCTTGGTGAATACGCCCTTCAAAGTTACGGTTACCCGACAAAATAGAGCTTACAATTAGTTTATGTTTTTGAATAGCTTCTGAAATTTCATCCGCTAATGGGCCGGAGTTACCAATACAGGTGGTACAGCCATAACCAACTAAGTTAAAACCAAGCGCATCAAGATCATCCATTAACCCTGCTTTTTCAAGGTAATCGGTAACCACCTGCGAACCTGGTGCTAAAGACGTTTTAACCCAAGGTTTTACATTAATACCTAATTGACGTGCTTTTTGAGCCACTAATCCTGCCGCTAAAATTACGCTTGGATTAGAGGTATTAGTACAGCTTGTGATTGCAGCAATGACGCAGGCGCCATCGTTTAATTCAAACTCTTGGCCATTAAAGTTAACTTTTGCTGCGCCCATAAACTGCGCTTCATCAGTGGGTTCGTCAGGATTGGTAGTAGGGCCTTCACTTTCAATACGCGCTTGCTCTTCATTGCTTTTATCTCGACGTGCCATACGTTCGTCTTGGAAGTCTTTTAAGTGTTGACCAATAACATCACCGGCTTTATCCAGTGTGATTCTGTCTTGTGGACGTTTCGGGCCAGCAAGACTTGGTACTACATCATCTAAAGTTAGTTCTAGCTTATCGGTATAATGTGCTTCATCGCCATCATTACGCCATAAACCTTGATGTTTTGCGTAATCTTCAATCAGTTTAAGCTGCTTTTCATCGCGATTAGTTAAGCGTAAGTAATTAATCGTTTCATCATCAATAGGGAAAATACCACAGGTTGCGCCATATTCCGGTGCCATGTTAGCAATAGTCGCTCTGTCGGCCAGTGGTAAGTCGGCAAGCCCGTCACCATAAAACTCAACAAACTTACCTACCACACCGTGGTTACGCAGCATTTCAGTAACAGTAAGTACTAAATCGGTTGCTGTAGTGCCCTCAGGTAAGCGACCATTTAATTTAACACCCACAACCTGTGGAATAAGCAAGCTAATAGGTTGGCCAAGCATGGCGGCTTCGGCTTCAATGCCGCCTACACCCCAACCGAGTACGCCTAGGCCGTTGATCATGGTTGTGTGAGAATCAGTACCAACCAGTGTATCTGGATAAGCTAACGATTTACCGTTTTTTGTATCATTGAACACTACACGTGCTAAGTATTCTAAATTTACTTGATGGACAATACCTGTGGCTGGTGGCACCACTTTTAAATTATCAAATGCGGTTTGACCCCAACGTAAAAACTCGTAGCGCTCTTTATTACGTTCATATTCTAGTTTTGAATTTAAGTCGAATGAGCCATCTTTACCGTAACCATCCACTTGTACTGAGTGATCGATCACCAGTTCAGCCGGAGAAAGCGGATTTATTTTTGCAGGATCGCCACCAAGCTTTTCCATTGCATCACGCATGGCGGCTAAGTCAACAATAGCAGGGACACCGGTAAAATCTTGCATTACTACGCGGGCAGGGGTGAAGGCTACTTCGGCCGAGGGCTTAGCCTTAGGATCCCAATCTAGTAGTGCCTGAATATCTTGCTCTTTAATATTCACACCATCTTCATTACGCAATAGATTTTCTAGTAATATTTTTAACGAAAAAGGCAGGCGTTTGGCTTTATCGCCAAGTCCCATGAGCGAGTTAATATGGTATTGCTCGCCATTGATAGTAAGCTGTTGTTGGGTGTCGAAACTATTTTTCATTATTTGTCCCTTCAATAAATTAGATTGATATTCTTGAAAAAGTGACCTCTGTAGTAGTTTGCAAACTGTGTACCATGATAAAAAAATACCATGCAGTGTAATTTTTTTGACTGTTATATAAATAGAGATGAAGGCCAAAAGTTAAAATTCAAGGGATGCTCTGAGTAATAATTGGCCACAAAACTAAACTCAAAAAAGTGTTATTTAAAGTAGTCCTGTTGTTTTAAGTGGAAACTTAAATACACCAATGCAATCGCAATTAAGGTCACTGCAATAGGCATAAAAATAGCGCTAACGCCAAACAAGCTGATGCTATTAATAATCATAAAATTATAGTATTGCTGAGCTAAAACCGCTGCCAAAGAGATTATTAATGTTAATGTGGCTAGTGACTTTTTGAATAATAAAAGTACGCACCCTAATGCGCCGCCAAATACTGCAATAGCAAACGCTAAAGTAGCCCATAGAGGTTGGCTGTTATAAGCAAGTTGTTGTTCTTGTGGGAGTTTACTTACCATTTCGGGTGTTAATAATAGCTGCATGATAAATGCAAAAACACCTAATATATTCCATAACAGGGCGGTGATGAGTACGGGTTTTATCCAGCGGTTTGCAGTGTTTTCTGACATGTAAGCATCGATTTTTTTGTTATTTGTATTTTATTAAAGGCTAAAAAAGCCAGTGATGCAAACTGGCTATTAATAACACATATGACGTAAGCGAATGTTAGCCAAACGAAATAGGACGACGACCCGTTTTTTCATCCACTTTAGGTTTTTTAGTACGTTTGCGCTTATTTTTAGCCGGCTCTGTTGTTGCTACTGGCGCGGCTTTTTCTGCTGTAACTGTTTCATCAATAACAGGACGCTCTGCAGGAGTTGCATCTTCACTTAGTGTCAGTTGGAACAACTCGCCATCAAATGTAAGAACATCGCCACTGTATAATTTTTTCCGTTTAATTGTACAAATTTCATGGTTAACACCTACATAGCCACCGCTAATTAGATTTTTTGCTTGGCCACCACCTTCAACTAGATCTAATACTTTTAATAATTTACAAAGCTCTATAGGCTCTTCTTCTAATTCAATTTCTATATATTCTTCGTTCATCATGTTTCTCTGTGGGGGGGGGCATTAGCTGTAGTATAAAGGCTAGCTGGTTATTTTGCACCAAAGTGCGTTTGTTAGATGCGATGATTGTGCATTTTTTTATGAAACTTTTTACCTCTTTCATTTGTCTTTAAAAAAACTGAAGTAATTCAAGGCTACACTTCGCGTAAAAAAAATTACACATTGGCGCGCTTATTGCCAATATCTGTCGTAAAAAGAGATTGAATATAAACAGTGGAGTAAAACATGGGCATAAGATTAGCGATGAAAAAAGAGCTAATGGGCTTAGATAATTCAGATATGTTAACTGCTGATGATGTTAGAAAGCATTTGGCTCAGCAGGTACAAGAAGACACTGAACGTGGTTTTTCAGTTATCTCCAAGTTTAATGACACCCATAGTCAGTTAGTCAGCGGGCTTAAAACCAAACAAAGCGAGCTGGTATTTGAACGACATCGTTTATTTAATGAAGTACTTTATAATCGCCAGAGTGTTGATGCATGGTTAAATAACCAAATAAATTAAATTGCCATTTTAAATCACCCCTTATAGACTACGCTTGTAATCGATTGGGGGTGATAATGAAAAATGGAATTTTAATATGTGTATTGGTGTTTTTATTAGCTGCGTGCAAGCGACCTACTGTTTATGTTTTTATTGAAAACTTGCAAGGTGAACAGCGCAACCAGCTAGATGCTGCACTAAATGCACAAACTCTTCCCTATGAATATGTAGAACTAGCAATCCCATCAGATTTTGGTGAGGCCACATTACTACTCTCAAGCGATAAAATTTACCCCAAAGAGACGGAGCAACTTGCAGCTATAATGCAAGAGCTAGGGTATGCGCCACAAGTTAATTATACAAGTCGTTCAAATCATTTTTATGGTGATGGCAATATAGGCTTTTATTTAAAAAATGCTGATGCCAATAGAAATTTTGTTATGCCTAAACAGCTGAGAACAACTCATTGCAGCGAAGATAAATACAATGATTTAGCAGTCAAATTTGCAAATGAAGCTGTTGAGTTTACATTACCAAGTGGCGCAATCGTGAGGCTAAGTTGGGAATATTTATATGGTTATATTGTTGTTTATTATAAAGACTATTCGCAAACATACAGTCATTCGCAGCCGCTTGTAAATACCCCCTTTGGCGCCAAGCCGTCAGATACCTACACATTTACCGCAAGCGTTAACACCCCCGGTTGGCTTGATTGCTCACTACAAATTGTTTATATGGACTGATTTAACCGTGGGTTTCTATATGCTCGCTTAGTTTAGCTATGCGCAGGCTCATTCCTTCAATAATACGGTCTTTCATTTTTTCGCGTATAACATTAGGTAGGCGGGTAAGGGCATCGGCTGTAATAGCCAGTACGATAGCATTTTCTTTGGCGCGTGCATTAATGCTGCGCTCTCGGTTATTAATAAACGCGCCTTCACCAATAAATTCACCAGGTTCTATGCTGCCTAGCTCTAGAAGGTGATTATGCTTAAACACCATCAAGGAGCCACTGAGGACAATAAACAGTCGCTTGTCATTATCAAACTCTTTAAATAAAAACTGATTTTTACTTACTAAGTATAATAATCCAAATGACTCTAAAAGAATTTGACGTTCATTAAGCGTGAATTCTTTAAAGAATTCTAAGCGATTTATAATTTCCATTTGCTTAAACAAAGGGATGTTTTCAATTAACTTCATCAATAACCTAGGGCGCTAGCCTTATAAAATATCAGCTAATATTGCGCTCTTTTAATTTACGGGTCAACGTATTGCGACCCCAACCAATTTTTACCGCGGCTTCTTGCTTATGGCCTGAACAATTAGCGAGTGCTGTTTTTATTAAGCGGGTTTCCAGCTGGGCTTGAATATCCGGCCAAATATTTTCTTTACCTTGTTTAAACTCTTGATTAAGCCATTGCTGAAATGAATCTAGCCAATCGCCTTCTTGAGTTGCGGCGGCATTATCAATAATTTCAGGGGGTAAATCTTGCTCACCAATCAGCTCCCCAGGTGCCATTACGGTTAACCATCGACAGGTGTTTTCAAGCTGGCGAACATTTCCTGGCCAATTAAATAAACACAGTTGTTTAATCGCTTTAGGGCTAAGTACTTTACTATCTACTTGCAGGTCTTTTGCACTTTTATGTAAAAAGTGTAGCGCTAAGCGTTCTATGTCTTCGGGGCGCTCGCGTAGAGCCGGCAAGCGTAAGCGAACCACGTTTAAACGATGAAATAAGTCATCTCTAAACTTACCTTGTTTTACCAGCTCTTCTAAATTTTGGTGAGTGGCAGCAATGATGCGCACATCCACTTTTATACTTTGATGGCCGCCAACGCGGTAAAACTCGCCATCGGCTAATACGCGTAACAAGCGGGTTTGTACATCAAGTGGCATATCACCTATTTCATCCAAAAATAAGGTACCGCCATTGGCTTGTTCAAAGCGCCCTTTACGCACGCTATCGGCCCCCGTAAAAGCGCCTTTTTCATGGCCAAATAATTCAGACTCAACTAACTCTTTAGGAATAGCGGCCATATTAAGAGCAATAAATTGGTTTTCTTTACGCGGGCTGTGATTGTGCAAGGCGCTGGCAACCAACTCTTTACCGGTACCTGATTCACCATTGATGAGTACGCTCATACTGGATGCTGAGAGTTTGCCTATAGCACGAAACACTTCCTGCATAGCAGGGGCTTCGCCAATAATATGAGCGCTTTTGGGTGGCGCGCTTTTTCGTTTGGTTTTTTTGGTCGAATTAGCACGATAGGCGCTTTCAACTAGCGCAACGGCTTCATTTAAATCAAACGGTTTAGCTAAGTACTCAAACGCACCTTTTTGAAAAGCATTAACCGCTGAGTCTAAATCAGAGTGTGCGGTCATAATAATAACGGGTAGGCCAGGGGTTTGCTCAGCTATCAGCTCAAGTAACGCCATCCCGTCCATCCCCGGCATTCTTACATCTGAAATTAACACACTGGGTTGACTAAATTTTAGTGCATTAAGAACGTTTTGCGCATCTGCAAAGCTTTCTACTTCAAACCCTGCGCGAGTCAGTGCTTTTTCTAGTACAAAGCGAATTGAGGCATCATCATCTACAAGCCAAGCTGTTTTCATGCAAACTCCAAAGTATTAATCTGTAAATGGCAGATAAATATTAAATTCAGTATGTCCTGGCCAACTATCGCATTCGATATAGCCATCATGTTGATCAATCAAGGTTTGCGCTATAGATAATCCAAGTCCCGAGCCACCTTCTTTATTAGTGGTCATAGGGTAAAATAAGGTGTCGCGTAAATTAGCATCAATACCTGGGCCGTTATCCATTACTTGAATAAGCAATGCCTTTTTAGGGGCTTTTCCCGGACGACGATGCTGATAATTAATCCGTGTTTTTATTTTTATTTCGCCACCATCCACCAATGCCTGTTGCGCATTACGCACAATATTAAGCACCACTTGTTGAACTTTGCTCTGATCAATATAGACATCAGGAATACTCGGGTCGTAGTCTTTAACTAACCGAATATCGCGGTTGTTATCTAACGTACTGAGTTTAACAACCGACTCTAATGTTTGATGTATATTGCCATACGATTTTTGCGGTAGTTGGTTAGGCCCAAGGAGTCTATCAACTAATTCACGCAACCGATCGGCTTGTTCAATTATCAGTTCTGCACATTGATCTCTTTCTTGTTGATCACCCTCGTACTGCAATAATTGCGCCGCCCCGCGAATTCCACCCAGCGGGTTTTTAATTTCATGAGCTAAACCGCGAATTAAGTTACGTGCAGCTTGGTATTGATGCATTTGATTTGAGACTTGGTCATGTTTTATTTCGTCATCGGTTTGTCGACATTCAAATAAAATATAATAGGTGTCGTTATGTTTTATTCGCCGAGTACTCACCGCTAATTTTGCATGGCGAGAATCGATAAACACCACGTCAGCCCTGTGCTGGTGGCAGTCTACACCATCAACTAACGAGTACTGTGCAATGCGTTTTAAGTCGATAGAATGGTAGTTAAATAAATCGTCGAATGCTTGTCCTAGCAAACGTTTTTCGCCTAAGCCAAGTAATTCACTGGCACTGGTGTTAGCGTAAATAAGCTGAAAGCTTTCATCAAGTAACATCAGGGCGGTGGTTTGGTTTTGCCAAATTATATTCAGTAGCTCTGGGCTAAAATGTGTTTTATTAATCATCATTGCACCATTTTAGTGCGCCTGGGAAGGTAGGCAAGGTTTTTAGAAAATATACGCTAAACACGCGTACTTAATTGTAATTATCGACCTATGTTAAGGCCTTTACGGTGCATAAAAAATACACTGTCAGGACTGGTTGCAATTACCTGATTTTGTTTATTATAAAGTTTAACTTGCAGTGTGTGTTGGCCTCGCTCCACATCTCTTAACGCCAGTGTAGTGGTGTCACTAGGTTCACCAATGGCAACGCCATTTAAAAATAAACCAATGGTAAATCCAGCTTCAAATCGAGGGGCAACACGGGTAGAGACATACACAGAGCCGGTGTTTTCTCTTATAGTTTGGTTTGGTTCAGGCGATGAAATACTAATACTAAACTTTACTGCTGTTTTAGTAGGAGCAGTATCAAGAATATCGGTGTTTGTAGCGGGCATGCTGAGATGTTGGCTCGTGAGTTTAACCTCTTTAGCGCCAGGCTGAGGAGTATCTGAAAAAACCAGCACCCCATTTTTGTCTTTCCATGCGTAAATTTTTTTATCGCTCGCATGGCTATTAAGGCTTAACATTAAAGCTATTAATAGCAACAAAATCTTACCTACCATCCAGCTATCCTGCATTGTTTAAACTAACTTCACTTTAGTGTAGAACCGTTAAATTTACCATAAAAAAAGCCCGCAAAGCGGGCTTAAAACACACATTATTTATCGGTTAATAAATTAACAGCTGTAGTACATTTCAAACTCAACTGGGTGAGTTGTCATGTTAAGTTTTTCAACTTCTTTTGACTTAAGTGCGATGTAAGCATCGATTAGGTCATTGGTGAATACACCACCTTGGTTTAAAAATTCACGGTCTGAATCAAGCGCAGCTAATGCTTCATCTAATGATGAGGCTACTGTTGGAATTTCTGCCGCTTCTTCAGCTGGTAAGTCGTATAAGTCCTTGTCCATAGCATCGCCAGGGTGGATCTTGTTTTTAATTCCGTCAAGGCCAGCCATAAGCATTGCAGAGAAAGCAAGGTATGGGTTAGCTGTTGGATCTGGGAAGCGTACTTCGATACGACGACCTTTTGCAGATGGAACCACTGGAATACGGATTGATGCCGAACGGTTACGAGCCGAGTATGCAAGCATTACCGGTGCTTCAAAACCAGGTACTAAACGTTTGTACGAGTTAGTTGAGGCGTTAGCAAAAGCGTTGATCGCTTTAGCATGTTTGATAATACCGCCAATGTAGTAAAGTGCATCTTCAGAAAGGCCGCCGTATTTATCACCTGCGAATAAGTTTACGCCATCTTTTGCTAAAGACTGGTGACAGTGCATACCAGAACCGTTATCACCAACAACCGGCTTAGGCATAAACGTTGCCGTTTTACCGTAAAGGTGAGCCATGTTGTGGATAACATATTTCATTTCTTGGATTTCATCGGCTTTTAACACCATAGTGTTAAAGCGCGTTGCAATTTCGTTTTGACCGGCAGTCGCCACTTCGTGGTGATGCGCTTCAACAACTTGACCCATTTCTTCTAAAACTAGGCACGTTGCAGAACGCCAATCTTGGAAATCATCAACAGGTGCAACTGGGAAGTAACCGCCTTTAACACCTGGGCGATGGCCTGTATTGCCATCTGCATATTCTTTATCTGAGTTCCAAGCTGCTTGCTTAGAATCAATTTTGTACATTGAACCAGACATGTCAGATTTGTATTTAACGTCGTCAAATACGAAAAACTCTGGTTCTGGGCCAAATAAAACAGTGTCAGCAATACCCGTAGAGCGCATGTACTCTTCAGCGCGCTTGGCAACTGAGCGAGGGTCGCGTTCGTAACCTTGTAATGTAGAAGGTTCAACCACGTCACAACGAACGATTAGGGTTGTTTCTTCTGTGAAAGGGTCAAGTTTAATTGAATCTGCATCTGGTAGTAACACCATGTCTGATTCGTTGATGCCTTTCCAGCCAGCAATTGAAGAACCGTCAAACATCTTTCCATCTTCAAAAAAGTCTTCATCAACTTGATGATGAGGAATAGAAACATGTTGCTCTTTACCTTTTGTGTCAGTAAAGCGTAAATCAATGAACTTAACGTCATTTTCTTTAATAAAATCTAAAACCGATTGTGACATGTGTCCTCCAACTATTGGGTTTTATTATTGCTGCTTAGATACGTTGAATACTTATAAGCTGATTTTGTGCCACTATTATAATCATTTGTTTTTTATGTAAAAAAATATAAATAAAATAAAGGTGATATAGATTAAGCACCATCTTAGTGCGTAATTTTTCCAAAATGGTGCAATATTTACAAAGCAATAATTGCTTGTAAATTAATCACCTTAGACTAGCACAAAGAAAATGCAAAATACGCAGTAAAGTTGCTTTAAATTAACCCAAAACCATCTTTTTATATAAATATCTAAAAATTAATTATCATAATTAATTATTTTAAAACAATGGGTTAATTATTTTATTGAGAAAGTTTGAAATTTTATTTTGGATAAACTTTCATCCATTCCATTTATAGGGGATAATATGCGCCCTTTTAAATCCTATGCTGGGACATCTCGTGAAAGCGCAGGTGAGAACGTATAGCCCCTGCAGGATCAATGAGATTCAATTTCTCTGAGTGAATATATGAGCATCGAAAAGTTAAGAAATATAGCAATTATCGCCCACGTTGACCACGGTAAAACAACACTGGTTGATAAACTACTTGAGCAATCAGGTACATTAGAAACACGCGGCGGTAATGAAGAGCGCGTGATGGATTCAAACGACATTGAAAAAGAACGTGGTATTACCATTTTAGCGAAAAACACCGCTATCTCTTGGAATGATTACCATATCAATATCGTAGATACTCCTGGACACGCCGACTTCGGTGGTGAAGTTGAACGCGTACTTTCGATGGCTGACTCAGTATTACTACTTGTTGATGCTCAGGAAGGTCCAATGCCACAAACGCGTTTCGTAACGCAAAAGGCATTCGCGCAAGGCTTAAAGCCAATCGTTGTTATCAATAAAATTGATAAGCCAGGTGCTCGCCCTGATTGGGTTATGGATCAAATCTTTGATTTATTCGACAACCTAGGCGCAACTGATGAACAGTTAGACTTTAAAGTAATCTACGCATCAGCAATCAATGGTTGGGCTACATTAGATTTAGACGAAGCATCTGATAACATGGAACCTATGTTCAAGATGATCGTTGACGAAGTATCACCACCGGATGCAGATCCTGAAGGTGACTTCCAAATGCAGATCTCACAGCTTGATTACAACTCTTATAAAGGTGTAATTGGCATTGGTCGTATCAAACGCGGTTCAGTTGTACCTAACCAACAAGTTACGGTTATTAGCGCTGACGGGTCTAAACGTAACGGTAAAATTGGTTCAGTACAAAGCTACTTAGGTCTTGAGCGTATTGACACTGACAAAGCTTACGCTGGTAACATCGTAACGGTAACGGGTCTTGGCGAGCTTAAGATTTCAGATACGCTTTGTTGTCCTAACAACGTTGAAGCATTACCTCCACTAAGTGTTGATGAGCCAACAGTAACGATGACGTTCTCTGTAAACAACTCACCTTTCTGTGGTAAAGAAGGTAAGTTTGTAACATCACGTAATATCCGTGAGCGTTTAGACAAAGAATTAGTACACAACGTTGCACTTCGCGTTGCAGACACTGATAACCCAGATAGCTTCCGTGTATCGGGTCGTGGTGAATTACACTTAGGTATCTTAATCGAGAACATGCGTCGTGAAGGTTACGAGTTAGCTGTATCTCGTCCAGAAGTTATCTTACGTACTGTTGATGGTGTGTTAGAAGAACCGTATGAAACACTAACAATTGACTGTCAAGAAGAGCACCAGGGTTCTATCATGGAACAAATTGGTCTTCGTAAAGGTGAGCTTACTGATATGGCCCCAGATGGTAAAGGCCGTATGCGTTTGGACTTTATGATCCCAAGCCGTGGTTTAATCGGTTTCCAAACTGAGTTCATGACGTTAACATCGGGTTCTGGTTTACTTTACCATACGTTCGATCACTACGGTCCGCACAAAGGTGGCGAGCTAGGTGTTCGTAAGAACGGTGTAATGATTGCAAATGCAACAGGTAAAGCACTAACTAACGCATTATTTAACTTACAAGAGCGCGGCCGTTTATTCATCGGTCACGGTGTTGAAGTATACGAAGGTATGGTTATCGGTATTCATAGCCGTGATAACGACCTTACAGTTAATGCGCTTAAAGGTAAGCAACTTACTAACGTTCGTGCATCTGGTACCGATGAAGCACAAACACTAACACCAGCTCTTAACTATTCACTTGAGCAAGCGCTTGAGTTTATTGCTGATGATGAGTTAGTAGAAGTTACACCTGAGAACATTCGTATTCGTAAACGTCATTTAACTGAAAATGAGCGTAAACGTGCGGGTCGTGCGCCAAAGTCATAATCTATTAATTTAGAATCATGATTTTAAAAGCCGCTGTATTGCAAAATACAGCGGCTTTTTTGTGGATAATAGTTAGCCAGAGAAAAGCGTAAGTCCACAGGTTAAAGCATCGCAGTTGGTTCGATACTGTTAAACAGTTTTTAATATTGAACCTAAAAGAGGTATTAAGTTATTATCAAAGCTATATTTACTATGTGCGTGTGAGCTAGTGTGAATACCGAAAATGAAATTATGGCAAAACTAGAGATAGAACATATTGCTGAACTGCAAAAATATAAAGATGAATTTGAAACGTTAGGAAAAAATGATTGGGGCTTGAAAGATCTCATATCAATTTTTTTACCCTTTATTTTGTTATCAATTGCTAATAGCTTCTATGATATTGAAACTGAAATATTTCAAATAATATGTTTTATTTTCCTTGCTTCAGCTGTGGTGCAGGGAATGATTAGGGAGCAGACCAAAAAAACAAATCGCAGAATTGATTTGCTTCTTAAAATTATTAATCATGAGCAAAAGGGTGGCTGAAATTAGCTTTATTAGGGCGCTGCGCTCTTTATATAAGGAAAAACGTGCTTGAGAATTAAATAATCTATATTGCAAAGTCTCTGTTTTTGTTAATAGGGTATTTTTGTTGGGTTTCGCTTAGCTCAACCCAACCTTCGTTATCAATTATTTAGTTAGTGATTACTTACTTTTCGGTAGCAAAGTGATTTTCCCAAATACATCTGCGTCTATAAATCCTCGGTTTCTGTCACCGTTCACTGGCTGTACTTCGTGTGAGCCCATAAAGTGTTCACGTACTTCGCTACCATCGTTATCGCAGTAGGCGAGCATAAAACCAATAACGTGTTTTTCAGTTAATTTAAGCGGTGTATTTTTTGCGCCTTGTTGATAATCATTCGGGTAGAGTTTTATCGCCACTTCCCATGTGATGTTATAGGGCGCAGTGATATTACGCTTCCAGTTACTAACTAAATGGTCGGTATATAAATGCGCTTTTTTATCCGGCCCATAATCGGCTGCTTGGTTATCAAGGCCAATGTGATAAGCAAACGCGGTATGATTAAACTGATGATTACCACCCGATGCGTCACTATCTATAAACACTTCTAAGGCATCATCATCCCAGTATTTATCAGTTGGATTTGGGTGAGTATCAATCAGCACATCGTCACTAATATCTGCTTGTAAATACAAGTAGTTTTCATCCCATAGAAGACGGTAGCGGCCTTTAAAATCGGCCTCTGATGAGGGAAGTGCGCCATCCATTAGGTGCGGCATAGGATGCCATGTGGCGCTATCCCATGTACTTTCAGAGACACCATCAATAATAATAGCTGTTGATGTATGACTAACTTCAATAGCCATAAGTGGTTGGGTGAAAAGTAAACTAAAAGCGAGTAGTGTTTTTTTCATTAATAAGCTCATCAATTAAAGATGATTTAGCTTGGCTTAAATAGCAATTAAAAACAATCTCATAGTTGTATTTATTATATTAACTTATTGCCCCAGTTATGCTTGTTTTTAATGCCAGCATTAATAAATGCGCGCTTTCACCCGACATTTTAAAAGGGTTAAAGTCAATGTTACCCGAGTATTTTAGATTAAGTAACTCGGTTAGCTGTGATTGCGGCACATAGCCCATTGACCATGTTTCAAACTCTCTTTCGGGAATTTGGATATAGTTGAGCATAATTACATTGTGGTGGCGTTTGTCATTTAATATTTGTTGATAGGTATTATTAACAGCGGTTCTGGAGCCTTCAAGGCATTGTAAAAAGTATTCATTACTAAAACATAACATGCCGGTGACATTTGTTTTTACATTGTAGGTTCGCGCACTTTGTAAAATATTTTCTATATCTTCAGGCCCAAAACCACTACTTATTTTACTGGCGTAAATGAGTCGCACAAGAAACATAAAACCCCCTGACTGTTTAGTTAATTAAAGATAGTTCAGTGAGGGGGTTATTACTAATTATGTAAACGCATTTTGTGTAAATGACTAATTAAAGCTGGATGCTTTCACCTTCATTTAAAATATACAGGGGTATCTTCGAGTTCATTTTTTTATGCATATGCAATAAGCGCAGTAGTGCTGAATGGCTGCTGTGATCGCCCATCTTCCAACTTGAGTTACCATAGCCCCACGGTATCATTACTTTACAGTTAAGCGCTTGTGCTGCGGTTAATGCATCCTCAGGAGTGGTATGTACATAACGGTACCAGTTGCCGTTCTCTTTATGGTAATAAGAGGCAATAGGCATTAAGCACACATCGATATCGCCATATTTTTGCTGTATATCGTTAAAGTGTTTTGAATAACCAGTGTCGCCTGCAAAAAATAAAGTGCTGCCACTTTGCTCAAGTAACCAGCCATTCCATAGGTCTTTATTGTTATCTTCATAAATAAAAGGCACTAACACACGGCTACTAAAATGATGCGCAGGTAGCGCATGAATGGTTAAATCATCAATTTTAGTTTTTGCATACCATGCCATTTCACTAATGTTAAAGCCACCTGTTGGAAAGTTATCAGCCATGCCAAGGGGGGTTAGGTAGCGAGGCTGATTACCAATTTCTTCAATATCGGCTTTATTGAAATGATCGTAGTGAATGTGAGAATACATAACGGCGACTAAGTTTTTCAATTCATTGTCTGTGAGCCAGTCGCCAGGCTTGCGATAAAATCCTGAAGTAAGGCGAAAAGCTAAATCAATAGGCGAGTCAAATTGCTCTTTTACGGGATCAAACACAACTTGTTGGCCATTCGGGGTTTTGATCACAAAGCCTGCGTGTCCGAGCCAACGAATAGTAAAGCCCGCATTAACCTGCGGATTTTTTTGCTGACCTTGATATTGGCAGTTTTCAGCCTCTGTTTCACAAACTAAGTTATTGTTTTTTGGGTAGCAATCAGTTTCACAGCTAACAGGATAACTTTTTTTGCCTGGGTAGAGGTTGTGGTAGCGCCCAGCTTGCTCACCTTGTTGATGAAGTGGAATAACGGTATTAGGGCCAGCAATAACCTCAATATTATTCGCAGTGCTGCATGCAACGAGCACACTGGAGGCGATGATTAAGCTAAGCGTATGTATTTTCATAATTCATTTTTAGTTGTTATTTTTATCTTACTGAAAGTGTAACAAAAGCAGTTTGCTAAAAAAGGACAAAAAAGTAACAAAAAGTGTGTATAAAAAAGCCCGCTATTTTTAGCGGGCTCAGTTTAATAGGTTAAATATTTAGGATTTATTCATTTGCTCAATAAATTTATTTGAGTCTTCAATCGATTTGTTCATATCATTCATTAATAACTGAATATCGCGCTTTAAGTTAGTAAATTCACCTTTGATAGCCGCTACCGCTTGCGCATTTAAGTTATGCTTTAAGTACAATACGTTGTCTTTTAAAGATGATAATACCGGCTCCATTTTACTCTCGGCGCTGCGCATTGAGCGAAGTAACTGGTCGAATTGACGTTGTGTTGCTGCTAACTTTTTGCTGCTTTCACGCTTAAGTGAGGCACTTTTGTATTGCTCTAACTCATCATTCCACTCATCAAATAAAGCTTCTGCTACGTCTTCAACTTTATTAATGTTACTTGATACTTCGTTTGCCGCTTGAAGGCTTGACTCGTAATCGTCATTAAGTTGATTGTAAGCATCTTGCAATTCACCGCCATCAAAATTAATGAGTGTAGTTAAACGCTCAAGTGCTGATTGAAATTCTTGTTGAGACTCTTGTTGTGAGTCTTTTGTTTCTTCTACGCGGTCAATCAAAATATCACGCTTATGAACACCTACTTTTTCCATTGCCGAATAATAAGCAGACTGACAACCAGAGAGCATCAGCATTAACGCAAGTATGGTTGTCCCTAAAAATGTTTGTTTTTTCATCTGAATTCCTATTTACGAGTGTTAATGCTGTAAATTATGGCCTTGATTGTTATTATAATCAAAAGCTCACCAACAAAGTTAATTGTATGAATGATAAGCTCTCCCATTATAAACAGCAAGTTAAGGCGTTTTTAAAACTGCAACCAGGCTGGTGGATGCAATATTTTAATCGCTGTATTGACGATCAAATAACCATTAATGCAGGGTATTTAGCGTACGTTACTTTACTTTCGTTAGTCCCACTTATTGCTGTAGGTGTGGCAATATTTTCTGCTTTTCCAGGATTTGAGTCGACTCGTTTAGCCATTGAGAGCTTTTTGTTTACTAACTTTGTGCCGACCTCTTCTGGTGTTATTAAAGAGCATATTAGCTCGTTTGCTAGTAATGCCAATCAAATGACGGCAGTAGGTATTGGCTTTTTAGCAGCCATTGCCTTGCTACTTATTCGTAATGTAGATGCCACGCTAAACCGTATTTGGCGAGTAAAGAAAAAACGCCCGATGATGATATCGTTTGCCGTATATTGGATGGTACTCAGCTTAGGGCCCGTATTACTGGGCGCCAGTATCGGTGTCACCTCATATATTGTGTCGTTGGTATCGTTTGCCGATCAAGGGATCCCAGGGTTTAGTGGTTTCTTGTTAAAGCTACTACCGTACGCTATCTCTATGGCCGGTTTTATTATGCTTTACACCTTAGTGCCCAATACTCGTGTTTCGTTTAAGGCGGCCGTTCCCGGTGCGCTATTTGCTGCCATGTTATTTGAGCTAACCAAAAAAGGCTTTGCTTTGTACATTAGCCATTTTCCATCATACGAAGTGATTTATGGTGCGGTAGCAACCATTCCTATTTTGTTTGTATGGGTTTACTTGTCGTGGGTCGTGGTGCTACTAGGCGCTGAATTCACCGTGTGTATTAACATGCAGCATTACAATAAAAAAGATCAACAAGCAGAGGATACAGAGTAAATGCAGGGATTAATTCAACGAGTAACACATGCTAATGTGGTGATAGACCAACAGCTTGTCGGTGAAATTAAACAAGGCATTGTATTATTGCTGGGGGTGGAAAAAGAAGATGATGAAAGCAGCGCTGATAAACTATTACACAAAGTCACCAATTACCGTATTTTTAATGACGAAAACGATAAAATGAATCTCAGCCTTAAAGACATACAAGGCGAACTGTTAGTCGTATCGCAATTTACGCTCGCAGCCAATACAAAAAAAGGCATGCGGCCTAGCTTTTCATCGGCAGCTACACCAGACCAAGCGCAAGCGCTATATAATTACTTTGTAGAGCAGGCTATATTACTCGGTATTAAGGTCGCGACCGGTGAATTTGCAGCCGATATGCAGGTGAGTTTATGTAACGATGGGCCGGTTACCTTTAATTTAACCGCTTAACGTGCTTTTTTTACAATCACAATATGATTAACAAAGCCGGTAATTTTTTGAATACTAATAGCCTTCCCAAATACAGTCAGTAGTACATGTTGTAACTGAGTGAGTTGTGATGAGTGCTGCGATAAAAAGTTAATAAATAAGATGCCCTGTTGATCAAGTGCATCATAAATTGTTTGATAAAAGCATGAATCAAATAAAAATCGCGGGGCGTCTAATTCACTAAATAAATCTAAAATGACCCAGTCCATCTGCTCTGCTGATTTTAAAATTGTTTGCGCATCCTCGCAATGAATCTGTTGTTGTTCACTGGGGGCAAAAAATTGTTGATAACAGTCAATAATATGGGGGCTTTTCTCTACTGAAGTAACCTGCACTTGAGGATACTGTTCTAATAAGTAATTACGAATGGCACCGCCACCTAACCCCAGTTCGAGTACTTTTTTAGGCGCAGGTAGCTGTTGCCAAGCCGTTGCTAAATAAGCAAGGTGTGGAAACAGCAATGCATGTGGTTTTGCTTTTAAAATAACAGACTGCAAGGTGTTATTAATGAGTAGCCAGCGAAGTTGTTGATACTCTCTTACTTGTATGTGCTCACCATGCTGATTATGCCAATAAAGTAACTGGCCTAGCGATGAACTATGCTCAATAAAATGTTGGCTGATCAGGCCACTACTGCAATGGATATATTTATTCATGCTATTGAGCATAAACCAGCAGAGGTAAATCGCAACGGCTTTTGTCATTAATTTTTTACAGCTGTTTTCTCAGCACCAAAGTCTTATTTGCAGTTTTATCCAGATCGAGTATGGTGTTTTTCACAAAATGCACAGCGTAATATTTTACATTTTTAATTTATGGAGTATGTATGTTTCAAGTGAGCACCCCACAAAGTAGTGAAGACTGGCAAGCCTATTACCAATTACGCTGGCAGGTTTTACGTGCCCCATGGGGCGAACCTCGGGGCTCTGAGCAAGACGATTTAGAGCAAGAGGCTGAGCATCGCTTCATTAAAAATAAAGCGGGTGAAGTATTGGGTGTGGCTCGTTTGCACTTTAATAATCAGCAACAAGCTCAAGTACGTTATATGGCGGTTGCAGAGGGTAATCGTAATCAACATATTGGTAGCCGCTTGTTACATGAACTCGAAAAAATAGCGTGGAATCAAGATGCTGATGAATTAGTGTTGTTTGCTCGCGAACGTGCACTGGAATTTTATCAGCGCCATGGCTATGAAAATAAAGAAAAAGCACATTTGGCTTATGGTGATGTACAGCATTATAAAATGGTTAAGCTCAAACCGAGTGAACCAGGTTGGTTTCGCCACCCAAATTGGACTCAAGTACTGCAAAACACATGGCGTGAATCAATCCCCATTAGTGATGCAATGGGAATAAAAGTTGAAAGTTACACAGATTGGCAATTTACTACTCGTGCAGATTTAAATGCTAACTTAAATTTACACAACACTATGTTTGCGGGCTCTATTTATAGCCTAGCTACATTAACGGGTTGGGGGGCAACGTATTTAGCATTAAAAGAAGCCGGGCTTGAAGGGAATATTGTGTTAGCCGATGCCAACATTAAGTATTTAAAGCCACTAAATACTGACCCTAAGGGCTGTGTGAATATTCAAACCTGTAAAGGGAACTTAAATGAGTTACAAGATGCGGGTAAAGCAAGTTACCTAGTGCCGGTAACCATTTTTGATGGTGACGAGGTGGTTGCTCAATTTGAAGGGCAGTTTGTGGTTAAAAAGTGATAAAATAAACGAAAAAGCCAAGCGAGTTGCTTGGCTTTTTTTATAAGCGTTTTTTACAGTAAATCTGTCAGTAATATACCCACACCAAAGCGTTCAATATCGGCGTTATAGTCTATTAAACTTTCACCATAACCATTAAAGTACTGCGCATAGCCGCGTACTCTTCCCCATAGAGGGAATGACCAATCAAGCTGAATTGCCCCGCGGTTATCTGAATTTAAATTATTACGGGTCATAAAACTAAATTCATGATCGTGAAAGCGATACGCGCCACCAAATTCAAAGTAACCCATGTATTTATAGATATCTGGGTTATCGTCACCTCGTGCATCTAACGGCGCAGGCTTTTTGTTTTCAGGAATGCGATACCAAGGTTTAAAGCTAAATACAAAGCCGTCTTTTTCCCAAATGAAATCGGCATAAATGCGATTCCAAGAACGCGAGTTTGGCTGACTACGACCATTAGATTGGTGCGAAATACCAATGGCTATTGCCATTTCATCGCCCCATAAAACGTTTTCAGGGTCTAAGTAATTAATCCAAAATACTTCTGGTTCGTAGTTGGTTTCACGAAAAGGAGAGGAAATATCGTCGTTATATACTTGCCAGTATGACTGCAAAGTAAAGCCAAAAAATATCGCTTGGTCTGAATCGGCAAACTCATCATACAAAGGCACTTTAATTGATAGCTGATATTTAGCTTCTAAGTTATCAAGTGGGTCGCCATCTTTTTTATCGGTTAACTCTGCAAATCCATCAAACGGGCGAGTGTTTGGGTTCGACATATAAGAAACCGGTAAAATATAATTACGTTTATGCGGGGTAATTACATTACGATTTTTTTTACCAACCGCTTCACGGGCTTGGCGTTTGTCGATAGCCGTTAGCTGCTTGCTTTCTTCAACGGCAGAACACTTTTTACGTAATTGATCGAGGGTTTGCTTACCGTCTCCACCGATCACTTCATTTAAAATACATTGCTTTACCAGCTCAAGTTCATTGTTTTGCTCGTTATTCGCTGTTTCTTCAGCAACAACGGTTGTGCTGAGTAATGTAGAAAGTAGTATCCAATGGCGCCAACTCATTATAATTCCTTTGTAAGTGAGGGAAGTCAGTATTTTGCTAATTATAGCGCCTTTTTAACACATAAACGGTGAATTTGTCCTGAACTTTAATACTTTAAAAAGAAAAGCGACCTAAGTCGCTTTTACTGTGTAACTAGTTATTTACTAGCTAACTCTCACGCAATGAGAAGGGGTGAGCTAAAGCTCAAAGACGTTGGTAAAAAATTTATACAGCTCGGTACCTTGATTCACACTCGCTGAGGCAAAATGCAATATCGCAATTGCATCTAGATCAAAGCTTAGAGTTTGCAGCGGTTGTTCGCTTAAATAGCGCTCCATTCGCAGTATTTTAGCAATGGGTTCTCCAGCTTTAACATGCCCGCCAAGAGGTGCTAGGTATTCGACCATGCCACCCATGGGGGCGTAATAAGCAATATAATCATTTAGTTGGCAGCCATATCTTGTCATCAATTTTGGCTTGTAGGGGGCATCAACAAATACTTGCTTATGATTTAAATAACTTAAAATACTATTGGCATCGTCTAGTGCCGCGCTTAAATCGATTTTTTCTTGGCTGCCAAGCTCTACCGTAAAGGCTTCAACTTGCACGTTAAATTCACGCCCTTGCTGAGCAAGTTGCTCACTAAGCTGCCACCATGGACAAAAGCTTGCTTCATCCATTGCGCCATCAAAGTCATTAGGAATAACCAGCACATGGGGAATATTAAAGTAACGCGCGCTATCGGTCGCATACTCAGGGCAATATAAGTGCTGACTAGAAATAGGGCCGGTGTGTAAATCTAAAACTATATCTGCTTGATGCGCCAATTTTTGTAAGTTTAGCGCAATCCGTTTCCCCGTTGTTAAACGATAATCAGGGCCGTTGAGTTGTTGCTCAACGTCATTAATTAACGCGGCTTTAAAGGCTGTTTTCAGAATCTTATCATCGGCATCGCTGAACTGCTGTGCAAACTGGGTCGCAAGTTTATTATTGCAGTGATACATGCGATTCCAATTAGTCCCCGTAATGGGATCGAATCGGCCAAGGGTAAATTCCCCCGACTTTTGATTACAGCCAATGGGGTTAGCGTAAGGAACTAAGGTAATATCACCTTTTAAATTAAGTGTTTTTAGTTGCTCAAGTAATTGGTAAATTACCGCGTTGCCTTGCACTTCTGCGCCATGCATATTTGCTTGTACATACACACTTGGGCCGGTGCCATCGCCTTTTAAACGATACACAGGAATAGTCAGTGGTAGTCCGTTTGCGACTTCGCCAACTACAATGTTTTCTTGGCTTATAGCTGTGGTGTTATTCATCTTTTTTACCTCAAGTAGTGGCTTGCATCTTCTGCTTGTCGCACGCAACTCAATACGCCATTGTGTATAACATATTCACCGGCCAGCTCATGACATAAAAAGTACGGCATACTTTCGGTAAAACCGTAGGCACCGCATTGACTAAATACTAGCCAGTCTTGCTCATTTAAATCACTGGGTAATTGGTGCTCTCCTAAGCAATCAAGTGCAGTACATAAGGGGCCGTATAGGCTCATTGCTTGATTTGCTGCGTTTGAATCTCGTAATAAACGCGCAGGGAAATCTTGACTGGTGACCGCAGGGCGCAATAAATGATTAATGCCGCCGCTCATAATCACCTGTTGTTGGCCGTAATTTAGTTTGCGCTCAACAACAGGTGTGGCGTAGTGGCCGCATTCGCCTACAGCGTAGCGACCTAGTTCCATCCATAGCTCAGTAACCCCCGCATCGCATTTAATTTTTGCAAGCGCCTCTATGAGTGCATCCCAACTTAGAGTGGGCGTATCAAGCGTATAGGGAATACCTAAACCACCACCTAAATCCAGCACCTTGAGGTTAATATTTAAATCCTCAGCAAGTTGCCTTAACGGCGTAATCATTTGTGTCCACAGCTCAGCGAGTTTGTCGCTGCTAAGCATGTTGCCCCACTGAAAAATATGCAGACCGTCAAAATTAAGTGCACAGTAGTCACTGGTATTTAGCGCCTGCCACTCGTCGCACCCTAAGCCAAATGGAGTAAGACTATCGCCCCCTAGCGGGTTTTTATCACCCTCGGGCCAGCGTAATTGAACACGCAGCAAAACCTGCAACTGGCACTGCTGAGCAATCGCTTGTTCGTTGAGCCAACGTACCTGATTGAGACTTTCGGCCACAAAGGTACGTACGCCACGCGCAATAAAGTGCTTAATTTGTTTAGGGCTTTTTGCAGGCCCCGTGTTGAGCACGCGTTCACTGTTAATTCCTTGAGCAAGGACTTGCTCAAGCTCGCCTTTACTGGCGACATCAAAGTTAAAACCAGCGTTATTTAAGCGTTGGATCACGCTAGATAACGGGTTCGCTTTAACTGCATACCAGAGTTTTACCTCGGTTTGTGCTACTAAACGCGTTAAATGTGTGTTTAGTGAATCAAGATCATAAACAAAAAAGGGCGTATCAAGCTCAGTTGATAGCTTATCAATAGCGCTTTTAACGGGCGTGCTCAAAAAGGTCATTAACGTAAAACCTCTTCAAGCAATAATGACGCGTCACTTTGCTCGTCACGGTATTTAACAATTAACGCACACGACATGCTTAAGCCTTGCTCACGCGCCCAATCGTTTGACGCAGGGCGAGATCCAGGGATCACAATCGCGTATTCAGGGATTGCTTCGCCTTTATCAAGCTGGCGCTCATTTACGCAGTCATAAACAGGGATGGTTGCAGATAAGCGAACACCTGGAGCAAGTACCGCGCCTTTTTTAACTACCACGCCTTCAACAATCACACAGCCTGCACCAATAAAGGCATCATCTTCAATAACCACAGGGCTGGCACCAATGGGCTCAAGTACTCCGCCTAATTGTACCGCTGCGCTTAAATGCACATTTTTACCTACTTGAGCACACGACCCTACGAGCGCGTGGCTATCTACCATAGTGCCCTCGTCAATAAATGCACCAATATTTACGTACGCAGGTGGCATAATAATAGTGCCTTTGGCAACATGTGCACCACGGCGCACACTTGAACCACCGGGTACCATGCGAACGCCTGCTGTGGCTTCAAAGCTTTGCGGCGCTAAGTTATGTTTATCAACAAAACCGCCAGCAAACTCGGTGTTTTGACCGTTTTTAAAGGCTTCTAAAATGCCTTGCTTTACTTCTACGTTAGCGTGCCATTGGCCGTTTTCGTCTTGTGTTGCTGCGCGAACCGCGCCCGTTTCTAAATTATTTAATAGTTCTAACCAGTTCATTATAAAAACCTGTATTTAATGCCAAGATAAAATGGTGTTGTTTGCCGATGAAATGTCATCTGTGTGTGTCAGCTCAAGGTGTGTTAAAGGTGGGCGTAAATACGGACTGCCAATACGCCCTTGTAAATGCATTAACACTTTGACTGGGATAGGGTTGGCTACTGAAAATAAGCTATTTATAGCACTAGACCACTGGACAAAAAGATTAGGGTGTTGGCCGCTTAAACTGCGCTTTACAAACTCATGGGTTTGCACTGGCCATGCATTGGCTGCAACCGACACTAAACCTTTTGCACCTGCTTGGGCAAAATAAGGCATGAGGGCATCGTCACCACTAAAAATGGCTAGTTCAGGCGCTGCTTGTCGATAGGCTTCAAATTGAGAAATACAGCCACTGGCTTCTTTCAGTGCCCATAAATTTTTATGTTGTTTGAGGTTTTCAATGGTTGCAATGGGAATGCTAACCGCACTACGTCCTGGTACGTTATAAAGCATACAAGGATGAGAACTGGCATTGAGTAAGCTTTCAAACCAATGCGTTTGCCCCACTGCACCGGGTTTGGCATACAAAGGCGAGCCGAGTAAAAAACCATGGATAGGCAGCTGGTTGCAGTAATTAACCCATTCAAGCTGTTGCTTTAAGTTACTACCGCCTACCGCAACCATAAGGGGGACGCTCGGCTGTAATTGGCAGACATGCTCTACGATGGCTTGCTGTTCTTTGAGGGTAAGGGCTAACCCTTCGCCGGTGCTACCTAGCAGTAAAATGCCATTGTTAGCAGCTTCTTGTTCGGCCACTAAGGTGTTTAAGGTTGCGTAATCAACTAGGCCATTTTGATCAAATGGGGTGATCAGCGCAGTCCATAAATGGAAATTGTTAATATTGAAGTTGTTGATCATCTCTCACGAACTTATAGGGCATTCGTCGAGTTATTGGCGGGTATTTAGGATGCCTGACTCTTTGAATGTGTTTATAATTCGAAGAGCGAATGGGCTTAAATAATAGGGCGCACGGCCTTATTATACTAAGACCAGAAGCTCTCCACCAAATATGTTATTGGTGACAGTCGCTAGGATTCAGCCTAGTCGCCCGAAGCAACCTTTCACAAAAAAGTGTTACCTCTCGGCGTTAATTCCCCTCACGTATGCTCAATGGAGTTTGCGCTCCTAACATACGCTACCTGAATAACGCACCTCTTCCAGCCCTTTGCACTTGCTATTGAAAAATCAATCAGCAAATACAATGTAATAGGGTAAGTGTGGCGATTAAACCACTTTAGCCGTCTAGGTGTCAAGTGACTAAATATAGATAGATTCATCCTGATTGACAGTTATTACGTATTAGCTGCTTTTCTCGTACACTAGTACTATTGTCGAAGTAAGGTATTAAGCAGATGGAAAAATTTAGTGATATTTATAAGCGAGCGGTAGAGCGAAAGGGCTCTGAAAAAATGCTTAAGTTGTTACTCGCAAAACCTTTATCTAACAAACAACTCCTCACATTAAATGATGATGATTGGCTAGAAGAATTTACTCGGAAAGTTTTTCAAAGTGGTTTTTATTGGTCGGTGATCAACAGTAAGTGGGCCGGATTTAGAGAGGTTTTCTGGGACTTTAGTGTTGAAAAGCTATTGATGATGCCACCAGACATATTAGAACAAAAAGCCAGTGACGAACGGATTGTGCGCAATTATAAAAAAGTAAAAACTATTACTGAAAATGCGTATATGATCCACGAAGTTGCAGAGCAATACGGCAGCTTTAGTGAGTTTATTGCTAACTGGCCAAGTGAAGATATTATTGGCTTGTGGGCGTATTTAAAAAAGCATGGTGCAAGGCTTGGTGGTAATACCGGTCCTTATGCTTTGCGTGCATTAGGGAAAGACACCTTTTTATTATCTCGAGACGTAGAGAGCTATTTGCGTGCCCATAAAATTATCGATGGCGGATTACAAACTAAAAAGTCACTAAGTGCGGCGCAGGCATTCTTTAATGAACTGCAGCAGCAAAGCGGCTTAAGCATGCAAGAGCTAAGCTTAATTGTCGCTTATGGTGTCGGCGACAATCGCGTAGGTATCAGCCAAAAACAATAGGATTAAACATGAAATTAGTGCCAAGGTATACCGACATTGGTGAGGGGTTTGCAATTAGCGATCATCCAGCCAAGGTGACAGCGCCACAGTTATTGTTATGGAATGAGCCCCTAGCTAAGCAATTTAATATACAGGTGAGTGCCGATTCTCGAGCAAATATATTTAGCGGTAATGAACCCCAAGCGATTTCTGCGGTGGCACTGGGATATTCTGGTCATCAGTTTGGTCACTTTTCACCGCGACTAGGGGATGGTAGGGCACATTTGCTCGGTGCGATTAGCGATGATAAAAATCAGCTTTGGGATCTGCAATTAAAAGGCGCTGGTGCTACGCCATTTTCGCGCGGAGGCGATGGCCGCTGTGCATTAGGTCCAGCTATTCGTGAGTACGTAATGAGCGAAGCTATGCACGCGCTTGGCATTCCAACAACGCGTTGTTTAGCCGTGGTTGGCAGTGGCGAAACCGTTTATCGCAACCCACCTCAACTAGGTGCTATTGTAACCCGACTCGCCAGCAGTCATATACGGGTGGGCTCGTTTCAATATTTAGCCACTCAAGGTGACGTTACTAGCCTAAAAAACTTAGCCGACTTAGCCATTCAAAGACACTATCCCGAGATTAACAGCACTGGTGCTCAGCGTTATTTAGATTTTTTAGCTGCAGTGATCGCCAACCAAGTCAAATTAGTCGTAAGTTGGATGAGGGTGGGGTTTATTCATGGTGTTATGAACACCGATAACATCTTAATTAGTGGTGAAACCATAGATTACGGCCCATGTGCCATGATGAACCAGTTTGATTTTGATACCGTGTTTAGCTCTATTGATAAACAAGGGCGTTATGCGTTTGGTAATCAGCCAAACATGGCAAGTTGGAACTGTGCCCGCTTAGCAGAGAGTCTAATAGCGCTGATCAGTGACGATGACGAGCAAGCGGTGGCAATGATGACGCCTTTAATTGAGGGCTTTTCAACGCAATTTAACCAACAATTTAGCGCTATGTGGGCGCAAAAGTTAGGGTTAACAGTCGCGGATGATAAAGATAATGAGTTGGTGGGAGAGTTACTAGGGTTATTAAAACAACACCAGCTTGATTATACCAATACTTTTAATGCGTTAACTGAATCGTTAAATGGACAAGCGCAAATACCATCAGCACTCGTATCATGGGCGCAGCAATGGCAAACACGAACTAATGAGCATAGTTATAATATAATGCGACAGGCAAACCCAAGTGTGATTCCGCGTAATCATATTATTGAAGATATTATTACGCAGTACACTATGCATGGGGATAGTGAGCTACTCAGTCGTTTTAGCCAAGTGATGGCGAGCCCTTACACAAACCATGTGCAGGCCACAGAGTTTCAAACGCCGCCCGAAGATGATAAGAATTATCGTACTTTTTGTGGTACTTAAGTATGATTTTTTGCATTTTAAAATGAATATAAAAGGTCATTTTTTACCCCAGCGACGTTCATTCATAGAGCAAACTATGAACGGGTGATACCATAACTCCATAAAAGCCAGTGATCGTGTGGGGTTTAAAGCGATTGTTTGCTTTTTGAGCTAGCCTGTGTTCATCGACATTTTTTATGAGCTAGTTTTATTATCCTAGATATTGAAAAAATATATTTGCGTTAAGTATTGATTAACAAAGACTCAGTTACTGTATAGGTAAGTTAGAAGAGCTAGCAATGCTTAGCTACATTTTTAGTTGTTAAAATGGGAAGAAAACAATGAAATTAAAATCACTTACAATGGCTATTGCGTTAGCTGCAACTAGCGCATCTACTTTCGCAGCCGAGCAAGAAGGCTTTTACATCGGTGCATTCGGCGATTATTACGATGCTTCGTGGAAAAACATGCGTGAGCAAGCTGGCCTTGACGTTAATGAGTCAACAGGCTGGGGTGCTGAATTAGGCTACCGCTTTAATGATTACTGGAGTGCGCGTTTAGAGTACGCAGACCTAGACTTTAATGCTCACGACAAAGTATTGAACAACCGCAACGATATTGACGGCGAACGTTACGGTATCGATGCACTTTACCACTTTGGTGGCGGTCCTTTCTACGGTTTATTTGGTCTGAAAGATATTGATGTTGTTGATGACAACACGTTTGTAAACGCAGGTGTAGGTTACCGACACTTTGTTACAGACAACTTTTTTGTTAATGCTGAAACCAGTGTTTACCAAGGTTTAGACAAAGGCTACACAGATGTTGGCGCTAAATTAGGTATAAACTACTTCTTTGGTCAAAAATCGGCGCCAGTAGCACCGGTTGAGCCTGCACCACAGCCAGAGCCAGAAATTGTTCCTGTGCCGGTAGCACTTGCTGATACAGATAAAGACAGCATTCCTGATGTAGATGATAAATGTGCCAATACGCCTATGACAGATGCTGTTGGTAGCGATGGTTGTACACTTTATGAAGATACTGAAGTAACAGTAAGCTTGTTAGTAACATTCCCTAACAATGACTCGTCAGTTTCACAGCAGTACTTAAATGATATTGATGAAGTAGCGACTTTCTTAAAAGAGTACCCAGATACAACAGTGCTTCTTGAAGGTCATACGTCTGCAGTAGGTAAAGCGTCTTACAATAAATGGTTATCTAAAAAACGTGCTGATGCAGTAGCTAAAAAGCTAATTGCTGATGGTATTGCAGAAGATCGCATTACAACGGCAGGTTTAGGTGAAGAACGCCTTAAAAATGAAGCGAATACGGCAAAAGCGCATGCTGAAAACCGCCGCGTTGAAGCACACGTAAAATCTATTAAACGTGTAAAAGTATTACGTTAATAGTCTCATTATTGAGTAAAAACCCAGCTTAGGCTGGGTTTTTTTATGGCTGCTTAATAGGTATTCATGGGAGTTGGTTTTACTTTGTTCACTATTCATATTATTAATAATCGGTATAACTAGTTGCCTAACTGGATGGATTTTAATCTATGCACAAAAGCTTTATAATCGGCAGATAGAATACTATAAGTATTGGGTTATGGTGTGTTTAGTAAACACCACCGAATACTTTAACGTCACCAAGAGGGCAATACTGTGCTACAAGAATATCGTAAACACGTAGAAGAACGTGCCGCGTTAGGTATCGTACCAGCGCCATTAGATGCTCAGCAGACGGCTGATCTTATTGAGCTAATTAAAACGCCACCGGCAGGTGAAGAAGAGTTCATCCTAGAACTACTGATCAACCGCGTACCACCAGGTGTTGATGATGCAGCCTACATTAAAGCAGGATTTTTAGCGGCTGTTGCTAAAGGTGAAGCTGTTTCTCCGTTGATTTCTAAAGAAAAAGCAGCTGAGTTACTAGGTACTATGCTCGGTGGCTACAATATTGCGCCAATGGTTGAACTACTTGATGACGAAGCGTTAGCGCCAATTGTAGTAAAAGGCCTTTCGAACACATTATTAATGTTTGATGCGTTCTACGATGTAGAAGAAAAAGCAAAAGCAGGTAATGCATACGCCAAGCAAATTATAGAGTCTTGGGCTGCGGCAGAATGGTTTATCAATAAGCCAGCCGTTGCTGAAAAAATCTCTGTTACGGTATTTAAAGTCACTGGCGAGACAAACACCGATGATTTATCACCAGCACCAGATGCATGGTCACGTCCTGATATTCCGCTTCATGCATTAGCCATGCTTAAAAATGAGCGTGATGGTATTAACCCTGACAAAGACGGTGAAGTAGGTCCAATCACTCAGCTTGAAGAATTAAAAACTAAAGGCTTACCACTTGCTTACGTAGGTGACGTTGTTGGTACAGGCTCTTCGCGTAAGTCTGCAACAAACTCTGTGCTTTGGTTTATGGGGGATGATATCCCATTCGTACCAAACAAGCGCGTGGGTGGTGTATGTTTAGGTAACAAGATTGCGCCTATTTTTTTCAATACAATGGAAGACTCGGGTGCGTTACCAATCGAATTAAATGTTGATGAATTCAACATGGGTGACCAAATCGACATCTACCCTTATGAAGGTGTTGTGAAACGTCATGGTACTGATGATGTGATCTCTACATTTGAACTTAAATCAGAGGTAATTTTAGACGAAGTTCGTGCTGGTGGTCGTATTCCATTGATCATTGGTCGTGGTCTTACAGACAAAGCACGTACATCATTAGGTTTAGGCGCAACTGACGTATTTAAAGTACCAGCAGTGACTGAAGTATCAGACAAAGGCTTTACGCTTGCGCAAAAAATGGTTGGTAAAGCATGTAACGTTGCCGGTATTCGCCCAGGCCAATACTGTGAACCTAAAATGACCACGGTTGGCTCGCAAGATACAACAGGTCCTATGACGCGTGATGAGCTTAAAGACTTAGCCTGTTTAGGTTTCTCTGCAGATTTAACAATGCAGTCTTTTTGTCATACATCGGCTTACCCTAAGCCAATCGATGTAAACACGCACCATACGCTTCCTGATTTTATTATGAATCGTGGCGGTGTATCGCTTCGCCCTGGTGACGGTGTAATTCATTCATGGTTAAACCGTATGTTATTACCAGATACCGTAGGTACGGGTGGTGATTCACATACACGTTTCCCATTAGGTATTTCATTCCCAGCAGGTTCGGGGGCGGTAGCGTTCGCAGCTGCAACGGGTGTAATGCCACTAGATATGCCTGAATCAATTTTGGTTCGTTTTAAAGGTGAAATGCAACCGGGTATCACTTTACGTGACCTTGTACATGCTATCCCTTATTTTGGTATCAAAGAAGGCCTATTAACGGTTGAGAAGAAAGGTAAAATCAACGAATTCTCTGGTCGCATACTAGAAATTGAAGGGGTTGAGCACTTAACGGTTGAGCAAGCGTTTGAGCTATCCGATGCATCTGCAGAGCGTTCAGCTGCTGGCTGTACTGTTAAGCTTTCTAAAGAGTCTATCAGCGAATACCTTGAGTCTAATATTGTTATGCTTAAGTGGATGATTTCTGAAGGTTACGGCGATGTACGTACGATTGAACGTCGTGTTACTGCAATGCAAGACTGGTTAGCAAACCCAGAACTAATGGAAGCTGATAAAGACGCAGAGTACAAACACGTACTTGAAATCGACCTTGCTGAGATTAAAGAGCCAGTACTGTGTGCGCCAAATGATCCTGATGATGCACGCCTACTTTCTGATGTGACAGGCGAGAAAATCGATGAAGTATTTATCGGTTCTTGTATGACTAATATTGGTCACTTCCGTGCTGCAGGTAAATTACTCGATGGCTTTAAAGGGCGTATTCCAACACAGCTTTGGGTTGCTCCACCAACGAAAATGGATAAAGACCAACTTACAGACGAAGGTTACTACGGTATTTTTGGTCGTGTTGGTGCACGTATTGAAACGCCAGGGTGTTCACTGTGTATGGGTAACCAAGCACGTGTTGCGGACAAAGCAACGGTCGTGTCTACTTCTACACGTAACTTCCCTAACCGTTTAGGTACAGGGGCAAACGTATTCTTAGCATCAGCAGAGCTGGCAGCAGTAGCGGCAATTTTAGGTAAATTACCTACACCCGCTGAGTACCAAGAATATGCAGCGAAGATCAATGCAACGGCAGCAGATACCTACCGTTACTTGAACTTCCACCGTATGCCTCAGTACACTAAAAAGGCAGACAACGTAATTATTCAGCAAGCTGTATAATTTATAGAGTGTGTTTAAAAAACTCGCTTCGGCGGGTTTTTTATTGTCCAAATAAAATATTAGATAGATAATGCTTAATTCGTTACATGATTGTATTAACTTTCGTTAAATGTCGTCATTGATATGGTTAATAAAGCAAAAAATCCTCTCTACATGCATTAAAATCCTCGACAATATTATCATTATTATAAGCAGGATTTTATGACCGCATTAAACAACCAGAATTTACTGCAACTTCGTTTTATTAACCAAGCCAATATTGATTTGGTTAAGCCTTCTTTTGATAACTTACCTGCAAATCCTTATGCAGATGGTGCGTTTCGTAAACGCCGTTATTCAGTGGTTAAATTACAAAATGGTGAGCTTAATCTTCAAGCGACCAAAGCGTTTGTGCAAGACGATTCAATTAATACCTTTCAAGGTAATGTTGAGCGTACTTACGAAAACTTAGAGCAAAGCTTGCTTGAGTCTGAGGGTATGAAAAGCATTGTTAGCGAATTTGCAGCGATCACCGGCATTGACGCAGAGCGTGATATTGAAATTCACCAATTTAGAATGCTTGCCATTGATAGCGATACGCCAGCAGCTCCAGAAGGTGTGCATCAAGATGGGTTTGACCATGTGTGTGTATGTGGTGTTTCTCATGAAAATTTAGAAGGTGGTGAGCTATTGGTTTATGAAAACCAACAAGCTGAACCGTGTTTTAAAATGGAAATAAAAGACGGCATGTTTGCACTAATTAATGACCGTCAGGTATGGCATAACGCCACACCAATGAACAAAATTGATGCTAACAAACCAGGTTACCTGGATTGCTTTGTACTAACTGCTTAAGAGAAATAAAATGAATTTAATGCAATTGCGCGCGCAATTTCCTGCTTTAATGCAAACTGTTGATGGCAAGTCACCGGTGTTTTTAGATGGGCCAGGTGGCTCACAAGTACCCCAGTCGGTACTCAGTGCCATGACCGCTTATTTAGGGCATTACAATTCAAACTTGGGCGGTGCGTTTTTCTCAAGTGACAAAACGGTTGAGCTGATGGCGAATGCGCGTCAAGCGGCGGCTGATTTGTTAAATGCGCCCAGTGCACAAAATATTGTGTTTGGCCCTAATATGACTAGCCTAACATTTAGCTTTAGCCGAGCAATTTCACGCAATTGGCAAGCAGGTGATGAAATTATAGTGACCAATGCTGATCATTTTTCAAATGTATCGTCTTGGCAGCAAGCCGCTGAAGATAAGGGCGTTGTGGTTAATACTGCACTGGTTAATGAAGCCGACTGCAGTTTAGATATGGCGCATTTTGAAAGCCTATTAAACAGTAATACTAAATTAGTTGCCGTTACGTATGCCTCAAACACCACGGGATCTATTAACGACATTAAACGTATTATAGAGCTTGCTCATAATGTGGGTGCGTTGGTGTATGTTGATGCGGTGCATTATGCGCCACATGAACTGATTGATGTACAAGCGTTAGATTGCGACTTTTTAGCTTGTTCTGCATATAAGTTTTTTGGCCCGCACTTAGGCATGGTTTATGGTAAAACTGAGCACTTAGAAGGGTTTACACCTTATAAAGTAGAGCCAGCAAAAGATGTTGCACCAGGTCGCTGGGAAACCGGCACACAAAGTTTTGAGGCACTTGCAGGCTTTATTGCGGCGGTTGATTACATAGCGGCGATTAGCGAACTTGATGACAGTCACTCACGCCGAGAAAAATTACGTGTTGCGTTTGCTAAAACAAAACAACATGAAATGGCATTGAGTGAATACTTTTTAACGCGTCTAGTTAACTACCCAAAAATTAAGTTGTTTGGTATAGACGATTTAGAGCGTTTGAGTGAGCGTACCCCTACGTTCGCACTGACCTTTGAAGGGTTAGAGCCTCGCCAAGTGTCTGAATTTTTGGGTAAACAACATGTATGTGTCTGGGATGGTAATTTTTACGCCCAAGGTTTATGCAAACAACTGGGTGTGCTTGATAAGGGCGGCGTAGTACGCATTGGTTGTATGCACTACAACACCATTGAAGAGATGGACACTTTGTTTGACTTGTTTGATGAGCTGATTTGAAGCTGTCAGCTATAAGCCGTCAGCTTTCAGTTTAATGCAAATACTTGACAGTAGTCAGCAGTTAGTTAATTTCTGACCGCTGACCGCTGACCGCTGACCGCTGACCGCTGACCGCTGACCGCTGACCGCTGACCGCTGACCGCTTTAGCTTTGTGGCGTTCCATAAATTTGCTCTGCTCGATTAAACAAAACCCATGAGGTTAAAATATACTTATCGTTTGATACTGGCTTATTGCCTCTATGTGTATGGGTAAAGTAGCCTGGGGCAACCACCATACTGCCTTTTTTAGGGGCTATTTTACGATTTTGATAATAAAACTCGGTTTCTCCGCCTTCTTCAACATCATTTAAATAAAACATAAATAACAACACCCGATGCAGTGCTTCATTATGCTGTAGCTGCGGATACACCTCACTGTGCCAATACGGATAACCGCCTTTATTTACTTCGTATTTTTGCGCTTGAATATTACCGAGTCTAAAAATTTGCTGCACCAATAAGGGGAGTTGTGGTTTACCTACCTCGTCATAGTTGGCGTGAGTTAAATCAACCGGTTGTCCTGTTTTTGGGTGATATACCTTTAAACCAAATGCCCCAATCATCATAAAAATATGTTCTTCAATGTAGTTGAAAACATACTGTGCAGTGGTTTGTTGAATATGTTTTAATTGTTCTGCGTATTCAGGATGATTGTTTAAGTATAAGTCGTGGCTATCTTTTTTATTAAGATCAACACCGCCCGATGTCATCCCTTGTTTAATATGCGGGCTTTGAGAAAAGGTAGTGATAAAGTTATCGCAAAATTCATTACTGAGCGCGTTGTCATACACGCGGATAAAGTCCGTCATGAGTTACCTGTTTAATTATTATTGGATTATTATGTTTACTGAAAAAGTGATGCCGCGTTTTAGCGAAACGGATGCACTCGGACACATCAACAATACCGTACTCCCCGTATGGTTTGAAGCGGCCCGAGTACCTATTTTTAAATTTTTTACGCCAGATCTAAATCCACACAACTGGAAGTTAATAATTGCTAAAGTTGAAGTGTCGTTTGTTGGCGAACTATTTTATGCCCATGAGGTGACAATTAACACCAGCATAGAGCAAATTGGCAATAGTTCATTTGTGATCCGCCAAGAAGCATGGCAGCAAGATAAGTGCTGCGCCATTGGTAAAACGGTGATGGTACGTTATGACTTTGTTAGTAAAACAAAGCAACCACTTTCGACTGATGAAAAAGCCGCATTAACACAGCACCTTGTAGCAGTTAGTTAATCGCAGCTTAACTATGACAAGCAGGATGTTTAGTTAAATATTGCCCCAAGGCAATGACTTGTTTTTCAGTAAAGCGCAGCCCAAGCTTTGTTCGTCGCCAAAGTATATCTGCGCTGGTTCTTGCCCATTCATGGTTTACTAAGTAATCAACTTCTTGCGCATACAGACCATGACCAAAGTGATAACCTAAATCGCCGATTGCTTGGCTGTTCCCCAGTAATTGATAACTAAGCGTGCCATAGCTGCGAACCATACGTTTTAAGGTGTCGATTGCCAGCCAAGGGTAGCTGCTTTCTAACTGTGCGCTAAGGTATGCTTGGTTACTAAAGTCACCGCCTGGTAAAGGGGCATCTTTCGTCCATGAGCCACTCATTTGTGGGTAAAAAGGCGCTAACTTATTAACGGCGTTTTCTGCAAGCTTTCGATAGGTAGTAATTTTACCACCAAACACACTTAATAAAGCGGCATGTTCGGTGTCGTTGCTTAATATCAGCTTGTAATCACGGGTCACCGCTTGAGCATCTGTTGATTTGTCATCTAATAGTGGCCGCACCCCACTAAAGCTGTGCACAATATCGGCCGCGCTTATTGTGTTTTTAAAGTAATGGTTAGTGATACTGATGAGATACTGTATTTCTTGCTCACTAATTTTTACATCAGCAATATCGCCGGTGTACTCTTCATCAGTGGTGCCAATCAGTGAGTAATCTTGCTCATAAGGAATGACAAATACAATGCGGTTATCTTCATTTTGTAAAATATAGGCAACTGGCTCATTGTGAAGTCGGGGCACTACAATATGACTGCCTTTCACAAGGCGAATAGTGTGCGGTGTGGGCTGGGTAAATACATCTTCAAATAATGACGCGACCCATGGGCCTGCGGCATTTACAACACTTTTTGCCTTTATATTTAGGTGCTGCTTGCTGGCTTGTTGCTCTAAAATCACATCCCAATAATCTGCGTTACGCGTTGCTTTAATGCAGCGGGTGCGTGTTGCAATGGTGGCGCCTAAATTATGCGCCGCTTGGGCGTTTAAAATCACTAAACGCGCGTCATCAACCCACCCATCAGCGTATTCAAAGCCATGGGTTATACTGTTGTTAAGTACACTATTGCTGTCAAATTTAATCGCTTTTGAGGCGGGTAAGGTGTCACGTTTTGCTAGGTGATCGTAAATAAATAACCCCACACGAATCATCCAAGAAGGACGTAAGTGTGCTTGGTGCGGTAGCCTAAAAGAAAGCGGCCACATAATATGCGGCGCTTTTTTTAATAGCACTTCACGTTCACGTAATGCCTCTCTTACCAATCTAAATTGATAATTCTCTAAATAGCGCAGCCCGCCATGAATAAGCTTACTGCTATTAGAGGAAGTGGCTGAGGCTAAATCGTTTTGCTCACACAAAAATACTTTTAAACCGCGACCACTGGCATCGGCAGCAATGCCAGCGCCGTTAATACCGCCGCCAATAATGAGTAAGTCATATTCGTTGTCGTGTGCGCTCATAGATTTTACTCACTCTCGCCGTCAGTGCTATTAGAAAGTCTAACTTGTGCAATGCAATGTAGCCACTTTGCATATAAATCGTTGCGCTCTTCACTGCTCATGGTTGGTTCAAAGCGACGATCGCTTTTCCACATGCTGGCAAGCTGCGCTGTAGATTTATATATCCCAGTTTGCAAACCGGCTAAGTAAGCAACCCCTAACGAAGTGGTTTCGGTTAGAGTAGGGCGCTCAACGCTTGCGCCTAAAATATTGGCTAAAAACGCCATTGCCCAATTATTGTTTGCCATGCCGCCATCAACTCTTAGAATACTAGGGCGGAGTCCGTCGCCTTCCATGGCTTTTTGTAGATCTTTGGTTTGATAACCCACCGACTGCAAGGCAGCTGCAACAATAGTGCTAATGCCTGAGTCTCGGGTTAGGCCCAAAATTGCGCCTCGGGCATTTGCATCCCAATAGGGCGCACCTAAGCCTGTAAACGAGGGAACCAAGAATACCCCATGATCCAAGGGAACATCTTTGACGAGAGCTTCACTTTCTCCCGCGTTTTCTAATAACTTTAAGCCTTCTACTATCCACTGCATGGTGGCACCAGCCATAAAAATACTGCCTTCAATCGCATAGGTGGGTTTGCCGTTGAGCCGATACGCAAGAGTGGTTAATAAACGATTATTTGATTTTAGTGCTTTATCACCAGTGTTAAGCATTAAAAAGCAGCCCGTTCCGTAAGTACTTTTTGCCATTCCTTCTTCAAAACAAGCTTGACCAATTAAGGCGGCTTGTTGATCGCCTGCTATACCGCAAATTGGAATTTCACCACCAAATAGCTCGCTTGCAGTCACCCCAAAGTCAGCCGCTGAGTCCATAACCTCAGGTAGCATCGACGCTGGAATATCAAATAAGGCGAGTAAGTCTTCATCCCAGCATTGCTGATGAATGTTAAACAGTAATGTACGAGAGGCATTGGTAGCATCGGTTTTGTGAGCTTCACCGTTAGTGAGTTGCCATAGCAAGTAGGTATCTATCGTACCAAATGCTAGTTCACCTGCGTGTGCTTGCTCTTTAGCGCCTTTGACGTTATCTAAAATCCAACGAATTTTGGTTGCAGAAAAGTAAGGATCGAGCACTAAACCGGTTTTATCATTCACCATTTGTGTATGCCCTGCATGACGTAAACTATCGCAATATTCACTGGTGCGTCGGTCTTGCCACACAATCGCATTGTAGATAGGTTGCCCGGTTTTTTTATTCCACACTAAGGTGGTTTCTCGTTGGTTAGCAATGCCAATGGTAATAATGTCGGCGGCAGTGACTTGTTGCTGCGATAATACGTTTTTAACGCTACTTAATACGGTTTGCCAAATATCTACAGGGTCATGTTCAACCCAACCATTTTTCACAAAGTGTTGAGGGAAGGTTTGTTGAGCCGTGTCAAAAACCTCGGCATCTTTAGTGTATAAAATAGCTCGAGAGCTTGTCGTTCCTTGGTCAATCGAGAGTATGTATTTAGACATAAAAAATAGTGTTGTTTAATTTAGATAAAGACAGCTTGTCTTTAAGCTAAACGAATAGCAATGCTTTTGCACCATAATGGTTAAAATTATAGATGAGCGAAAGGTAGGAGAGGGAGGTGAAAACTCAATTCTGGCGCCTACAATTTAATAGGCGCCAAATAACAACAATTAATTAGCATCCGTTAATTGTTGATGTAGCCAATCTTTTAATACCATTCTGTCGTGTTTTAACTGCTGCATGGCTTCGTCATCTATGGGTGAGTCTTGTAGCTCAAGTACTCGAATTTCTTTATCGATTTCATTGTATTGTTTTGCTTTGGTTGCAAAGTTTTCATCGTTTGCATTAAGTTTTGCAATAGTTTGCGTGTAATCAGGAAAATCTTTAGTTAATGAATGGTCTTCGCCTAACATAGGTTACTCCTTAAATGGCTGTTGCATAATGCACGTCACGTTATATAAAAATGATCAGTGACTTGGGGTGTCCCCATACAACAGAGCTTGGGCTGATCTAAAATAAATCAACCGTTATTGGTTGTTAGTGTGTCTATTTATGTTTGCTGGGCTGCAAAACACTGACACCTGCAAAGGCTTCAGTTAGAATATGCCTGCGACAGGCCCTAATTACTTTGAGTACTTTATTACATGCTTTTAATGATCGATAACTATGACTCGTTCACCTATAACTTGGTACAGTATTTTCAGCGCTTAGATCAAGACGTGTTGGTAAAACGTAACGACCAAATAACGCTGAGTGAGATCAAACAGTTAAACCCAGATCATATTGTGATTTCTCCAGGGCCTAAAAACCCGACTGAAGCGGGAGTGTCGTTATCTGTGGTAGAGCAGTTTAAAGGAGTTTATCCTATATTAGGTATTTGTTTGGGGCACCAAACCATTGCTCAAGTGCTAGGTGGTAAAGTAGTGCGAGCTAAACAGGTTATGCATGGAAAAACATCGCCTATTTATCATCAGCACCAAGGCATGTTTAAGGGCCTACCTAATCCACTTACGGTGTGCCGCTACCATTCATTAATTGTTGAAGCGCACTCATTGCCAAAGGAGTTAGAAGTAACAGCATGGACTCAAAGCATCGCTGGGCAGCGTGATGAAATTATGGGATTATTACATAACGAGCTCGCACTTGAAGGTGTGCAATTTCACCCTGAAGCGATTTTGACCGAGCAGGGCTTAGCTTTACTTGATAACTTTTTAACGCGCTTCTAGGCTTATACCTGCAAGCTATTTACTTTTTGCCCTAAGATAGAGCTTATGACCGACATATTGCAGCAACAGCGTATTGTTAATGTGCTAAACCAACGAGCGCATGATTTGCTACTGGGTCATAGTTTTGCCAATCAGCAAATTGGCTTTATTCATACCTTAGATCTTAATGACGGCAAACCCGTTAAAAAACGCACCTTATTAGAAGTAGAAGTAGCTGCGCAGCAAAAGCGCCAACAAAAAAGCTCTTCACATCAAAAGTTACAGGCTAAAACCAGTCAAAAACTCCATACCGTTATTGAAAGCGTGATTGCTAAACGTCTTGAAGACATCGATTTTGTGATTAAAGACACCATTGGCATAGAAGATAACGTGTGCGCCATACTCGATATACTGGCTACTCGCGCCGCCTCGGTTGGCCGTTTAGAGCCACTAATTAACGATTTAAGTTGGTTGGGGCGAGAACTAGTTACCTTAGTTAATTTACCCTTTTATCGTAAGCAGCGCAGTAAAACCACCTCAGTAAAAGTAGACTCGCCTGCATTAGCATTGCGTTATGTAGGCTTAGATAATTTACAGCTGGTAGTGCCTACTTTTGCTGTGCGTCATTGGATGCCACATAGCACAGAACCATTCACGTTATTAAAACGCAGGTTAAAAGACAACACCATGTCGTGTGCCATTGCAGCGCAAACGCTTGCCCAGCTTAACGGGGTAAACCCAATGCATGCGTTTACATTGGGCATGTTACTTAATGTAGGGCAAATTGCTTTAGTGCGCTTATACCTAAAAGTGTTTGATCAGGTATGGCAGCGCAAAGTACTGCGTGCTCGTGAAGAAGGTGATAAAAACCTACACACCGCGCTATTAGAGCTAAAACCAGATCCGTTATTTTTAACAACACTGCTACACGAAAAATCACTGCTTGTCAGCGCCAAGGTCATAGAAACCATGTCGTTCAAATATTTGCCCTTTAACAGTGTTATGCAGCAGTTAGTGAATGGGGTTGAAAAGGGCGATAGTTTATTGCCATTATCGCAAGTGATTTTAAAGGCTCGCTGTTATTCTCAATATTTAAATTTAAAAGAGCACCAGCTGATTGAAGACGATGAATTACAAAGCTGGTTTAGCTATTATCAGTTCACTAAAAAAGAGTTAGATACCCTAAAAACAGGTAATTTTACTAATTTGGCACTTCAAATTGATTAAATCTGTTAATTTTTTTGCGACTATTCATTCACTTTAATTCTACTTATTCATGTGCAGTTGATTTATAAGCGCCATGCTTTTTTCGTTGTAGAGGCGCTCACTAAGGTAAATGCACATCATAATTAGCTCTCAAATAGTTATTCACTATCTATGAAATAATATCTTAAGCCCTTTATTTTAAAGGGGTACATGAAAGTTTTTGAAGAGACATCCCCCTAAATTTCTGAAATAATGAGCGCCTGAAAATTGAACCACAACGTAGTTTCAGGCAAATATACAGCTATTAATTTTTGCCGGCACATTTGGTTATTAACAATAATCACACCCCTATTCTACTGCTTTGTGATGCACACAATTAAGAGGAAATAAAATGACAGTCAATCGCGAATTATTTGATCACGTAATGGTTCCTAACTACGCACCTTCAAGCGTAATTCCTGTTCGAGGCGAAGGCTCTCGTGTATGGGATCAACAAGGACGAGAGTTTATCGACTTTGCTGGTGGTATTGCCGTTAACTGTCTTGGCCATTGCCATCCTGCATTAGTGGGCGCATTAAAAGAGCAAGGCGAAAAAATTTGGCATTTATCAAATGTAATGACCAACGAGCCGGCACTTCGCCTAGCTAAAAAAATGGTTGATGCGACCTTTGCTGAAAAAGTTTACTTTGCAAACTCAGGCGCAGAAGCAAACGAAGCGGCACTTAAATTGGCGCGTCGTTTTGCGCTTGATAAATTTGGCGCAGAAAAATCGCAAATCATCGCCTTTAATAAAGGTTTCCATGGCCGTACATTCTTCACCGTTACTGTAGGCGGTCAAGCAGCCTATTCAGATGGTTTTGGTCCTAAGCCAGGCGACATTGTTCATTGTGATTACAATGACCTTGCCGCATTTGAAGCACTGATCAGCGATAACACCTGTGCGGTAATGATGGAGCCAATTCAAGGTGAAGGCGGTATTATTTCGCCAACTGACGAATTTGCACAGGGCGTTCGCGATTTATGTACTAAACACAACGCACTGCTTATTTTTGATGAAGTACAATCAGGTGTTGGCCGTACAGGTGAGCTATACGCATACCAAGGTTTAAATGTAGTGCCTGATATTTTAACTTCAGCAAAAGCTCTCGGTGGCGGTTTCCCAATTGGCGCTATGCTAACAACCACTGAAATTGCACAGCACCTCAAAGTAGGTACTCATGGTTCTACTTACGGTGGTAATCCACTAGCGTGTGCGGTTGCAGAAGCTGCATTTGATACTGTAAATAACCCAGAAGTTTTAGCGGGCGTTAAAGCAAAGTCGGCGTTATTTACTGAGCTATTAAATGCCATTAACGACAAGTACAACGTATTTAGTGAAATTCGTGGCCAAGGTTTATTAATTGGTGCTGTGGTAAACGAGCAATACAAAGGCCGTGCAAAAGAGTTTTTAGTTGCCGGTACTGAGCATGGCTTAATGTCATTGGTTGCTGGTGCTGATGTGGTTCGTTTCACACCTTCTTTAGTAATACCAGAAGCAGATATTCGCGAAGGTATGGCACGCTTTGAAAAAGCAGTAGCCCACGTTGTAAATGCGTAATTGCTAATTCAACTTCTTTAGGGGCAAACGTAGTTTGCCTTGCAGTTCCTATTTACCGTTATATATAAGGGAGTAAGCGGATTCATGATGATCCTTCGCCCAATCCAAAAAAGTGATTATGCAGCTTTAGTAACCATCGCCGACGAGTCGGGACATGGCTTTACTTCTTTGCCTAATAATGAAGAGTTATTACAAAAGAAGATAGCGCATTCAGTTAACTCATTTACAAAAACGACATCACAACCAGGTGATGAGGGTTACTTATTTGTTCTTGAAGATACTGAAACTGGTGAAGTAGTCGGTACTTCAGGTATTGAAGCCGCAGTTGGCTTAGATGACGCATTTTATCATTATCATTTGAGTAAAGTGATTCACTCTTCGCGCACGCTAGATGTGTATAAAGCGGTAGATATTCTCACCCTTTGTAATGACTACACTGGGGCGACAGAGCTGTGCACACTGTTTTTAAAAAACGGCTATCGTAAAAATTGTAACGGTAAGCTGCTTTCAAAAGCACGTTTTATGTTTATAAAACAGCATCAACAACGCTTTGCACAAACCGTTATTGCAGAAATGCGCGGTGTATCTGACGAAAACGGTAGTAGCCCATTTTGGCAGTGGCTTGAAGAGCACTTTTTCTCTATGGACTTCCCAACGGCAGATTATCTGACGGGAATAGGGCAAAAAGTATTTATTGCTGAGCTTATGCCTAAATACCCAATTTACGTCAACTTATTGAGTAAAGACGCGCAAGCGGTTATAGGTCAAGTGCATGACAATACGCGCCCTGCAATTCAACTATTAAAAAGTGAAGGTTTTACTTTTAATGGTTACGTTGACATTTTTGATGCGGGCCCAACCGTTGAAGCAAAAGTAGATAACATTGCGACAATTCGCAATGCACAAAACTTTAGCGTTGAAATTGGCGAAATGACAGGCGATACCATGGTGTTGTTAGCCAATGACAAACTTGAAGACTTTAGAGCAACAGTAGCGCCAATGGCATTTGACGAGCGATCAAACAGCCTAGTGCTTACGCAAGAACTTGCTGATGCATTACATTTGAAATCGGGCGATTTTGTTACTGCTACCCCAGTTTAATTTAGGAGAAAGTATATGACTCATCCTGCACAATTTATTAATGGTCAATGGTCACCAGGCCAAGGCACAGAATTTAACTCAGTTAACCCTGCAAATAACGATGTTATTTGGCAGGCATCAGCTGCAAGCGCTGAGCAAGTAGATAGCGCCGTAGCCTCTGCGCGTGAAGCATTTTATAGCTGGGCTGATAAAAGCTTTGCGCAGCGCTTAGAAATTGTAAAAACCTTTGCTGCAACGTTAAAAGAGCATAGCGAAGAGTTGGCTGTGGCAATAGCTCAAGAAACAGGTAAGCCACTTTGGGAAACGCGTACTGAAGCGGGTGCCATGGTCGGAAAAATTGCCATTGCTGAAAAAGCATTTTTAGAGCGTACCGGCGACGTTGAAAACGCGATGCCGCAAGGCCGTGCGATGATCCGCCATAAGCCACACGGTGTTGTTGCTGTATTTGGTCCTTATAACTTCCCTGGGCATTTACCAAATGGCCACATTGTACCTGCACTTTTAGCTGGTAATACCGTGGTATTTAAACCCTCTGAACTAACACCTATGGTGGCTGAGCTAACCCTTAAACTATGGGAAAAAGCCGGTTTACCAGCAGGGGTTATTAACCTTGTACAAGGTGAAGTTGAAACAGGTAAAGCACTGGCGTCACACAAAGGCATTGATGGTTTATTCTTTACAGGTTCTTCTCGTACGGGTCATATTTTACATGAGCAGTTCGCAGGTCAACCAGGTAAGATTTTAGCGCTTGAAATGGGTGGTAATAATCCGCTAATCGTTAAAGATGCAGAAGATACGCTTGCTGTTGTGCACGATATTGTGCAATCTGCGTTTATCTCAAGCGGCCAACGCTGTACGTGTGCGCGTAAATTGTTTTTACCAACAGGTGCTAAAGGCGATGAAATTTTAGCACGCCTAATTACAGCCACTAAAGCAATCAAAGTTGGTAATTATGACGATGCTGACCAACCATTTATGGGCTCTATGATTTCAACAGCCGCTGCCGCTGGAATGGTTAAAGCACAAGATGAGTTAAAGGCCATGGGTGGCGAAGTGCTGGTTGAGCTTGAGCACACAGCAAACACTGGTTTTGTTACACCGGGTATTATTGAGTGTACAAATATCAATGACTTCCCAGATGAAGAGCATTTTGGTCCGCTTCTAAAAGTATTCCGTTTTGATGACTTTGACCAAGCAATTGATAAAGCAAACGACACGAGCTTTGGTTTATCAGCAGGCCTACTAAGTGATAACCAAGCCGATTACGATCATTTCTTACGTCGTATCCGTGCGGGGATTGTTAACTGGAACCGTCCTATTACCGGTGCATCAAGTGCAGCGCCGTTTGGCGGTATTGGTGCCTCAGGTAACCACAGAGCAAGCGCTTATTATGCCGCTGACTACTGTGCATACCCTGTTGCGTCTGTGGAACTTGAAAAAGTAACCATGCCAGCAACACTAAGCCCAGGTTTAAAAATCGATTAACTGATTTTTAAACTAGTAATAAATCACTAAAAAAGCAGCTTCGGCTGCTTTTTTTGTACTGCAATCTCACAAAGCTAGCAATTATCAGTGCTTTCTGCTTAAATTAAGCAACCAGTATTTTTGAGGTAAGTAGACAATGGTTTTAAACAGGCAAGGGTACGATGACTTAATAATGTACCTAACTCAGAACTTAGCGTTGTTTGAAAAACCAGGTGAAATAAAGCCAGGTGCACCAACGGTTATTGAGTTAATTGAAGATGTAATTGCCGAAAATGTCATACGCATTTGTCAACAACACCCCGATCTATCTACAGAGCAGCGTAGTCAAATTGTACGCGAAGTTGATGGCATTGTTTACGACTTACAAGAAGTACTCAGCAGTGTGACTTCTCACACCGTCACAGTCGAACAGCATGCTTTTATTGATGAGTTTGCAGGGCTAGTCAAAAACTTATTTGATAACGCTATTAGTTAATATTTCCCCCTTTAAAACCACGCTTTATTCGCTATTTAATTTTAAATGCGCGCGAGTGTCTGCGTGTAATGAATATAAATTATTGAGATAAAACAATGCAAGCAAATGTAAAATGGGTTGAAGGTAATACTTACATCGGTCGCTCTAGCAGTAATCATAATGTCGTGTTTGATGCGGGCAGTGACGGAGCAGCACCTAGCCCAATGGAAATGGTATTGATGTCGGTTGGTGGTTGTTCATCGGTTGATGTGGTGAGTATTTTAAAAAAAACTAAGCAAGAGTTCTCATCAGTAGATGTGCAGTTAACCGCTGAACGAGCAGAAACAGCCCCGCGCGTGTTCACCAAAATTAATTTACACTTTGTTGTAACCGGTAATAATGTGTCTGAAAAGCACCTAGAAAGAGCGGTTTCGCTTTCGGCAGAAAAGTATTGTTCAGTTGCATTAATGCTTGATAAAACAGTAGAAATTACCCACAGCCATGAAGTTGTTCAAGATCAGGGAAAATAACGCTTTTTCCGTGAGTAAAATTCGTATAAAATCCGCGAACTTTTCATTCTGCAGGTGCAGATTTCACTAATTTATAGGTTGGTTTATATGAACAAACCCTTCGATAAACTTAAACTTCATGGCTTTAATAATTTAACTAAAAGCCTAAGCTTTAGTATTTACGATATTTGCTATGCAAAAACAGAGCAACAACGTAAAGAATATATAGAATATATCGATGAGCAGTATAGTGCAGATAGACTAACCGACATTTTAGGTGATGTGGTTGATATTATTGGTGCCAATATTTTAAATATTGCACGTCAAGATTACGAGCCACAAGGTGCCAGCGTAACTATTTTGGTTTCAGAAGAGCCGGTAGAAGAGCAGCAAAATTATGATGCTGACGAAGCACCAGGGCCGTTACCTGACTCAGTGGTTGCACACCTTGATAAAAGCCACATTTGTGTTCACACGTACCCTGAAGCACACCCTGATGATGGTATTTGTACTTTCCGTGCTGATATTGAAGTATCAACCTGTGGCATTATTTCGCCACTTAAAGCGTTAAACTTCTTAATCCATAGCCTTGAGTCTGATGTGGTTACAATTGACTACCGTGTACGTGGCTTTACCCGTGATATTAACGGCGTTAAACATTACATTGACCATGCAATTAACTCGATTCAAAACTTCATGACAGAAGATACTAAAGAAGCGTACCAAATGATGGACGTGAACGTGTATCAAGAAAACCTGTTTCATACCAAAATGATGTTAAAAGAAACCGATTTAAATACGTATTTATTTGGTTTATCTACTGATGATTTGTCAGATGACGAAGAAGAAGAGATTCGCTCAAAACTAACACGTGAAATGCAAGAAATATTCTATGGTCGTAATCTGCCAGATACAGAATAATAGCAACGCATTAAATAAAAAATGGCGCTCACTGAGCGCCATTTTTGTATGTGTTGTTTAATGCTACTTAACGAGTAACAACTCGGTTTGTCGGCCATTTAGATACCACACACCGGTTTTATCAAACAGGGCGTCTTCTTCTAGCATTATTCTTATTTCTTTATTCCACGGCTTTATAAACACCGCATTGTTAAGCTCAATAGAATAAGCGGTATTTAAATGCAGTGGGTAATCGCCATCACCCGGCACACCTTGCTGTGAATCCCACATGCCTAATGTCGTGCCAGCTGCATGGCCATGATAGCCAAGCGGGTGCGTATAAATAGTGGGTTTTAAACCTTGTGCAATGGCTTTTTCGCGGGCGGCTTTTAATACCTGATTACCCGTTTTACCAGCTGTAAATTCAGCCGTAAAAATGTCCTGTAGCTTATTACCCTTTTTTAACGCATCAACAAGGTAATCAGGGGCTTTTGTCTCGCCTGGTTTTAAAACATACGCATGTTGTTGAGTGTCGGTATTTAGGCGTAAATACGTAATACCAAAATCAACATGCAGTAAATCGCCAGCTTGAATAACATTGTCGGCATAGCCATTGGTAAAACTGTCTTCGTGGTCGAACGATTTACTGTCGGCGCGTTGTATTGCAATACTTGGGTGAAACCACGTTTGCAGTTTAAGCTCCCTTACGCGCTCTCTAAACCACCATACTAAGTCGTCGCTGGTTGTTTTGCCCACCGTAATTACTTTATTTGAAAAGCCCTCAGCAATAATAGAATGAGCAATAGCAACAATGTGTTTGTACATGTCCACTTCTTCTGGAATGCGTTGCTCTAACCATGCAACAGCCAGCGGCTCGGCTGAGATTATTTTATTTTTATATGTCGCAGGTAAGTTGGCCATTAAAGTGGTGTAATCGCCATGCACTAAGCCATCAGCGTGTGCCCAGTCTGTAGATGTATTGAGAGCAATATTTCGCGGTTGGTATTGCTCAATAAGCTCATTAAGGGCAAGCCACTGATTGGGCTGGGCTTGCTTGTCCCATACCTTTTTAAACACATTCCCTATTTTATAAGGCGCAATAGCAAAAGCATCTACAGCCCCTGAGGCATTGCGTGCTAGCACTAAAATGGTGGTGCGTCTTGCCGACAACCACGTTGCTGGCAGCATGGTTTTTAATATCGGATCTTCATTATATTCGCGGCTTATCATTAGCCACATATCTATATTGTGTTGCTGCATTAATGTGGGTAATAACGTATTGATGCGTTTTTCGGTAATGCTATCGATAAACGCGGCCCTGTCTTTCATTGATAAAATAGTCGGGGACTCAGCGGCTTTAATTACAGGGCTAAGAAGTATGAGTATAAAGGCTAATAAAAAAACGCATTTATTGTTTTGCATAGTTGGCTTATTTTTAGGCGAATATATAAGCTAACATCTCACAAGCAATACGATAAAAAAATCATTTGCGATAAACCGCAGGCACAAAAAAGCCCAGCAAAATACTGGGCTTTTTAGAGTCAAAACGTTTAGCTAAGCATGCTGTACAGTAACGCACACACGGCTAACGAACCGACCGCCAGTACAAATAAGGTACTTAAACGGTTACGGTATTTTTGTAAGCTAGGTACTTTGTAAACCGCAATCATTGGCATAATGAATAAAATCATCGCAATGATTGGGCCCGATAACTGATCCATCATATCTAGTATGCTTGGGTTTTTAACCGCGCAGAACCAAATAGCAAAAAACATCAGTACCGCACCCACTTTGTCAGCCACTTTAGGGCTCATGCTTGAGTGTTTAGTTACTAATCCGGTAAAGCTTTCGCGCGCCCCTAAAAAGTGACCTAAAAACGACGACATAATAGCAATAAAGGCAACCAAAGGTCCCAGCGTTGCAATGAATGAGTTTTCCGTAATATTAGCTAAGTAAGACAAAACAGAAACGTTTGCCGCTTTGGCTTCTGCCATTTGTTCACCTGTAAGTGATAGCACACATGAGAACACAAATAACAAAACAAATGTGATCAGTAATAAGCTAGTACGTTTTAGAATCGCTTCTGACTTAGACGTTGCTAGTTCACCGTAGTGGCTGCGTTGTTTATTAACAAAGCTTGAAATAGCCGCTGCATGGCTAAACGAAAATACAATAATAGGAATTGATAACCAAAGTGTTTTACTAAAGCTGCCTAGCTCAGGCAAACTTGTATCCGGCATTTGCCAGCTTGGGATTAAATACAGCGATAAAAAGAATAATATACCCACTAACGGATACACTAAAATAGCAAAGGCGCGCAGCATTAAGCGCTCACCGCCCATCATTAAGCCAATCATCAGCGCAACTAAGATACCCGATAACGCAACGCGTGACGGCGACTCCATCCCTAGCTGATTGACCATAAAGCTGTCTACCGTATTGGTTAAACCCACACCGTAAATAAGCAAAATAGGAAAAATTGATAAAAAGTATAACAAGGAGATCAGTCGACCCGCATTTACGCCAAAGTGCTCTTCTACCACATCGGTAAAATCAGCCTCTTTATTTTTTGACGATAATACAAAACGCGCCAAGCCACGGTGGGCTAAAAAGGTCATCGGAAAGGCTAAACACGCCATAATAATCAGCGGCCAAAAACCACCAATACCAATGTTAATCGGTAAAAATAAAATACCTGCACCTACTGCGGTGCCAAAAAGACTAAGTGTCCACTGCGTATCATGCAGATTCCATTTTGATTTAGACGTGTGTGCGTCTTGTGCTGGTGCATTTGAAAGCGTTGCACCTTGAGATGTTGTCATGTGTGTGTATCCATTATTTATCATAATAATTGCGCCGAAGAATATAGTTTTTAGGCACTCATTTCATGTGTTTTTATGTCTTGGATATAAATTTGTTGTAGCGTATTAGTTACTGACTGTCACGAATATGAAACAGTGTTTAAAAGCTGCGCAATTAGTGCAGGAATATGCCGCGAAATGCGTGAATAATCAGCATGATTGGTGTGAAAGGCGGGACATACAATCTGAAAAGTTATTTTCAAGTCAATGTGTACTTGGTATAGATTAACTCAGTGAATGATTGATAAGTGTACTTATGAGAATTGAGAGTACTTGCTCACTTTCTTGGCCAGTTAATTGATAGCTAATAACTCAAAACGGGTTTTATCCTGTAATATTGAAGCCATTAATCGGAACTTCATAAGAGATTTTTTCTAAACTCCGTTATACTTTCTACAATTCAATAAGCCAAATGAAGTAAATAGGCCGCTAATTGCAATGAGCAAAGACATTCTTTTCCATACTATTTTTGTGCACGAAACCAGTAAAACATGGGTAGTATTTGTCCATGGCGCAGGGGGTAGTTCGGCAATCTGGTTTCGTCAGCTTAAAGCTTATAAAAAAGAATATAATGTGTTGTTGCTTGATCTTCGTGGTCACGGTAAATCTAATGATCTATTACAAAACTTTGTAGATAATAATTACTCATTTAATAATGTTTCTAAAGACATTATTGATGTGTTAGATCATAACAATATCACCAGCGCACACTTTGTTGGTATTTCATTGGGCACAATTCTTATTCGAAATATTGCAGAAATCGCCCCGCAATATGTTTCTAGCATGGTGCTAGGTGGAGCGGTTACTCGTTTTAACACTCGTAGTAATACCTTGGTTTATTTAGGCAATACCTTTAAACACTTGTTGCCTTACATGTGGCTGTATCGTTTATTTGCTTTTATTATGATGCCGAAAAAGCGTCATAAAGAGTCTCGACTTTTGTTTGTTCGTGAAGCAAAACGCTTGTGCCAAAAAGAGTTTATAAAATGGTTTAAATTAGCCATGGACGTAAATCCTTTAATGCAGTATTTCAAAGAAAAAGACATTGATATACCCATTCTTTACATTATGGGTAAAGAAGATCATATGTTCCTTGGCCCGGTTAAAGAAATGGTTAAGCGCCATAAAAATAGCGTATTGCAAACCATTCACCATTGCGGCCATGTTTGTAACGTAGAACGCCCAGACTTATTCAATCAACACTCGCTTGCTTTTATCGCCCAACAAAATCGTTAGGGTTACCGCCTTTAAAAATCGTTCGATTAATGGCAAGTTTAAAAAACGTATAACAGCCATTATTAGTAAATAGGAATAGGTCATTCTTTTTGACTTTCGCCCTAAACTAAAACATATCCTAAAGGAATAAAGTCCAACATTTGAAGCAATATTTTAATAAATTAGGTTTTATTGAATTTATAGCTTCACTTTTATATCAAAGCGTCGTGTGATTAGTGAAGCCAAGATAGGCTTTTTTCATAACAAACAAGCGATCCTAATATAATATTTATAATTGGCAATAACTTACACTATTTGCTATTAATAGTGTCCATAAAATAAGGACATTTTGCTTAAATATAGGAAGAACGTCCTCTGGTGAAGTCAAAAGGAATGTTGTGAAATTGAAAATATCAAAAGATCAAATTAGAAATCCATTAGGTATAGTTGCGCTATTTATTTCATTGATATACGGCTTTGCATCTCTTCTTTTAGGAAGCTCAGCAGATAAATTAGAACCACTTGAACGATGGCCTTTAATTTTATTTATTGTTATTTTTCCATTTTCTGTTCTATATGTTTTTTATAAATTGGTTACAGACCACCACGGTAAGTTATATAGCCCCTCAGATTATAATACAGATGATTCATTCCTTAAGACTCTTTCGGTAAAAGAGCTAGAAATTAAATTAGAAGAAGATGTTAATGAAGCTGTTGCTACCCAGTTGAATACTTCTAAAAACGAAGCAAGCGTAGAGCAGCTGAGTCGTGCTGATATTAAAGGGAAAATAAGAAAATCTGAAGAATTTGTAATTCGCGAAATAAAAAATGAATTATCAATAGAGCCAACTATTGGTATTAAAGTTAGCTCTGATCTTTATGTATTCGATGCTGGTTATATAAAACCCAACGATGAGCTTATATTGCTTGAGGTCAAATATTACACTCGACCAACAATTTCTTTTATAGCAGTAGATGAGTTTCTACATCGAGCTAAATTAGCTAAAAGCACTATGACAATAAAAACTAAATTTATAGTTGCCGTAATAACGGAATTTGAATCTGATGAATTTGATATGATTAAAAATGCTTGGAAAAACAGCATTGAAAAAGATGAATTAGATATTGAACTCAGGTTTTATGTAGGTAATCAGATTTGGGCTTAATTGGTTTCTCAAATACTATTCATCTCCAATTGAGTAGGGACTTTTCATTACTTTGAGTTGTTTAAAGCTATCACTTGTTTTGCTGACAACTGATAGCTAACCACTAAAAGCTGCTCTTATTCTTCCACCGCACTCACTAGAAAATACGGATTCAAATATTCATCTTTGGTGTTGTACAAAAGCGGGCTGCCATCAAGTTGAGTGACTTTAGCGCCGGCTATTTCAGCGATGGCGTGGCCTGCGCCGGTATCCCATTCACAAGTTGGGCCTAAGCGCGGGTATATGTCGGCGCTGCCTTCGGCGACTAAACACAGTTTCAGTGAGCTGCCTTTTGACACCATTTCAACCTCATCAAAGCGTTTTACAAATTCAGCTAAATCAGGGGAAGGGTGCGAGCGGCTACCTACAACACGAATAAGGCCTTTGTTAGGCTTGGTGGTCACTTTAAGCTCGATGCGCTCATCGCCTTTATCTTTAAAAGCACCAATGGCTTCGGCGGCTAAATAAGATACACCTAGTGCAGGGGCATCAACCACGGCTAAAACCGGTTTGCCATTTTCGATTAGGGCAATATTAACGGTAAACTCGCCGTTCTTTTTTATAAATTCTTTGGTGCCATCGATTGGGTCAACCAGCCAGTAGCTTTTCCATGTTTGGCGTACATCCCAACCAATATCGGCACTTTCTTCACTAAGCACAGGAATATCGGGGGTGAGCTCTTTTAGTCCTGCGCTAATGATTTTATGAGCTGCTAAGTCGGCGTCGGTTACAGGGCTTTCATCGGCTTTGTACTCAACGTTAAAGTCTTTATTGTAAATACCCATAATCGCGCTTCCCGCTTTGCGGGCGAGAATAAGGGTTTCTTCTAGCAGTTCAGTCTGATTCATTACATGGGCCTATAGTATATGCTGATGTTTTAGATACGTTATCAGCTGAGCTACCGATTGGTCTAGGGTGTTTTTACTGGTATCTAAAATTATTTCAGGATTAACCGGCGGCTGGTAAGTTGAATCAATCCCAGTAAAGTGTTTAATTTCACCGGCGCGCGCCTTTTTATATAAGCCTTTTGGATCGCGGCTTTCGCACACCTCAAGAGGGGTGTCGATAAAAACTTCGATAAATTCACCCTCATCGACTAATTCACGAACCATGTCGCGCTCAGCTTTAAAAGGAGATATAAACGCAGTAAGGACTAACAAACCAGCGTCAACCATTAGCTTGGCGGTTTCGCCTACGCGGCGGATATTTTCAACGCGATCGGCATCGCTAAAGCCTAAATCTTTACATAAACCATGGCGTACATTGTCGCCATCAAGTAGGTACGTGTGCGCGCCTTGCTGATTGAGTGCCGCTTCTAAAGCATTCGCAACGGTGCTTTTACCTGAGCCAGAAAAACCAGTAAACCATATAATAGCGCTCTTATGCTTTTTTTGTTCGCTGCGCTGTACTTTAGTGGTGGCGTAATTATGCCAAACAATATTGTTATCCATTTGCTGTGTCTCTTTATGCTATAAGCGCGGGCATTAAAACGGAAATACCAGCGGGATCAAAGTTAGTACGGTAATTGAATAAATAATAGAAAGGGGTAGCCCCATCATTACATAGTCTTTTAGTCGGTAGTTACCCGCGCTATAAACCATTAAGTTAGTTTGATAACCAAAAGGTGAAATAAAGCTGGCTGAGGCACCAAATGCAACCGCCATAATAAACGGCAAAGGTTCTACGTTAAAGCCAATAGCCAATGAGTAGGCAACCGGAAACGACAGTGCCGCTGCGGCGTTATTAGTGATCAATTCGGTAAATAACACCGTCATTAAAAAGATTGCGATAAACGCGCCATAAGGGCCAAAGTCGCCAAGCACTACAAACATGGCGCCTGATATTTGCCCAGCAAGGCCGGTGCCTATCATTAGCTTAGCTAAACCTATGGCACTGCCTACTACGGCAAGTAACTCAATAGGAAAGCGGCGTTTTATTTCGCTCAGCTTAATCGTGCCACACAGCATCAGCCCAATAAGTAACACTAATAAGCCTTTAACCAGCGGTACTGCACCTAAAATACTTAACCCCAGCACACCTGCAAAACTTAACAATACAATGTTTGATTGTTTTGCACCGAGGTGGGTTTGTAAATCAAGCCCTGAAATATACACAAATTCGCGCTTTAAGTTAGTTAAGTCATAAAAGCTTTTACCAGGGGCGAGGATTAATGAGTCACCCGCTTGTAAGCGCACTTGCCCAAGCCCGCCTTGTAAACGGTCATGACCACGGCGAATAGCAATAACGGCCGCATGAAATTGCTCTCTAAAGCGGGCTTCTTTTACCGTTTTGCCAATTAATTTAGACGACTGACTAACGACAACTTCAACGAGGTGCTCTATGTCTTTTTCGTGTTTGTCATGCACCACTTTTAAGCCGTCAAAGCGAGTGAGCAAAGGTACCGACTTTATATCGCCTACAAACAGCAGTATGTCGTCTTGTTGAATAATATGTTGGGGGGTCACGGCGCAAATGCGATTGCCATCGCGAATAATTTCAGCCAAAAACAAGTCTTTTAAATCGCGTAAACCGTTTTCTTCTACGGTGCAGTTTATTAGTTTAGAGCCGGTTTGTACTTTCCCTTCTAAATAAAAAGGCACCACTTCTTGGCTATTTTTACCGTTGTCGGGCAGGCATTTTAGCATCACTAAAATAGTGATTAAGCCCACACTGAGTGCGCCTAAACCCACTAAGGTAAAATCAAAAAAGCCTAATGGCGCCATCCCCGCATCTACTGCAAAGCCATTTACGATTAAGTTAGTAGAGGTACCGATGAGTGTAATAGTACCGCCTAAAATTGCGGTGTACGACAAGGGTAGCAACAGCTTTGAAGGGGAGTGGTTTGGGTTATCTTTTATGGCGGTAATTAAGGAGGCAACCACCGCGGTATTGTTAGTAAAGGAAGACAAAAACGCTGTAGAAAGCCCAAGCTTGGTCACTGATTTAACTAAACTGCCACTGGATAACGATTTAGCTAAGCGTTGAATAAGCGTGGTTTTTTCTATCGCTATCGACACTAAAATTAATAACACTAAGGTAATTAATGATGGGTTAGTATAATTAACCAGCATGTTTTCTAAGTCAATTAACCCGGTTAGGTAGCTGGTGCCTATGGCACTGACAAATAACCACGCAGGGTTAATACGGGTGCCAAATAGGCACCCGACTAAAAGCAACATAATGCCTGTTAAAATGAGCTGTTCTACCATGCTTTAAATATTCCTAACAGGCGGTTATTAAACGTTATAGCTTTGAAATATCAAGCGCTTGCCAATGTGGAAAGTGCTTGCGTACGAGGGCATTAAACTCAACTTCAAAGTCGCTAAATTTACCCGCATTTTCTTCACTTTGTAGTACCTGTTCTATCATTCCTGCTGCAACCGTTAAGTTTGATAAACGGTCAATAAGAATAAACGAACCAGTTTCATGATTGTGATGGTACTGATCCGCTAAAATAGTCTCGGTGAGCTCCAGTGTCACAATCGCAATTTCGTTTAACTGTAATGAATCTGCGCTGCCATGCTCTAGGGTGTTTACATCAATAGTGTGGTCTATTTTAGTGACCATAGCCGAGGTGTTTTTGCTGCCTAGTTTTAGGTTATAGCTTTTACCTAGTACCAATGGCGATTCGTGCATCCACACAATTTTAGCCTGTAACTGGTTGGTTACTTGAGCTTGCGAATTCGCAGGCACAATAACGTCCCCTCGGCTAATATCTATTTCAGTATTAAGAGTAACCGTGATTGCTTGGCCTGCTTCGGCGGTGTCGAGGTTGCCATCAAAAGTAACAATCTCTTTAATATTGGATGTTTTACCTGAAGGTAGTACTTTTATCTCATCGCCAACGCGTAATTTACCCGAGGTCAGCGTGCCTTGAAAACCACGGAAGTTTAAATTAGGGCGAACCACATACTGCACCGGAAGGCGCGCTTCAAAACCAGTGTCGATCTCAGCTGCCGGAGAGTCTTCTAACAGCTCAAGCAATGGTTTGTCGGTGTAATAAGGAGTGTGTGCAGAGCGAGTTACTACATTATCGCCTTTAAGCGCCGACATAGGCACAAACTTAATGTTTGATACGTTAAGTTGCTCGGCAAATTTTAAATAATCGGCTTTAATTTTTTCATAAACGGTTTCGTCAAAATCAACAATATCCATTTTGTTAACCGCAACCACAAACTGTTTAATGCCTAATGAGTCACAAATAAAGCTATGGCGCTTAGTTTGTACCTGCACACCATAACGTGCATCCACTAAAATAATGGCAACATCACTGGTTGATGCACCCGTTACCATGTTACGGGTGTACTGCTCATGCCCAGGGGTGTCGGCAATAATAAACTTACGCTTAGCGGTTGAGAAATAACGGTACGCTACGTCAATTGTTATGCCTTGCTCACGCTCAGCTTGTAGGCCATCAACTAACAATGCTAAATCAAGTTCTTCACCGGCATTACCTACTTTTTCGTTATCTTTATGAAGTGCAGCTAGCTGATCTTCATAAATTTGGTGACTATCGTGCAGTAGGCGGCCAATTAGGGTTGATTTACCATCATCCACGCTGCCACACGTTAGCATACGTAATAAGCTTTTATCTTGTTGACGTGCTAGGTAAGCGTCTATACCAATTTCTTTTACTTCGTTAAATGTATCGTTATTTAGGTTAGACATTAGAAATACCCCTCACGTTTTTTCTTCTCCATAGAGCCTGCTGAATCATGATCAATCACCCGACCTTCACGTTCAGATGACGACGATAGCAACATTTCTTCAATAATTTCTGTTAGGCTGCTTGCCGTTGATTCAACCGCGCCAGTGAGTGGATAACAGCCTAAGGTTCTAAAGCGAACCGACTTCATTTGTGGTACTTCACCTTCATTAAGCGGCATGCGATCGTCATCTACCATGATTAAGGTACCGTCGCGTTCTACTACAGGGCGCTCTTTAGCAAGGTACAGTGGCACCATTTCGATATTTTCTTGATAAATGTATTGCCAAATATCTAGTTCAGTCCAGTTAGATAATGGGAATACACGAATACTTTCACCTGGATTCACTTGGCTGTTATAGGTATTCCAAAGCTCAGGACGTTGGTTTTTAGGATCCCAGCGATGGTGTTTATCACGAAATGAATACACGCGCTCTTTAGCCCGTGATTTTTCCTCATCACGGCGTGCGCCACCAAATGCTGCATCAAAACCGTACTTGTTGAGCGCTTGCTTTAATCCTTGGGTTTTCATGATATCGGTATGTTTACCCGAACCATGGGTGAATGGGCCTACACCCATTTCGATGCCTTCAGGGTTTTTGTGTACGATTAAATCAAAGCCATACTCTTTGGCTAAACGGTCGCGAAACTCAATCATTTCACGAAACTTCCAGTTGGTGTCTACGTGTAATAACGGAAACGGAATTTTTGCAGGGTAAAATGCTTTACGAGCTAAGTGCAAAAGTACCGATGAGTCTTTACCGATTGAGTAAAGCATAACTGGGTTCTCAAACTCAGCGGCGACTTCGCGCATGATTTTGATACTTTCAGCTTCAAGTTGCTGAAGGTGAGTTAAAGCCATTGTTGGTCGTCCTACTAAAATGATAAAATTAAAATCTGTTAAACTACGCTACGTCTGTCAGCGGCTGAGCAAAGCTACTGATCTGTGCTTTTTCGCCAAACCAGTGTAATTCTTGATGCAGCGAAGCTACTTCACCAATAATCAGTAAAGCGGGTGAAATAATTTGATGCTGCTCAATGAGCTGCGCTAATTGGTCTAACTGTCCTGTGACAACACGTTGATTTTTGCGTGTGCCGTTTTCAATTATGGCCACTGGTGTTGTTGCTGCTCGCCCATGTTTTAATAGCTCGGCTTGAATATGCGGCGATTTAATTACCCCCATATAAATAGCCAGTGTTTGGTTTTTTTGTGCAAGCGACTGCCAATTAAGTTCTTGTCCTTCTTTTTTGCAGTGTCCGGTAACAAACTGAATAGCCTGAGCATGGTCGCGATGCGTTAAAGGAATACCTGCGTAGGCACTACATCCCGCGGCTGCCGTTATACCTGGCACTATTTGGTAATTTACGTTATTGGCTGCCAGTACTTGGACTTCTTCGCCACCACGGCCATAAATAAATGGGTCGCCCCCTTTAATTCGGCATACTTTTTTACCTTGTTGTGCTAAATCAACCAACATCTTATTTGTATCTTCTTGAGCTACGCTGTGATCGCCTAAGCGCTTACCCACACAGATTAAATCGGCATCGCGACGCACTAATTCCATGATCTCATCGGATACCAAGTAATCATATACCACCACATCGGCTTGTTGCATTAGTTGCAGCGCTTTTAGTGTGAGTAGCTCTGGGTCGCCAGGGCCTGCACCGACTACGTATACTTCGCCTTCTGGTTCAACTTTGGCATCCAGCATTTGCTCTAGTTGTTGCTCAGCGCCATGGGTATCACCGGTTTGGACTTTGCTTACTACTGATGAATCAAACACGCCTTCCCAAAATTGGCGACGATCAGCAAAATGTTTAAAGCGTTGCTTTACTTTATGGCGAAAGCCACCGACCAAGTTAGCGAGTGGGCCGATATGCTGCGGAATAAGTGTTTCGAGCTTTTCACGTAAGCGCCTTGCTAAAACCGGCGCGGTACCTGCACTTGAAATCGCAATGGTAATTGGGTTGCGATCAACAATAGAGGGGAAAATAAAGGTACATTTAGGTTGATCATCCACCACGTTCACAAACACATTACGCGCATTGGCGAGTTCAAATACGGTGTTGTTTACTTCATCGTTGTCGGTGGCGGCAATAATCAAAATTTTGCCATCAAGATGCGACTCTTCAAAATAGGCATCTATTAATGTTACTTCATTATTATGCGCATGTTCTTTTAATTCTTCGCAAAACCAAGGGGCAACTAGCGTTACACCGGCACGTGCTTTTAAAAACGCACGGCATTTTCGCAAGGCAACCTCTCCACCGCCAACAACCAATACGGGTTTGTTGTCGAGTTTGGTAAAGATAGGTAAATATTGCACTGAATAACGCCCCTAAAAAATAATAAAGTGTTTAACTGAGAAGCAGAATATAGTGGCTATTGATAAGTAAAAAATAATTAAATCTTAGTTGATATTCTTAAAAGTTATATGAATCATGTTTTTTAGGTCTAAATCGTATTTAGTAAGGGGTAGAGTGACATTTAGTATAAAAAACGCGCTTATAGTGTTTGGTTATGAGCTATAGCAAGTTTAAGCTATGATGCTCTTATATAGTTTAAGGTCACACAATTTCATAGGCATAAAATGACAAACAATACTCAAAACGCCACGCTAGCCGTTAGCTTAATGGACTTAACCAGTTTAAACACTGATGATAGTCAAGCCAGTATTAACGCATTAGTAAACAGTATAAACCCTAAGCTAGGCACGCCTGCTGCGCTTTGTGTGTTTAGTGAATTTGTTGATGACGCTAAAATAGCACTTGCTAATCGCTTATTGAGCCATGTAAAGGTGGCCACCGTAACTAACTTTCCCTCTGGTGATGCACCACTCAATGAAGTACTCAATGAAACCCTGATAGCCATAGAGCGGGGGGCCGATGAAATTGACCTAGTTATTCCTTATAAAGCGCTTTTAAAAGGTGAAGCCGATACCGTGCTGGAATACGTTAGTGAAAGTAAAAAGGTATGTGGCAGCCGTGCTAAGCTCAAAGTGATCATTGAAACTGGCGAGCTAAAAACAGCAGCATTTATTACTCAAGCAACCGAGCTTGCCATTCAAGGCGGAGCTGATTTTGTAAAAACCAGTACAGGAAAAGTAGCAGTAAATGCCACGCTTGAAGCAACTGAAATAATGCTTAAAGCCATCAAAAAATCATCAAAGCGAGTTGGTTTTAAGGCGGCTGGTGGAGTCAAGACCGCAGTAGATGCAAATGCTTATTTGCAACTAGCAACCGAGATTATGGGGCATGATTATTTAGCACCAGAAACATTTAGGTTTGGCGCTTCATCGCTGTTAAATGACGTTTATAAGGTGTTGAATGAAGCGCAGCAGTGATGCCGAAAAACAACAATTAGAGCACGATGCGGCCAAGTTGTTTTTGCGATGTTATGAACAGCAAACGGGAATTCATATGCGCCATATTTGGCACAATGAACCAAATAGACCCGATGTAAGCTGTTATCAAGAAAATCAGAAACTCGATATAGAGGTGGCGCATTTATACGCCAGTGAAACGGAAGCCATGGCCGTGTTAGGCCGGCCACTGTCGATACAAATGCAGCGTGATTTAGCCGACATGGCGCAACAACCAAGCGAACACCGGTTGCAATCAGCGTTGGAGCGCTTATTAAAACAAAAAGCGACTAAGCGTTATTATTCAAAGCGTACGTGGTTGTTAATTCGTAACGCTAGTACTATTTGGCATAAGAGCGACTTTGAAGCGGCAGTCAAAAAAGTATGTTTTCCAAATACCCATCAATTTGAACAAATATGGTTACTGTGTGATTTTTATCGCGGTGAGTTATTACGAGTAGATTAAAAGCGGCTATAGAGTAGCCGCTTTTTTATTGCTTGATTAAAAATCAAAGATGCTGATTAGTTAAACTTAAACATGTTGCCTAAGCTTTCTAGCCCTGACTGTTGAGTTTTTGCTAAACATTTTGAGTCATCTAAAGATTTCTTTGTTGTTTCATCGGCAAGGCCTGTTACTTTCAAGCTCTTTTCTTGTTGATATTCGCGTAGTGCTAATACAGTTTGACGGTCATATCTTACGTCTTCAGTCTCAAATTCTTCATAATCAGGTTGGTTTTTTAAATAGCCTAAGCAAACCAAGTTCATACGAGACATAGCCAAATCCATTTTTTCATAATGTGGCATTCTATGATTCGGCACATCAACAGCGACAGCAGCAGGTGCTGCTTTTTTACTAGTTACTTTTGGCGGCGGTGGCGCTGTATAGCCTGCTGCAAGCGTGTTGTTTTGGTTATAACGATAGTAGGTATCTGGAATTTTAGTTTCTAAAAATTCAACGGCTTTAATTATTACTTCTCGTAGTGCCTTTTCTTTTGGAGTGTCTGACCAACCACTAAGGCTTCCTCCAACGAGTGCACCACCAAAGTTAGTCGCTGCGCTGGTAAAATCAAAATCTTTGCTGTCACCCTCAACGCTAGTAGCGGCCAGAATACGTGAAGTGCGTGTATCAATTAAGCGTAGGTCAATAGCCATATGCGATCCAGAAAAGCCAGCTGAAACAGAACTAAACACATCACCAATAAAGCCGCCTGAACCAACACTTGCCCCTGAACTGTCATCATCAAATTCAGTAACCGCTGCAACGACGACAATCTCAGCGCCTTCAATTTCGCCATATGCTGCACCCGATTGTGCACTCACTCTGCCTGATACAGCTAAATCTTGCTCTGAAAGCACAGCATCTAGTGCTTGGCGCTCTAATACAATAAAGCGATTAGTACCAACAAGTGCGGTGGTAAGTTGATCTGCCATACCTTCACCAATTTCTTTTCGCCACCATCTAGAGTTATTCGACTTATCAGTGAAACGTGCCACGGCGATACGTGCTTTAGGGCCATTGTATTGCTGTTTGCTTACTTCATTAATGTCAGGCGAGTTTTGATTTGAAGTAACGTTTGTTGAGGTGCTTTGGCATGCGCTTAAGCTGGTTATTAATGCTGTGGCAAGTAGCGTTTTTTGTATGGATGAGAGCATAGGATTTTCCTTAATTTATGTGCTTAATTACATTTGTAGTTATTTTTTTAGCAATGGCTAATTAAGGTTAATTTAAATAAATCAGTAGCTTAAAAATAGTACTCAGGCGAAAGCTTTGAGTACAGATGCGAAGCTAATTACTTTTGCATGTTTGTGCTTCTCTATATTGTTTAGGTGTCACTGTATATTTGGCTTTAAAGCAACGAGCAAAGTAACTTTGAGAACTAAAGCCGGTGTTATCTGCAACTAAACCTATGGTTAAGTCGCTATCAGCTAATAATTTTGCTGCATATTCTAGACGGGTATTGCGAATGTAATCGCTGGGTGTAATGTCAAAAAGTGCTTTCATTTTTAATTGCAGTGCGCGAGGGCTCAAACACATTGCGCTGGCAAACTCTTCGACGCTAAACAGTTCATTTTGATAATTGTCGCGCAAGATTGTTTTTAAGCGTTCTGTAAATGTGTAATCTTTATTCTGCTCTATTTGCGCATCTAAGGTCACAGCATGTACTTGAGCTGATAACTGTTTAACTAAGTGTTTATTTAACGCATCACGAATACCTAATAAGCCATGAATCCGACTCTTTAATAATGATGCTTCAAAGGGTTTACACAGGTAGTCATCGGCCAGTAAATCAAGCCCTTTTATACGGCTATTACTGTCTGCTTTGGCAGAGAGTAATAAAACAGGAATATGGTTTATCGAAATATCTGAGCGAATGGCACTGAGAAGTTGATATCCATCCATCGTAGGCATCATTACGTCACTGAGCACTATATCGGGCATTTGAGTTTGGCACAGCACTAGCCCTTCTTCTCCATTATTAGCGGTGAGGCAGGTGTAGTTATCACTAAATAATGAAACCAGTAACTCACGCATTTCCTCGTTATCTTCAACAATGAGTAGTTTTTTGTTGTTTTCTACCAGCATAGTTTGAGAGGACGCTAGTTGTTTATCCGTTAATAAGTTATCTGATTCACACAATGGCAACGTGACTGTAAAACAACTTCCTTTGTTTATTTTACTGGCTAATGAAATTTGCCCGTCGTATTGCTCTACAAGCTGCTTAACCAGAGCGAGACCTATACCACTGCCTGTTTGGTTGTGTGTTGCAATACGAGTAAAGCGTTCAAAAATAAGCGCTTGCTGGTGCTCTTCAATACCAATACCAGTATCAGATACCGTTATAACAACATTATTGTTTGTGTTAGAAAGCGTTAGATTAACGGTTCCATCTGATGGGGTGTATTTAAGTGCATTGGTCAATAAATTATCAATAATAGATAAAGTATGTTTAGTTTCTAAATTTATGTAACTAGGCTGTTGTGTCGTGTCTTTAAAGGAAAAATTAATATTTTTTTGGGCAAACAAAATAGCAAAGTCGTCTACTATTTGCGCTACAAAAGGGCTTAAAGAATAAGCGGATACATACTCTGTAGCCGAACTTGGACGCTGACTTAACTGTAATAACTCATTGATTAAATTAAGCAGACGGTTCCCGTTGCGCTTAATTATAGAAACTTGTTGTTGTGCTTGAGCACCAAGTTGTTGCTGTTGTAAGTTTTCTACTGGCGCTAAAATTAAGCTCAATGGCGTTTTAAGTTCATGACTAATGTTATCTAAAAATTGGGTCTTTAGTTGATTGAGCTTTCTTTCTTGTTGAATGAGTTGCTCTGCGGTTTTAGCTCGATAGCGTGACGCTAAAATTAACCATGTAATAATCAAAACTATTATAAAATAAGCCACATAGGCTAATTGCGTTTGCCACCAAGGAGGCGTTACTGTCAGCTTTAGCATAGTGTGAACTTTGCTCCATTGCCCGTATTGATCTTTTACTTTTAATTGTAATTGATAGTTACCTGCACTTAGCTGTGAATAGTTAACTTGTCGTTGGCTTGCATCGGTATAGATAAATTGCTTATCTAAACCATTTAGCTTGTAAGCATACTGGTATTGATTAGCCGATGAAGCGTTATTAATGGCGGCATATTTAAAGCCAATGACCCCTTGGCTGGTTGGAAAAGAGAGTTTTTTAGTATGGTTTATTAGTTTTGCGGGCTGTTTTTTATCTGTTAAGTAGTTTTTTGTTTCACTTGCTTGGTTGTAAATTAATAGCTCAGTTAATACTGGGGTTGGGGCTGAAGTACTCAGTTGCAGTTTACTAGGGTAAAACTGATTAAAGCCATTGATTCCGCCAAAAAATAGCTCGCCATCAGGTGCTTGAAAAGCGGCACCTAAAATAAACGAATTATGCTGCACGCCGTCACGAGGTAAAAAATGCTGCATAGCTTGATTCGTGGGATTATAGCGAGTGAGCCCTTGGTTACTGCTTAGCCATAAGTAGCCTTTACTATCATCTTTAATGGCAAAAATATTATCGTTTAGTAATCCATCATGTTCGGTAATGTAAGAGATTTTTTGTGTTTTTTTATCAAGGCGGTTTAAACCACCAAAGGTACCCACCCATAAAGTATCGTTATTTTGCAGGTGCAAAGAGGTGACCATATTATGGCTTAAACCCGTTTGCGATGCCTGATTGGCGGGGTAATGAGTAAATGATTCATCTTCCATGCTTAGATAATCTAAACCTGCACGCGTCCCGACCCATAATCCGTTCGCATTGTGATCAAAAAGCAGAGTAAACACGGTATTGTTAGCAAGACTATTAGTCGAGTCGTCGTGCTTGTAATGTTGAACCTCTAAGGTGTCGGGATTAAAGCGTGTTAAACCTTGATTGCTACCTAGCCATAAATTTCCTTTAGGATCGCTCGTTATCGCATAAACACGATCGCTGCTAAGCTGATGGCTTTGCATTGTATAGGTAATAAAATTATCTTCAGTTGGTTTATATTGCAGTAATCCGCCGCCATAAGTGCCAATCCAAAGTCGCTGCTTGTTATCTTCATGCAGGCTAAAGACATTATTATTGGTTAGGCCGCTTTGTAATTTTGAGTTAACTTTATAGTGCTTAAAACCTGTGTCGGTTTGTTTGTTTAAACCGTCACGAGTACCAACCCATAATTGGCCTTGTGTATCTTTGAGTAGAGCGCGAACAAAATTATGACTAATGGTATTGTCATCATCGCTCAAGTGCTGTTGATGCGAAAATTGATTTTGCTTTTTATCATAACGTTGTAACCCATAGCCATCTGTACCAATCCAAATGATACCGAACCGATCTTGATAAAGTGACAATAGGTAATCATTAGCAAGCCCATTTAGTTGCTGCTTATTGTGCGGTATGTGCTGAAAATTATTTTTAGATGTACTTTGCTCTGTTTTGTAAAATAAACCTTTACCATAACTTGTTAGCCACAAGGTATCGGTGTCGTCAACTAAGATATCGGTGATCCATACACCTGCAAACTGAGCAAACTCTAGAAAAGCCTCTGTTTTAGGGTTAAATAGGCTAAGCCCTTGTTTGCTTGCTACTAATAGCTGCCCTTGTGCATTTAATTGCAGCCGCCATAAATTTTTATGACTTCCCGCAATGTGATTAAAGGTTTTATGCTTTGGGTTAAACTTAATTAATCCTTCGTTGGTTGCTAACCAGATATTCTGTTGTGTATCTATAACACTATCTTGTATGACTGTATTAGCTTGCTCGGGGCTATTATAGCTAAACGACTCTACTTCATTCTTGACTATATTTAGACGCGTTAACTTTCCATGCTCATGACCTAACCAAATATTATTTAGGCTATCTGAAGCTAATGACCAAATGCGGTTATCAGTAATAGCCAACTCAGTGTGCGTATTAAAAACCTTAAATTGGCCGGTTTGAGTATCAAGTAAATTTAAACCATTACTGGCGGTAGAAAACCAAATAGCATGTTGATCGGCAGCCAGACAATCGGTGACCCAGTTTCCTGAAATGCTAGCCTCAGTAGGGTGAGACTTAAAGCGTTTAAACTCATAACCATCAAAGCGATTAAGACCGCCTTGTGTCGAAAACCAGTGAAACCCTTGCTTGTCAGTGATACTGCAAGTAATCGAATTTTGCGATAACCCCTGTTCACTAGAATATGTATCTAAGTGAATAGGGCGCGCGACGAGTGCACTGTGAAATAAGCATAAAACGCTTAGAATCACGATTTTGTAAAGTGTATGAAGTAAATGCACCCGCTTCCTTGTGCTATTAATATTCCTAAAAGTGAAACAATCATAAACTGCTTTTTTATTAATGTTAAGTTTGATTTTGAGTGTGGCCAATGAGATTTTAAGTTATGGGTATCTTTTTACTCTTGTGTTAATGAATTGCGTAAGTATAATAGGCATCCACTTTGCAGGGGCGTAGTTCCAATTGGTAGAACAGCGGTCTCCAAAACCGACGGTTGGGAGTTCGAATCTCTCCGCCCCTGCCAATTTTTACAAAGTGAATAAAGTCTAGAACTAAAAATCGGTTTGAGTAAGCTTGTTTTTAAGTTTAGATTTTAATGGATTAACCCTGTCGACGTGCAGGGTTGTTGTGTCTGTAGTTAAGGTAATAATATTATGAGCACGAATATAGAAACACCATCAAGTGGGATGGAGTCAGTAAAGTGGTTAGTAGCAATTGCGCTACTTGCAGGCGCAGTCGTTGGTAATCATATGTTTGCAGATCAGTCTGTATTACTACGTGCTATTGGCGTTGTGGTTGCAATAGCGGCGGGTTTAGCTATTGCTTCGCAAACTTTTAAGGGACGTACCTTCCTTGCTTTTGCTAAAGAAGCGCGTATTGAAGTACGCAAAGTAATTTGGCCAACGCGTCAAGAAACAACGCACACGACATTAATCGTAATGGTTGCAACAGTGATTATGGCACTTATCCTTTGGGGATTAGATGGCATTTTATTCCGCGCTGTAGGCTTTTTAACTGGATTGGAGATCTGATCCCATGTCGGATGAGAATAACGAAAAGAAACTACGTTGGTACGTAGTACAAGCTTTCTCAGGTTATGAGAAGCGTGTTGCTCAAACATTATTAGAGCACATTAAAATCAAAGGCCTAGAAGATAGCTTTGGTGAAGTATTAGTTCCTACTGAAGAAGTAGTTGAGATGCGTGCTGGTCAAAAGCGTAAGTCTGAGCGTAAATTCTTCCCAGGTTACGTACTAGTACAAATGGATATGAACGATGCAAGCTGGCACTTAGTAAATAGCACTGAACGTGTTATGGGCTTTATTGGTGGCACATCAGACCGTCCTGCACCAATTAGTTCTAAAGAAGCTGATCGCATTCTTAATCGCCTACAAGAAAACGCTGAAGCGCCTAAACCAGCAACATTATTTGAACCAGGTGAAGTGGTTCGTGTTACTGATGGTCCATTTGCTGACTTTAGTGGTGTGGTTGAAGAAGTTGACTACGAAAAGAGCCGCGTAAAAGTATCGGTACTTATTTTTGGTCGTTCTACGCCAGTTGAACTTGAGTTTGGTCAAGTTGAACAAGATAAGTAATTGATTTAAAGCGTTGTGTTAAAAGTTTCTTAATTTTTGGCACGAAGCTTGAAAAAGGCCGCTGATTAACTTATAATCAGCGGCCTTTTTGTATTCAGGGAAAACGTTTGTTTAACTGTTTACTAAAAAGTGAGAAACCAATTTTTAAACTGGGAAGCCGCTAGAGTACGCGTCCTCGCGCGCACAAGGCTAAGACCCACCTAATGAGGTATTTATAATGGCTAAGAAAGTTGAAGCTCTAATCAAGCTACAAGTTGCTGCTGGTATGGCTAACCCTAGTCCTCCAGTAGGTCCAGCACTAGGTCAACACGGTGTAAACATCATGGAATTCTGTAAAGCGTTCAACGCACGTACAGAATCTATCGAAAAAGGCGCTCCAGTTCCTGTAGTGATCTCTGTTTACGGCGACCGTTCATTTACGTTCGACATGAAAACGCCACCGGCTGCTTACTTACTTAAGAAAGCTGCAGGTATCAAATCTGGTTCAGGCCGTCCTAACACTGAAAAAGTAGGCACAGTAACTCGTGCTCAACTTGAAGAAATCGTTGAGACAAAGAAACCAGACCTTACAGCTTCTGATTTAGAAGCTGCGGTTCGCACTATCGCAGGTTCTGCGCGTGCGATGGGCTTGAACGTAGAGGACTAAGATAATGGCTAAATTAACTAAACGTATGCGTACTATCCGCGAAAAAGTGGAAGTAACTAAAGATTACGAAATTAACGAAGCAGTTGCTCTTTTAAAAGAATTAGCGACAGCTAAATTCGTAGAAAGTGTTGACGTTGCTGTTAACCTTGGTATCGATGCTCGTAAATCTGATCAAAACGTTCGTGGTGCGACTGTACTACCTAACGGTACTGGTCGTGACGTTCGTGTTGCTGTATTCACTCAAGGCGCTAATGCAGAAGCTGCAAAAGAAGCCGGTGCTGAATTAGTAGGCATGGAAGATCTTGCTGAACTAGTTAAGAAAGGCGAGATGAATTTTGACGTTGTTGTTGCATCACCAGACGCTATGCGTGTTGTTGGTCAACTAGGTCAAATCTTAGGCCCACGTGGTCTAATGCCAAACCCTAAAACTGGTACTGTAACACCTAACGTTGCAGAAGCAGTTAAAAATGCGAAAGCAGGTCAAGTGCGTTACCGCAATGACAAAAATGGTATCATCCATACTACGATTGGTAAGGTTGATTTCACTGCTGAGCAGTTACAACAAAACCTTGAAGCTCTAATTGTTGCGCTTAAGAAGGCTAAACCTTCTCAAGCTAAAGGTGTTTACTTGAAGAAAGTAACTATCTCTACAACAATGGGCGCAGGTGTTTCTGTTGACCAAAGCACTTTAAGCACAGTTGTTGCTTAATTGAGTGTTTACATGGCGTGAAATTTGTACTATAATTTTGCGCCATTTTGTTGATTAATTTAGTTAATCGCAAAGTAAAGAATTCGGGTTGAAGTCCATAATTTCGAAGCGCCTTTGGGCAACGCGATAAATTGGCCTTCCGTCCAAGACCGTAGGCGGCTTCGGCCTTAATATTACCTACGTAGACGGTGTGAATCCCCAGATAGATTTTTCCTAATCTTCTGGCTCTCGCCGTAAAAAGCATCTCCATCTTTATTGATGGGGAAGAGTAAAACAGGGAAGCCGATAAACGGTAACCCATTAAACCAGGAGTAACACCCATGGCTTTAAATCTTCAAGGCAAAAAAGCAATTGTTGCTGAAGTCAACGAAGCAGCCAATGGTGCTCTTTCTGCAGTTGTTGCAGATTCTCGTGGTGTAACAGTTGGTGCAATCACTGCCCTTCGTAAAGAAGCTCGTGCAAATGGTGTTTGGATGAAAGTTGTCCGTAACACTTTAGCAAAACGTGCTTTTGAAGGTACAGAGTTTGAGTGCCTTTCTGACTCATTAGTTGGTCCAAGCTTAATCGCTTTCTCATCAGAGCACCCAGGTGCAGCTGCGCGTATCTTCTCAGATTTCGCGAAAAAGAATGAGCATTTCGAACTTAAGATGGCCGCTTTTGAAGGTAATGTAGTAGACGCAGCTATGCTTGCAACTCTACCTACATACGACGAAGCTGTTGCACGCTTAATGAGCGCTATGAAAGAAGCGTCTGCTGGCAAATTGTGTAAAACAATTGAAGCAGTACGTGTACAGAAAGAAGAGCAAGCTGCTTAATTTTAAGTTGTTTAATCCCTTTCGGTGTAAATTTATTTGGACCTTAGAGTCCGTTAATTATTAGGAAATTTGTAATGTCTGTAACTAAAGACCAAATCCTTGACGCAATTGCTGAAATGTCAGTAATGGACGTTGTTGCTCTAGTTGAAGCAATGGAAGAAAAATTCGGCGTAACTGCTGCAGCTGCTATGGTAGCAGGTCCTGCTGCTGAAGCTGCTGAAGAGAAAACAGAATTTGACGTAATCCTTACTGGCGCTGGCGCTAATAAAGTTGCGGCAATCAAAGCTGTTCGTGGCGCAACTGGTCTTGGCTTAAAAGAAGCTAAAGCACTTGTTGAAGCTGCTCCAACTCCAGTTAAAGAAGGTATTTCTAAGGAAGAAGCTGAAGCTCTTGCTAAAGAACTTACTGAAGCTGGTGCTGAAGTTGAGGTTAAGTAATCTAGCTTTTGCTAGGTTCGCTGCCTGAGAAATCAGGCAAGGGCTGGTGATTATTTAATCACCGGCCTTTTTGCGCTATAGAGCGACTATTCTTATAGCGCAAATAAAATCTGATTTATTCTTTAATTTCAACGCTTTATAGTTTGCTAGTGTTGAGGTGGGATTAAGTTGGAACAACAGTTAAATGTTGTACATCTTGGCATAGATGCCAGTTAAGTCTGTTCTTACAAGAACAGGTCGGGTCAAAGATCAGCAAGCTGAGGAACCCCATGGCTTACTCTTATTCTGAAAAGAAACGTATCCGTAAGGATTTTGGTAAACGTCCACAAGTTTTGGATATACCTTTCTTACTGTCGACGCAGTTAGAATCGTTTAAAAAATTCTTAGTCCCGGACGCTGATGGCGATCATGGTTTGGAAGCTGCCTTCCGTTCTGTGTTCCCAATTAAAAGCTACTCGGGAAATTCTGAGCTTCAATACGTAAGTTATCGTATTGGTGAGCCAGTATTCGATGTAAAAGAATGTCAAATTCGCGGTGTGACTTATTCTGCTCCACTTCGCGTGAAACTGCGTCTTGTAGTAATGGACAAAGAAGCTCCAGGCACAGTTAAAGACATTAAAGAGCAAGAAGTTTACATGGGCGAAATTCCGCTCATGACCGATACCGGTACTTTTGTAATCAATGGTACAGAGCGTGTTATCGTTTCTCAGCTACACCGTAGCCCTGGTGTATTCTTTGATAACGACCGCGGTAAAACTCACTCGTCAGGTAAAGTGCTTTATAACGCACGCGTAATTCCTTACCGTGGTTCATGGTTAGACTTCGAATTTGATGCAAAAGATAACTTATATGTACGTATTGACCGTCGTCGTAAATTACCGGCGTCTATCATCTTACGTGCACTTGAGTACACGAGTGAAGAAATCCTAGATATCTTCTTCGATACTACTGCGTTTGAAATTGCTGACGGTAAAGTTCTTATGGAACTTGTACCTTCACGTTTACGTGGTGAAACTGCCGCTTTTGATATCAAGAGCGAAGACGGTGAAGTCCTTGTTGAAAGCGGTCGTCGTGTTACGGCTCGCCACATCAAGAGCATCGAGAAAAAAGGCATTAATCAATTAGAAGTACCACATGAGTACATCATTGGCCGTGTATTAGCGAAGAACTATGTTGATGAGTCAACAGGTGAAATCATCGCGACTGCAAATGACGAGCTAACGCTTGAAATGATGGCTGAATTGGTTAAAGCAGGTCACACTACTATTGATACATTATATATCAATGAAGTGGACAGCGGCGCTTACATGTCAAATACATTAAACATTGACTCGTCAAGCAACCGTTTAGAAGCACTAGTAGAAATTTATCGCATGATGCGCCCAGGCGAGCCACCGACGAAAGACGCGGCTGAAGCCTTATTTGAGAACTTATTCTTCTCAGAAGAACGCTATGACTTATCAACAGTAGGTCGTATGAAGTTCAATAGCCGTGTTGGTTACGATTCAGACACAGGCCCTGGCACATTAAGCAAAGAAGACATCGTAGCGGTTATGAAAGTATTGATTGCTATTCGTAACGGTGTTGGCGATGTTGATGATATAGACCACTTAGGCAACCGTCGTATACGTAGTGTTGGCGAAATGGCTGAGAACCAATTCCGTGTAGGTTTAGTACGTGTAGAACGTGCTGTACGTGAGCGCTTAAGCTTAGGTGACCTAGACGCGATCATGCCACAAGATCTTATTAACGCTAAGCCTATTTCGGCAGCAGTTAAAGAGTTCTTCGGCTCGTCTCAGTTATCACAGTTTATGGACCAAAATAACCCGCTATCAGAAGTAACGCACAAGCGTCGTATTTCTGCATTAGGTCCGGGCGGTCTAACTCGTGAGCGTGCTGGCTTTGAAGTACGTGACGTTCACGTAACTCACTACGGTCGTGTATGTCCAATCGAGACTCCTGAGGGTCCAAACATCGGTCTAATTAACTCATTGTCTACGTATGCACGTACCAATGACTACGGTTTCTTAGAAACACCTTACCGCAAAGTGGTAGACGGTGTAGTAACTGATGAAGTTGATTACCTATCAGCCATTGAAGAAGGTCAGTTTGTTATCGCACAGGCGAACTCAAACTTAACTGAAACCAATGAGTTTGTAGATGAACTTATTCCATGTCGTCACAAAGGTGAATCAACCTTTATGGGTCGCATGGACCAACAATATATGGATGTATCACCACAACAGGTGATCTCTGTAGCGGCCGCACTTATCCCGTTCCTAGAACACGATGATGCTAACCGTGCATTGATGGGTTCAAACATGCAACGTCAAGCAGTACCAACATTGAAAGCGGACAAACCGTTAGTAGGTACTGGTATTGAGTTAACACTAGCGAAAGACTCTGGTGTAACGATTGTTGCAAAACGTGGTGGTGAAGTAATGTATGCCGACGCAAGTCGCATCGTTGTTAATGTACATGAAGAAGAACGCATTCCTGGTGAAGCGGGCATCGACATCTACAACTTAACCAAGTACACACGTTCTAACCAAAATACATGTATTAACCAAAAACCAACATGCATGGTTGGTGAACCGGTTACTCGTGGCGATGTGTTAGCAGATGGTCCTTCGACTGACTTAGGTGACTTAGCCCTTGGTCAAAACCTTCGCGTGGCATTCATGCCATGGAACGGTTACAACTTCGAGGATTCAATCTTACTATCAGAGCGCGTAGTTGAAGAAGATCGTCTAACGACTATTCATATTCAAGAACTACAGTGTATTGCCCGTGATACTAAATTAGGCTCAGAAGAGATCACAGCAGATATCCCGAACGTGGGTGAATCTGCACTAGGCAAGCTTGATGAATCAGGTGTTGTATATATTGGTGCTGAAGTTAAAGGCGGCGATATCCTAGTAGGTAAAGTGACTCCGAAAGGCGAAACGCAATTAACACCAGAAGAAAAGCTACTACGTGCTATCTTCGGTGAAAAAGCGTCTGACGTTAAAGACAGCTCTTTACGTGTACCAAACTCTGTAACTGGTACTGTAATCGACGTACAAGTTTTCACCCGTGATGGTGTTGAAAAAGATAAACGTGCGTTAGAAGTTGAAGACATGCAGCTTCGCGAAGCGAAAAAAGACTTCAACGAAGAGTTCCGTATTCTAGAAGCCGGTGTTTTAGACCGTGCACGCAAGTTACTTGTGGCAGCTGGTTTCGATGAAGACAACTTAGCGTCACTGAATGCTGAAAAGTTACTAACTCAAAGCCTTGCTGAAGAAGACAAGCAAGCTGAACTTGAGCAACTAGCTGCACAGTACGATGAGCTTAAAGCTGAATACGATAAGAAGTTTGAAAACAAACGTCGTAAAATTACCCAAGGTGATGACTTAGCACCAGGCGTACTTAAGATTGTTAAAGTATACCTAGCTGTTAAACGTCGTATCCAACCGGGTGATAAAATGGCGGGTCGTCACGGTAACAAAGGTGTTATCTCGACTATCGTACCAGTAGAAGATATGCCATACGATGACAAAGGTCGTACGGTAGATATCGTACTAAATCCACTAGGTGTACCATCACGTATGAACATCGGTCAGATCCTTGAAACACATATGGGTCTAGCTGCACGTGGTATTGGTGAGCGCTTAGAAGAAATGATGAAAGAGCAACGCGAGCTTCATGAGCTACGCGAATTCATCAAACAAGCTTATGAGATCGGTGAGTCTCGTCAGGTTGTGGATATTGCTAGTTTCTCTGATGACGAAATTCGTCGTTTAGCTGAAAACTTGAAAGGTGGTTTACCGATTGCTACTCCTGCATTTGATGGCGCGAAAGAAAGCGAAATCAAAGACATGCTAGAGCTAGGCGGCTACCCTAGAAGTGGTCAGGTTACACTTTATGATGGCCGTACTGGCGATCAGTTTGAACGTCAAGTAACTGTAGGTTACATGTACATGCTTAAACTTAACCACTTGGTTGACGATAAGATGCACGCACGTTCTACTGGTTCTTACAGCCTTGTTACTCAGCAGCCGCTGGGTGGTAAAGCACAGTTCGGTGGCCAGCGTTTTGGTGAAATGGAAGTATGGGCACTTGAAGCTTACGGTGCTGCTTACACGCTACAAGAAATGCTAACAGTGAAATCGGATGACGTGAACGGTCGTACTAAGATGTATAAAAACATCGTTGATGGTAACCATAAAATGGAACCAGGTATGCCAGAATCGTTCAACGTATTGTTGAAAGAAATCCGCTCACTGGGTATCAACATCGAGTTGGAAGAAAATTAAGCCAATTAGATGCTGCAGTTAGCGCTGCAGCATCTGTTATGGCTGAATAGAATGTAGGGACGAGAACATCCGTCCTCAAGATTAACTCCGACAGGAGAGCTAAGGTGAAAGACTTACTTAAGTTTCTGAAGCAACAAAATAAGACCGAAGAATTCGATGCAATTCGCATTGGTCTTGCTTCACCAGACATGGTTCGTTCATGGTCATACGGTGAAGTAAAGAAACCTGAGACTATTAACTACCGTACTTTCAAGCCTGAGCGCGATGGCTTATTCTGTGCCCGTATTTTCGGCCCAGTGAAAGATTATGAGTGTTTATGTGGTAAATATAAACGCCTTAAACACCGTGGTGTGATCTGTGAAAAGTGTGGCGTTGAAGTAACACTCACTAAAGTGCGTCGTGACCGTATGGGTCATATAGAACTGGCAAGTCCAGTTGCGCATATATGGTTTTTAAAATCATTACCGTCACGTATCGGCTTAATGCTTGATATGACACTTCGTGATATTGAACGTGTTCTTTACTTCGAATCATTCGTAGTAACTGAGCCTGGCATGACAACGCTTGAGCGTGGTCAGCTATTAGGTGAAGAAGAATACCTAGATGCACTTGAAGAGCACGGTGATGAATTTGAAGCGAAGATGGGTGCTGAAGCAGTATTAGACTTACTGCGTGAACTCGATCTTGCTCAATTAATTGCAGAAATGCGTGAAGAGTTACCAACAATTAACTCTGAAACTAAGCGTAAAAAGATCACTAAACGTCTTAAGTTAATGGAATCGTTCCACCAATCAGGTAATAACCCAGAGTGGATGATCATGACAGTACTTCCAGTATTGCCACCTGACTTACGTCCACTAGTACCACTAGACGGTGGTCGTTTTGCGACATCTGATCTAAATGACCTTTACCGTCGTGTTATTAACCGTAATAACCGTCTTAAGCGTCTACTAGATTTAGCTGCACCAGATATTATCGTACGCAACGAAAAACGTATGTTACAAGAAGCGGTTGATGCGCTACTTGATAACGGTCGTCGTGGTCGTGCAATTACAGGTTCTAACAAACGTCCTCTTAAATCGCTTGCTGATATGATCAAAGGTAAGCAAGGTCGTTTCCGTCAGAACTTACTTGGTAAGCGTGTAGATTACTCTGGCCGTTCTGTAATCACGGTTGGTCCTACACTTAAGCTTCATCAGTGTGGTCTTCCTAAGAAGATGGCATTAGAGCTTTTCAAACCATTCATCTATGGCAAATTAGAGCGTCGCGGCATGGCTACGACAATCAAAGCTGCTAAAAAGATGGTTGAGCGTGAAGTAGCGGAAGTATGGGATGTACTAGACGAAGTAATTCGTGAACATCCAGTATTACTTAACCGTGCACCAACACTTCACCGTTTGGGTATCCAAGCGTTTGAACCTGTGCTTATCGAAGGTAAAGCGATTCATTTGCACCCATTAGTATGTGCGGCGTACAACGCCGATTTCGATGGTGACCAAATGGCGGTACACGTACCGCTAACAATTGAAGCGCAACTTGAAGCTCGCGCGTTGATGATGTCTACAAACAACATCTTATCGCCTGCTAATGGTGAGCCAATCATCGTTCCTTCACAGGACGTTGTATTAGGTCTTTATTACATGACGCGTGATCGTATTAACGCGAAAGGCGAAGGCGCCGTATTTAAAGATCCTAAAGAAGCAGAAAAAGCATACCGTAGTGGTAATGCCGACCTTCACGCTATCGTGAAAGTACGTATTAGCCAATCAGTTAAAAACGAAGAAGGTGTTGTTGAAGACACTGTAACCGTAATTGATACTACTGTTGGTCGTGCGATTCTGTCTTTAATTTTACCAAAAGGCATGCCGTATGAGTCAATCAACCAAGCCCTAGGTAAAAAGCAGATTTCTGGCTTAATTAATGAGTGTTACCGTCGTCTTGGTCTAAAAGACACAGTTATGTTTGCTGACCAAATCATGTACACCGGTTTCCACTATGCAATGAAGTCTGGTGTTTCAATTGGTATCGATGACTTAGTTATCCCACCAGTTAAAGCAGCAATCATTGAATCAGCTGAAGCTGAAGTAACTGAAATCAACCAACAATTCCAATCAGGTCTTGTAACGGCTGGTGAAAAGTACAACAAAGTTATCGATATCTGGTCACGTGTAAATGAAAACTTATCACGTGAAATGATGGCCAACTTGTCAAAAGACACGGTTATCAATGCAAAAGGTGAAGAAGTAGAGCAACCGTCATTTAACTCAGTGTTTATGATGGCCGACTCAGGTGCTCGTGGTAGTGCCGCTCAGATCCGTCAGCTAGCAGGTATGCGTGGCCTAATGGCACGTCCAGATGGTTCAATCATCGAGACGCCAATCACGGCTAACTTCCGTGAAGGTCTAAACGTACTTCAGTACTTCATCTCAACGCACGGTGCGCGTAAAGGTCTTGCCGATACAGCACTGAAAACAGCGAACTCGGGTTACCTAACGCGTCGTCTAGTAGACGTTGCACAAGATTTGGTAATCAACGAAGACGATTGTGGCACAGAAGATGGCTTAACAATGAAACCGCTAATTGAAGGTGGTGACGTTGTAGAAGCACTTCGCGAACGTGTACTAGGTCGTGTTGTCGCTGAAGACGTTGTGATCCCAGGTACTAATACAGTACTTGTTGAACGTAACATCATGCTTGACGAAAAACTGTGTGACCTTTTAGAAGAGCACTCAGTTGATGAAGTTCGCGTACGTTCAGTTATCACTTGTGATAACGACTTTGGTGTATGTGCTAAGTGTTATGGTCGTGACCTTGCACGTGGTCATATCATCAACGCGGGTGAATCAGTAGGTGTTATCGCGGCACAGTCAATCGGTGAGCCGGGTACACAGCTTACGATGCGTACCTTCCACATCGGTGGTGCGGCATCAAGAGCGTCTGCTGAAAATAATGTACAAGTTAAAACAAACGGTACATTAAAACTTCACAACGCTAAATATGTATTAAATACAGACGGTAAGATTGTTATTACCTCTCGTTCTACCGAGATCACTATCATTGATAGCTATGGTCGTGAGAAAGAGCGTTATAAAGTACCTTACGGTGCGGTATTAACAGTGCAAGACAATGCAGAAGTTCAAGGTAACGACATCGTTGCTACTTGGGACCCGCATAGTCACCCAATCGTTCTTGAGCATAAATCAAAAGTATCGTTCAGCGATATCGATGATTCAAACACTGAAGCACAGACTGACGAACTAACGGGTTTAACTCGTGTAGTTGTTAAAGATCTTGCTAAAGCGAATGCGAAAGAACCAAAGCTTATCATTGAAAGTGATGAGCGTGGCTTGCAAGAAACGCGTCTTCCTTCATTCACTACGATTGAAGTAACAGACGGCGCGACTGCAAACCCAGGTGACGTGTTAGCACGTATTCCGCAAGAAGGTTCGAAAACTCGTGATATCACGGGTGGTCTACCACGCGTAGCCGACTTATTTGAAGCACGTAAGCCGAAAGATCCAGCTATCTTAGCTGAAATCACCGGTACGATTAGCTTCGGTAAAGAGACTAAAGGTAAGAAACGTTTAGTTATTACACCAGCTGAAGGCGATCATTACGAAGAAATGATTCCTAAGTGGCGTCAACTTAACGTGTTTGAAGGTGAGCAAGTGTCTAAAGGTGAAGTTATCGCCGATGGTCCAGAATCACCGCATGACATCTTACGCCTACGTGGTGTGACTCATGTTGCTAATTACATTGTTAACGAAGTGCAAGAGGTTTACCGTTTGCAGGGCGTTAAGATCAATGATAAGCACATTGAAACTATTATTCGTCAAATGCTACGTAAATGTATCATTCTAGACGGTGGTGATACTGAGTTCTTAGCCGGTGAGCAAATTGAAGTGGCACGCGTTAATATCGCAAACCGCGACCTTGAAGCTCAAGGTAAGATCCCAGCTAAGTTTGAAATCCAGTTAATGGGTATCACAAAAGCATCACTAGCGACAGAATCTTTCATCTCAGCAGCCTCGTTCCAGGAGACAACTCGTGTCCTAACAGAAGCCGCTGTAAATGGTAAGAGCGATGAACTACGCGGTCTGAAAGAAAACGTAATTGTGGGTCGATTGATCCCAGCCGGTACCGGTTTTGCGTATCATCAAGAGCGTATGGCTCGTCGTAAGCAAAAAGACGTTGTTGAAGAGCAAACGGTAAGTGCGGAAGAGGCAACTCAAGCACTCACTGATGCTTTAAACGCGGATTTATCTGGAAATCAATAAACCGAATCTAATCAATAGATTAGAGTTTCACAAGGCAGTTATCTACTGCCTTGTGAGCGGTTTAGGTTGACAGGTCAATCTTTGCTCATTAAAATTCCGCCACCCATTTACTTGCACGTTTAAAACATGCTGGTAAAACAAGGGCGGATTTTTTATTTTTTTTCAGTAGTAATTTTAATTTCAGGAGCTATTTAAATGGCAACTATTAACCAGCTAGTGCGTAAGCCACGTCGTAGCAAGGTTACTAAAAGTAACTCAGCTGCGCTTAAAGCGTGTCCGCAAAAGCGTGGTGTATGTACTCGCGTATATACAACTACACCTAAGAAACCAAACTCGGCGTTACGTAAAGTAGCTCGTGTACGTTTAACTAACGGTTTCGAAGTAACTTCATACATCGGTGGTGAAGGTCATAACCTTCAAGAGCACAGTGTAATCCTAATCCGTGGTGGTCGTGTTAAAGATTTACCAGGTGTGCGTTTTCACACTGTACGTGGTGCACTTGACTGTGCAGGCGTTAGCGACCGTCGTCAAGCTCGTTCTAAATACGGTGCAAAACGCCCTAAAGGCTAATTGTTTTCCGTTAGTAAGGCCAAGCACTAAATATTATTAATTATTGTTTTGGGTGATTGACTCGAAAGAGCAAACCTGAATAAACCGGAGATACAAAATGCCTAGAAGACGCGTAATAGGTCAACGTAAAATTCTTCCAGATCCTAAGTTCGGATCGGAACTTCTTGCTAAGTTCGTTAACATCGTAATGTTAGACGGCAAGAAATCTACTGCTGAAAAAATCGTTTATGGTGCGCTAGACGTGGCTGCTGAGAAATCAGGCAAGTCGCACCTAGAAATCTTTGAAACTGCACTTGATAACATCCGTCCACAGGTAGAGGTTAAATCTCGCCGTGTTGGTGGTTCAACTTATCAAGTACCAGTTGAAGTACGTCCAGTACGTCGCAACGCATTAGGTATGCGTTGGTTAGTAGACGCTGCACGTAAGCGTGGCGAAAAATCTATGGGCTTACGTTTAGCTCAAGAAATCGTTGACGCTGCTGACAACAAAGGCACTGCGGTTAAGAAACGTGAAGACGTTCACCGTATGGCTGAAGCGAATAAAGCATTCGCTCATTACCGTTGGTAATCTGTCCTTAACCTTTAAGAGGATTTTATGGCACGTACAACTCCACTTGAGCGTTACCGCAATATCGGTATTTGTGCTCACGTAGATGCAGGCAAAACCACCACAACAGAACGTGTTCTGTTCTACACAGGTCTTTCTCATAAGATCGGTGAAGTACATGATGGCGCCGCAACTATGGATTGGATGGAGCAGGAACAAGAGCGTGGTATCACAATCACTTCTGCTGCAACAACGTGTTTCTGGAAAGGGATGGACGCGCAATTTGACGACCATCGCATCAATATCATTGATACCCCAGGACACGTAGATTTCACTATCGAAGTAGAGCGTTCTTTACGTGTACTAGATGGTGCGGTAGTTGTTCTTTGTGCTTCATCTGGTGTACAGCCGCAAACTGAGACAGTTTGGCGTCAAGCGAACAAATACGAAGTTCCGAGAATGATCTTCGTAAATAAAATGGATCGCACAGGCGCTGACTTCTTAACGGTTGTCGGCCAGGTGAAATCTCGTCTTGGAGCAACGCCTGTTCCAGTCCAGTTGCCAATTGGCGCTGAAGACGACTTTAAAGGTGTTATTGACCTTATTAAAATGAAAGCTATTAACTGGAATGATGAAGACCAGGGTATGACTTTCTCTTATGAGGCAATACCGGCAGAACTTCAGGATTTAGCTGAAGAATGGCGCTCTCATTTAGTTGAAAGCGCTGCTGAAGCCTCTGAAGAACTAATGGATAAATACTTAGAAGGTGAAGAGTTAAGCGAAGCAGAAATTAAAAATGCTTTGCGTCAACGCACATTAGCGAACGAAATTGTTCCCATGACCTGTGGTAGTGCATTTAAAAACAAAGGCGTTCAAGCTGTGCTTGATTGCGTTGTTGAATATATGCCATCACCCACACAAGTGAAACAAATCCAAGGTATCCTCGAAGATGGTACCGAGGAAGAGCGTCCTGCTGATGATAAAGCGCCGTTTGCTGCACTTGCTTTTAAGATTGCAACAGACCCGTTTGTTGGCACCTTGACCTTTTTCCGTGTTTACTCTGGTACTGTTAAACAGGGTGACGCGGTATATAACCCAGTAAAAAGTAAGCGTGAGCGTCTTGGTCGTATCGTTCAGATGCATTCAAACTCACGTGAAGAGATCAAAGAAGTCTACGCAGGCGACATCGCGGCGGCTATTGGTCTCAAAGACGTAACAACAGGCGAGACACTGTGTGATCCGAATTCTATTATTACGCTAGAGCGTATGGAATTCCCAGAACCAGTTATCTCTGTTGCGGTTGAGCCTCGCACAATCGCTGACCAGGATAAAATGGGTATCGCGCTAGGTAAACTAGCGGCAGAAGATCCATCTTTCCGCGTACAAACTGACGAAGAATCAGGCCAGACGATTATCTCTGGCATGGGTGAACTTCACCTTGATATCATTGTCGACCGTATGAAACGTGAATTCAGTGTTGAATGTAACGTTGGTAAGCCGCAGGTTGCATACCGAGAAGCTATTCGTTCAACTGTTGAAGTTGAAGGGAAGTTTATACGTCAATCAGGTGGTCGTGGTCAATATGGTCACGTCTGGCTTAAACTTGAACCGATGGATATTTCGGATGATGAAGCCCCAATTTACGAGTTCGTTAACGAAACCGTAGGTGGGTCAGTTCCGAAAGAATACATCCCTGCGGTAGACAAAGGTATCCAAGAGCAAATGGCTCAAGGTGTACTGGCAGGCTACCCATTACTTGGCGTGAAAGCGACTTTATATGATGGTTCATTCCATGATGTAGATTCGAATGAAATGGCATTTAAAATAGCAGGTTCACTCGCTATGAAGCAAGGTGCGCTAGATGCAAACCCTGCTTTATTAGAGCCAGTAATGAAGGTTGAAGTACTCACTCCTGAAGCAAACATGGGTGATGTAGTTGGCGACCTAAACCGTCGTCGCGGCATGATCGAAGGCATGGAAGATGCACTTGGTGGACTTAAGCAAATTAATGCTCAGGTTCCGTTATCTGAAATGTTTGGTTATGCGACTGCTTTACGATCTGCAACACAGGGCCGTGCCTCATACTCTATGGAGTTTTTGAAGTACGCTGAAGCCTCTAAACAGGTTGCAGATACAATAATTTCAGCTCGCGCTGTTATATGATTTTAGCTTGTCTGGCTCAATACTGAGTCAGGCTTTAATTTCTTTATTAGGAATTTTTTAAGATGGCAAAAGAAAAGTTTGAACGCGTAAAACCGCACGTAAACGTTGGTACAATCGGCCACGTTGACCACGGTAAAACTACACTAACTGCAGCAATCACTAACGTACTTGCAAAAGTATACGGCGGTGTTGCTAAAGATTTCGCATCAATCGATAACGCTCCAGAAGAGCGCGAGCGTGGTATCACAATCTCAACTTCACACGTTGAGTACGATACTCCTACTCGTCACTACGCACACGTAGATTGTCCTGGTCACGCCGATTATGTTAAAAACATGATCACTGGTGCTGCTCAAATGGATGGCGCTATCTTAGTAGTAGCTGCGACTGATGGCCCTATGCCACAAACTCGTGAGCACATCCTACTTTCTCGCCAAGTTGGTGTTCCTTACATCGTTGTGTTCATGAACAAATGTGACATGGTTGATGATGAAGAGCTACTTGAGCTAGTAGAAATGGAAGTTCGTGAACTTCTTTCTGAATACGACTTCCCAGGTGATGACTTACCACTAATTCAAGGTTCTGCACTTAAAGCACTTGAAGGCGAAGAGCAATGGGAAGCTAAAATCGTAGAGCTTGCAGAAGCACTAGATACTTACATTCCAGAGCCAGAGCGTGACATCGATAAGCCATTCATCATGCCTATCGAAGACGTTTTCTCAATCCAAGGTCGTGGTACTGTTGTAACTGGCCGTGTTGAAGCTGGTATCATCA